>NZ_JBVIKC010000076.1:0-24154 GCF_055581065.1 Streptomyces sp. NPDC031479
TCGGCGTCAAGCTCACCACCCTGCGCCCGGAGCAGGCCGCCTACATCGGCGTCGAGGTCGAGGGCCCGTACAAGCCCGACCACTACCGCTACTGAGCGCCGTGGACACCGACGACGACGTGCGCGACCCCTGGCTGCCGGACCTGCTGCTGCGCACCGAACGGGACGCGCTGGTCCCGCTCCTGCGCCGCGCGCCGGAAGCCGCGTACGGGCTGCGGACCGCCTGCCCGGGGTGGACGGTCCGGGACGTCCTGGCCCACTGCGCGGCCGCCCTCGTACGCATCGTGGAGGGCCGGCTGGAGGAGGGAGTCTTCCTCCCCGCCTCCAACGCCGCCGACGTGGCCGAGCGGGCGGACTGGCCGGTGGCCAGGATCGTGGACGAGCTGGAACGCGGGCTCACGGAAGCCGGCCCGGCCATCGCCGCGGGCGACGGCACGCTGGACACGGTGGCCCTGGGGGAGTGGATCCACGCGGGCGACGTACGGGACGCGTTCGGGGAACCGGGGGCGTACGGCGGGCACAGCCTCTCCCTCGCCCTGCCCCTGCTCCGTACCGCCAGCCGCAGGCGGGACACGCCCCGGCTGATCGCGGCCGTCGACGGCCACACGGGGCCGCTCGTCCTCGGCGGTGAGGTGCCCGGCCGTCCGGCCGCGCGCTTCGTGGGCGACGCGACGACGCTGATCCGCCTCTACTCGGGCCGTCCGCTGGTCGCGACGCGCTACGCGCTGACGGGCGCGACCGAGCCGGAGCTGCTCATCTACCGGTGACCGCCCGCACCGACAGGTCCCGCCCCCACCGACCCGGTGGGGGCGGGACTCAGTCGATCCGCACGACCTGGAAGGCCTCGGCCATCCGGCCCGGGGGCAGCCCCGCCGCCCGCGCGTGCTCGCCCAGCCATTCCCGCAGCAGTCCCGCGAGGTCGTCGAAGTGCGCGGTCTGCGAGGTGTGGATGCGCAGGGCCTCCACCTTGCGGTCGAAGACGGGCGTGACGTCGATGTACTGATTGGGCGTCGGGCCCGTCATCAGCCACAGCTCCGGCACGATCCACGGCTCCAGGCCCTCCTCCTTGAGGAGCGACGGGTGCGCGAACGGATTGCGCGCCTCCGGGTAGATCGCCCGCAGCGCGGCGTCGCCCACCGCCCGGTGGTCGGGGTGCAGGTCGGCGATGCGGGACCAGTTGATCTCCGGGCTCGGGATGACGGCACGCTGCGGGCGGACCTGCCGGATCACCCGGCACAGGTCGCGGCGCAGCTCCACGCCGGCCTCCACGTAGCTGTCGGGGTAGCCGAGGAAGCGGACGTCGTCGACGCCGCTGCGCTTGGCCGAGTGCACCTGCTCGGCGCGGCGCAGGTCGCCCATGGCCTGGCGGGGGAGCTGTTCGTCGTACCCGCCGGCGCCGCCGTCCGTGACGATGCAGTACGTGACGCGGGTGGTGCCCTGCGCGATCCACCGCATGACCGTCCCGCTCACGCAGAACTCGATGTCGTCCGGGTGCGCGGCCACGACCAGCAGGGATTCGGGGGCGCTGCGGTCTATGCGATCGGTCGCGAAGTGTTCCATGAGGTCAGCCTGTTGGGCGCGGCCGTGGGCCGCAAGGCGGCCCCTTTGGCGTACAGGCGTCATGTCGCGAGTACGCCAACACCGGTCCGCCGCGCCGTCCGCCGGGCCGTCCGACTGGCGTGTCCGCGCAACGGCGTGAACGCGCAAGCCCATACCAGACCGCGCGGTTCGTTTCTCTGTCACCCTGAGGTGGGCACCCCGCTCTCCTCCGCTCCCGCCGCCCCCGTGCGCGCCGTGCGGAGCGAGGAGGTCCGCGCCCCCTTCCGTTCCGAGCCTCGCTGCGTACTTCGCTCCACAGCGTCAAGGAGGTCCCATGAGCACCCCCGTCTGGATCACCGCGACCCCGCCGGCCACCCACGGCGAACTTCACGTCGGCCACCTCGCCGGACCGTACGTCGCGGCGGACGTGCTGTCCCGGTACCTCAGGGCCGAGGGCGAACCCGTCCTGTTCACCACCGGTACCGCCGATCACACCAGCTCCGTCCACGTCCGGGCGCTCCGCGCGGGGCGCAAGCCGGAGGAGGTGGCCGAGGGGTACCGCGCCGCGATCACGGCGGACTGGCTGCGCTCGGGCGTCGAGTTCGACCACATCGTCCGCCCGCGCCAGGACCGGGGCTACGCGCGCTGGCTGGGCGACCTCTTCCGGCGGCTGTACGCGGACGGCGTCATCGCCGCCCGCACCCGCCTGACGCCCTACTGCGAACCCTGTGGGCGCTTCCTCCACGGAGCGCACGTCACCGGCTCCTGCCCGCACTGCGCGGCCGTCAGCGACGGCGGCATGTGCCACGAGTGCGCCCGCCCCAACGACGGCGGGGACCTGCTGGGGCCGCACTGCGCCCAGTGCGGCACCCCGGCCGTGCCCAGACGCTGCCGCCGCCTCTACATCCCGCTGGAGCCGCACCGCGAGGCCCTCGCCGAGTACTGGGCCGCCACCGGGCTGCCGCCGCGCCTGGCCGCGCTGTGCGAGTCGCTCGTCGAGGACGGACTGCCGGACATCGCGGTGGCCCACCCCGCCGAGTGGGGGCTGCCCGTCCCCGTGGACGGCTTCCCCGAACACCGCATCGACGGCTGCTTCGAGGCCGCCGCGATGCACCTCTTCGGCCACGGCGAGCGCCCGCTGCCCGAGCGGGCCATCCACTTCTGCGGCTTCGGCCACGCCTTCTGCCACGCCGTCCTCCTGCCGGTCCTGCTGTTCGCCCGGGGTGAGAAGCTGCCGCAGCGCTTCTGCGTGAACGAGGCGTACGTCATCGAGGACGAGGCGCTGGTCTGGGGCACCGGCCAGAAGGCCTGGGCGCTGGACCTGATCACCGAGTACGGGTCGGACACCCTGCGCCGGCACGTGCTCCAGGCCCGGCCGCTGGGCCGCCGCACCGCCTTCGAACCGGACCGGCTCGCCGCCGCCCGCCGCGAGCTCGACGAGAGCTGGAACAGCTGGCTGTCCCGGCTGTTCGCCGCCGTGCGCGAGCAGAGCTCGGGACGGGTACCCGAGGCGCTGCCCGGCGGTACCGGCTGGGAGGTGCTGGAGCGCAGGCTGCTGCGCGGGCTGGAAGACCTGCGCGAGGCGTACTCGCCGGAGTCCTTCGACCCCCGCAGGGCGGTCGCGCTGCTCGACGAGATGGTGCGGTCGGTGTCCGACTTCGGCCACGTCAACGCGCACGAGGCGCACCGCCCCACCGCCGGCGGCCGGCACCTGCCGGTGCTCGCGGCCCAGTTGGCCGTGGCCCGCGCCCTCGGCGCCTGGGCCCGCCCGGTGATGCCGGAGGGTGCCGACCGGCTCGCCGCGGCCCTGCGCGCGGAACCCGGAGGCCCGGTCCGGGCCGAGGTGCTCGCCCCGCCCGCGCCGGGCACCCGGCTGGCCCCGCCCTCGGGGCCGGTGTTCGGCTTCTGACCGGCCGGCTCCGGGCCGGCCTCCCGGTCCGGGGCGAGCGCCCGGCACCGTACGACTGCACGACGACAGAAACCCTCCTTCGCCGCGTGACCGCGCGCCGGTCGCCCGGCGGTGCCGGGCGTGTGGCCCTTCCCCGTAGGAGCCCCACGTGTCCTTGCGCGTCGCCATGCTCAGCGTCCACACCTCGCCGCTGCACCAGCCCGGCACCGGGGACGCGGGCGGCATGAACGTCTACATGGTCCAGCTCTCCCGCGCCCTCGCCGAACAGGGCGTCGAGGTGGACCTGTTCACCCGCTGCCGGGGCGAGGCCCGCCCGCCGCGCGACACCCTCGCGCCCGGCGTCGGCGTGCGCCACCTGGAGGCGGGTCCGCGCGCGGCCCTGGCCAAGGAGGACATGCCCGCCCTCGTGGTGCCGTTCTCGCTGGCGCTGCTCAAGGAGCGGCGGCGCTACGACCTGATCCACTCGCACTACTGGCTGTCCGGCCAGGCGGGCCGCATCGCCGCCGCCGGCTGGCGGATCCCGCTCGTGCACACCGCCCACACCCTGGCCCGGGTCAAGAACGCGGCCCTCGCCGAGGGCGACACCCCCGAGCCGGAGCTGCGCGTGCGCGGCGAGCACCAGGTGGTCGGCTCCGCCGACCGGCTGATCGCGAACACGGGCGAGGAGGCGCGGGCCCTGCGGGAGTTGTACGGGGCGGAGGCCCGCCGCACCGAGATCGTCCGGCCGGGCGTCGACCTGCGCACGTTCGGCCCCGGCCGGGGCCGGGCCGCGGCGCGGGCCCGGCTCGGTCTGCCCGCCGACGCGTTCGTCCCCCTGTACGCGGGCCGCATCCAGCCCCTCAAGGGCCCCGACGTGATGGTGCGCGCGATCGCCCGGCTGCTGGGGGACGCGCCGGGGCTGCGCGAGCGGACCATCGTCCCGGTGGTGGGCGGGAACTCGGGCGCCGGGCCGCGCGGTGACGCCTGGGAACTGGCGCGGGAGCTGCGGGTGTCGGACGTCCTGCGGCACCACCCGCCCGTCCCACAGGCCGAGTTGGCCGACTGGTACCGGGCGGCGGACGTCCTGCTGGTGCCCTCCCGCAGCGAGTCGTTCGGGCTGGTCGCGCTGGAGGCCCAGGCGTGCGGGACCCCGGTCCTTGCCTCGGCGGTCGGCGGACTCCCGACCGCCGTGCGGGACCGGGTGACGGGCGTGCTGGTGCACGGCAACGACCCCGTCGAGTACGCCCGTTGGCTGCGCTGGTTCGCCGAGCACCCGCGGGCGGGCGCCGCGATGGGGGAGGCGGCGGTCCGGCACGCGCGGGCGATGAGCTGGCGGGCCGCGGCGGCGCGGACCCTGGAGGTGTACCGGGACGTGCTGCGCGAGGAGCGTACGGGGCCGGATACGGGTGAGGCAGGAGCGACGGCACGCTCCTGCCTCGCCGGCGCCTCTCACCTGGAGGGCCGAGAAGGCCGGAAGCCCACCCTAACAGCTCTTTTGGGGTGACCAAAGGTATGCAGGCGTAACATCTGTATGAACTCCGCCCGGAATGGCGGGCGATGGACTTCAGATCCGCCTCAGAGGCGCTACAGGAATCCGAACCGGCCGTGGATTCCGTAGGACAATGGAGATGTCTTCGAAGGAATACCGGCGGCACGGATCCCCGGAGACGGAATTGACGTTCTGAATTCCTGGAGGAAATCATGTTCGCTGCGCACGCCACCGGAACGCCCGCAGGCGCCCGCCCCGCGGCCCCCGTCCGTCCGCTCTGTACCGCCGCCGTCACCGCAGTGTCGGCGGTCCGGCCCGACGGCAACGGCTGGGACTGACGGAACCGCCGCGCGGCAAAGCCTCGTGATCGCCCCCGGGCGGCCGCGGGGCCTTTTCCGTTCCCCGGCCCGGCGGCCCGCGGCTCCGTTCTTCTCCGGCCCCCTGCTCCGGCCCCGTTCTCCGGCCCCCGGAGTATTGCGCCGGTATTTCGGGTCAGTCGAGCCAGCCGAGCCGCTGCGCGCGCACGCCGGCCTCGAAGCGGCTCGACGCCCCCATTTCCTGCATCAGCTCGGACAGCATGCGGCTCACCGTCCTCAGGGAAACTCCCAGCGTGCGGGCGACCTTCTCGTCCTTCATGCCGGAGGCGAGCATCTTCAGCGCGGCCCGCTGCTGTTCGGACAGCCCGTCGCCGCCGAGTTCCGGTGCGACGTCGTCGCCGTACGGGGTCGCGGCGTGCCAACAGTGCTCGTACAGCGCCAGGTAGGAACGGACGAGGGCCGGGCCGCGGGCCAGGATCGCGCCGGCCGCGCGGTCGTCGGGGTGTACGGGCAGCACGGCGAACTGCTGGTCCGCGATGATCATGTTCATCGGGACGGCGGGCGACAGCCTGATCTCGACACCGGCCTCGACGCGGCGGCGGAGCATCTCCACCGCCTCCGGGGAGGTGGTGATCCGCTGGTGGTAGATGGCGCGGATGCGCACCCCGTTGTCGATCTGCCGGCGGTCGCGGCTGAGCACCCGGTCCGCGACCTCCCGGACCAGGGCCGTCACGTGCATGGACGTCAGATCGTGCCGGATGACGTCCGTGATGTCCTCCAGCACCTGCTGGATCCGCCCGTAGTCGTCGAGGATCTCCACCTCGACCTCCGAACCGTTCAGCGATCCGGGGCGCAGGAACCGTCCGACCAGGGTCTCCAGCGCGCTGTACGCGCGGTCGGACTCGTCCAGGTGCTCCCGCAGCCGCTCGCGCTCGCCCTGGAGCATCCGCAGCAGGGCGATCTCCGGATCGACGACGGCGACCGCGTCGGGCCCCGGCTCCCAGGCGCCCGACTGGAGGTCGTCGCGGGTGGCGTGGGTGGTGCCCGTCGGTACGATCAGGCCGAGGGAAGCGAGCTCCGCGCGCCACTTCTCGGACTCCTCGGGCTCCAGGCCGAGTTCCCGGAAGACCTCGTGGAGGTTGGACACCCCGCGCAGGCGCAGCTCCTGATAGAGCGCCAGCACCCTGTCGGCGGACTGGATGCCGTCCCTGCCGTCGCCCGTTGCCATCGCGAAAGCGACCCCCTCTTCTTACGAATCGACAGTCACACTTTGGCACATGCCGGGGGGAGGGCCCGCGCCCCCGTGTTTCGGATGTGACGGGGGTCACAATAGCCCTCTGGAGTGCGCGCCTCCGCGCCCGATGGCTCCGGAAGGGTCGCCGCCCGACTCCCGCGGGGCTCCCGCGCGGCCGGTGCGGAACGGGCTCGCGGGCCCAACTCCCGCACGTCCGGGGCGAAAAGGGGTCTAGTCCTCTTGCGCCCGGAGGCAGTCGGGGCACAGCCCCTTGAAGATGATCTCCGCGCCCTCGCCCATCCGCCAGGAGCGGAGCGAGGCGTCGGCCGGCTCCGGCACCTCCGCCGCGACGTTCTCCACCCGGCCGCAGCGCACGCAGAGCGCGTGCTGATGGGGCGGGCCCGCGATCTCGAAGACGGCGGGCAGCGCGGGACGGTCGAACTTCGTCGCCAGACCGGTCTCCAGGAAGTGGCGCAGCATCTCGTAGACGGCCTGGCTGGTCAGCGTCCCGAGCCGCTCGCGGGCGGCAGCCGTGATCGACTCGACGTCCATGTGGCCGCCCGCCGCCAGGACCTGGAGCACTTCGAGGCGCGGTCCCGTGACGCGCAGGCCCACGTCGCGGAGGCGCTGGATCACCGCCTCGCGGCCGGTCGGCTCCTCCACGACAGCCCTCACTCCGCCACCATCCGCCATCTGGTCCACTCAAACCTTTGGGGGCATCGTACCTCTTGCCGGTCCCCGTGGAGCGGGCGGCGGGGGAGCGGAGCGGGACCGCGGTGGTGCCGGTGCCGGAGCCGGTGCCCGAGTCGGTGCCGGAGCCGAGCGCTCAGCGGTCGGCGCGGCAGACGAGGAGGACGCTCTCGGTCCGCTCGTCGAGGCGGTGGCGCCGACTGCGCTCCACGCGCAGCCCCGCCGCACGCAGTTCGGCGTCGAGCCGCTCCGGCTCGACGATCCACTTGCGGGTGCTGAGCACCGTCCGCTCCGTACTCAGCTTGCCCGTGCGCACGCAGTGGTAGGTGACGTGCTCGCTCATGCCGTCCAGGTCGAAGACCTGCCGGGCCGCCGCCCACTCCTCGATCCCGTCGAACCGGGGCACCTGGAACGCGTACGCGCGCCGGGGCTCCCGCGCCAGGTCCCGCATCCGGTGCGCCGTGTAGTCGAGGGCGAGCACGCCGCCCGGCTCCAGGTGCGCGGCGATCTCGCGCAGCAGCCCGGGGCGGGCGTCGGGGGCCACGGCCGAGACCATCGTCCCGGCCAGCAGGGCCAGCCGGTACCTGCGCCGCAGCCTCAGCTCCGCCAGTTCGGCCCGGGTGGTGACCAGCAGCCGCGACACCTGCGGCCCGATCCGCGCGCCCCAGGTCCGCAGCCGCTCCAGGCAGGCTGGGTCCCGGTCCACGGCCTCGACGGAGAACCCCTGGCGGGCCAGCGGCACCGCCAGCCTTCCGGCGCCGGAACCCAGGTCCAGGACCGGGCCGCCGCAGTCCCGCGCGAGGCGCAGGTATCCGACGACGTCCGCGCTGTGCGGGCCGAGCAGCGCGTCGTGCAGCCAGCCCGCGTCCTCGTCGGCCGGCGCGACCGATTCCAGGCCGGGCGGGAAGTCCCCCGGGGTGCCCGTGAGCGCGGCCGGGTGGGTGGTCGCGCGCGCCGACGGCAGGACCGGCGCGAGGGCGGCGGGCGCGGCGGGCGGGACCGGCCTGACGGACAGGGAAGTGCCGCTCGTTGTGTGCATCGCTCCTCCAGGGGCTCGCTCGCTCCGACGCTCCGTGGGCGGGTCTCCCGTGCCGTCGGGTACCGCGCGCCGCTGGTGGAATCCTTTCCCGTGGCAAGGGACTTGGGCCAGAGCGAGGGGCTGCGTGAACACGCGATGGCGTGGATCTGCCACGAACCCGGGCGCGCGGCCGGGAGGCGTCGGAGGGCGACCGGGGGCGTCGGCGGGGCGGAACGGGGGCGGAGCCGCGAGCGTCGGCGGAGCGGGGAGCGGGGAGCGGGGAGCGGGGAGCCGGGAGCGGCGTCCGCGGGCCGGCTGCGGCGGGGCCCGGCGGCCGTCAGAGGGTGCGGCCGAGCCTGACCGGTGTGAGCGGGGTGAAGCCGTGGTGGTTGAAGAACGGCAGGGCCGGGGCCCGTTCGGCGGGCAGGCCGATCCGCTGGGCGGCCGCCCCGTGCTCCCGCATCCGCTCGGTGGCGCCCGCCAGCAGGGCCGTGCCGATCCCCTGCCGCAGCCGCGCAGGATCCGCGCACAGGGCGTAGATCTCACCCTGGCCGGCGACGGGGAGCCCGCCCGAGACCGCCCCCACCACGCGTCCGTCCGCGTCGGTGGCGACCAGCCAGCCGAGCCAGCCGGGCGCCCCGCCGGGAATTTCAATTTCCGCGCGAATACGGGGCAGTGCGCAATGGTCCGACACCAGCCGGCCGACGCGGATTTCTCCCAGGATCTCGGCGTAGGCGGTGCGAATCGCTTCGGCGAGGAGCCGTGAAATCGCCGTCGCGTCGCCGGGCGCTGCCGTCCGCACGTCAGCCAGCAGCATTTGTTCCGCACCTCTCGCCGTACCGGTCCTGAGCCCGCACGCGCCCAGAATAGCGGGCAATTCGAGTGGTCGGGAGCGAGGGGAAATCTACGAATTGGCTTAGTAAATAGCCGGGTTGGTGTCGCGCTATCAGCCCGTCCAGCAACAGGCGACGACCGCCGGGGCGATGGCCGCCACCGCCGTGGCCACCGCGAGCAGCCCCCGCAGCACCGGATGCCCCGCGTGCCGGGGAGCCAGGATGCGCCGCATCCGCACCGCCGCCGACGGCCCGCCCGCGGCGAACGCCCTGCGCGGCGCGCGCCCCGCCGCGAGCGCGTACAGCGCCGTGGCCAGCGCGTCACGGGAACAGCCGTGCAGCGCCCGGTCGTCGGCCGCCATCTCCAGCAGCAGCGGTACGGCCTGCCCGCCGATCCGGGCCAGCGGGACCCTGCCGAACACCGCCGAGTACGCCCCGGCCGCGGCGACCAGCAGATGGTGCCGGCCGCCGATGTGGGCCCGCTCGTGTGCGAGGGCCGCGGCCAGCTCCTGTTCCGTCAGGACCGCCACCGCCCCGGAGGAGACCACGACCCGGCGCGAGCGCCCCGGCAGGCAGTACACCGCGGGGCGCGCGTCGTCCAGTACGGTCGCGCCCAGCCGGGCGTCGTAGCGGCCGACCAGCCGCAGCAGTTCGGCGTGCCGGCCGCGGGCGCGCCGTGCCCGCACGACCTCCCGTACGAAGGCGGCTCCGGGCAGTGCCAGGACGGCGAAAGCCGCCGCCGCGGCGAGGCACTCGCGGCCCGTGGCGGCCGCCAGCCGGTCCGGGGAGGGCGGGTGCAGCGTCAGGACCACGTCGACGAGGCGGTGACTGGTCTCCTCGGGGAGCAGCAACTGCGCCGGGAGGACCGCCACGGAGAGCGCGAAGGCCGCACCGCACAGCATCCACACGGCCAGTCCCAGCCGTGGCACCTGCTGCGCCCAGTGGGCGCGGACCAGCATCCACGGGAGGACCAGGCCGGTGATCAGGGCCAGTCCGAGGGGCGGCAGGACGTGGTGGTTCACCGGCCGCCCCCCGGCTCGCCGGCGGGCCGGCCGGGACGGGCCGCGCGCAGGGCCTCGTCCAGCGCCTCCACGTCCTCGTGGGACATGACCTCGACGAACCGCAGCAGCGCGGCCTTGCGGTCCTGGCTGTCGCCGAGCGCGTCCTGCATGAGCGCCGCGGTGTACTCCTCACGGCTGCGCACGGCCTCGTACATCCAGGCGCGGCCGGACTTCTCGCGGCTCAGCCAGCCCTTGCGGTACAGGATGTCGGCCACGGTCATCACGGTGGTGTAGGCGACCTTGCGGCGCCGGTTTATGTCGTCGACGACCTCGCGGACGGAGACGGGCCGTTCCCACAGCCACACCCGGTCCATGATCTCGGCCTCCAGCTCTCCCAGCCGGCGTACGCGCATCGCTTTCCGCCTTCCCCCTCGCGAGCGGCTCATCGTACGGGCCGCCCCGGCGCCGGGGGCATACCCCGGCCCGGTACGCGGGCCCCGGGCGGGCACGGAAGGCCGACCGCCCCTCCACGAACCGCTTCGTGTGGAGGGGCGGTCGGCGTACCGGCCGGGTTTATGCGCGGATCAGCCGGGCGATGGCCCGGGTGGCCTCGTCCACCTTGGCCTTCGCCGCGTCCCCGCCCTCGGCGATGGCCTCGGTGGCGCAGGAGCCCAGGTGCCCGTCGAGCAGGGTCACGGCACAGGACTGGAGCCATCAGTTGCGGCGGCCCGGAAGCCGCGCAGCCGCAGGCTGTTGCCGCCTGGCCGGCGACGGGGAGCCCGCCCGATCTCGCCGTACCGGAACCAGGGCCGTCGCAAAGTCCCGTGACCTCGTGAGCGTGCTGGTCAGGACCGATTCGGCCTGAACGCTGCCAGGGCCAGGGAGCGATTCCGCGGACCGGCACTGACGGCACGGCGATGAGCGGTCAGGCGGAGGACCGACGGTCAGCGCGCCCACCCTTCGCGGCGATAGGAGTCCAGCTTCGCCGACGTGAGGGTGCGGAGGTTGGCCAGGCAGCCGTAGTGGGCGGCAATGGCGACGGCGCAGCGGACAACGTCGAGGACCTCCTTGGTGAGGTGGTCGGGGTCAGGCTCGCCGTGGGCTTCGCGTTTGCGGCCCATGCCCTCCATGTGGTTGACCTGTTGGGCCAGTTCACCGGCCTCTTCGGCCAGGCGGGAGACCAGGTGGAAGGCGTCGTTGTGGCGCGGGAAGCGTTCGACGGCTCCGGCGGTCAGGGCCGCCAGGTCGTCGAGCCAGTCGTTCCGGGAATGGTGCAGGTCGTTCCGGGAATCGTGCAGGTCGTTTCGGGGGTCGTGCACGTCTGCTCCACTGGTGTCGGTCACGGGATTCGCGGGGCGCTGCCGGTGACGCGCCGCAGTGCCTGGTGGACGAGTGCCCTTTCGCCGTCGAGTGCGGGGCGGGTCCTGGGCAGCACGCGTTCGGTGAGGGAGTCCAGCCGGCGTAGCTCCTCGCGCAGTACGGCGGGGTCGTCGCAGTTCTTTCTGAACTGATGGTCCGTCAAGGTACTCCAGCAAAGCCGGACGAGGCGCTGGTCCGAGTACCGGACGGTACGGGATTCGCGTCCTTCGAAGCCCCAGTGGGCGTACTCGCCGGGCCCGGAGTGGACGAGGAAGAGGGGGGCGGACGAGGCGTCCACCCCCATCGCACTCTCGTTGAACTCGCTCACCAGGACGAACCCGGTGTACATCGGCCTGTCGATCCCGCCCTGGAACATCTCGTGGATGTTGGTGCCCTTCACGAAGACGCAGTCCGCCGCGTCCAGTTGCCCGGCCAGTTCGGGGGAGAGCTTGCGCAGGTTGGCCGTGGCCATGGTCGGGCCGAAGCGGCAGACGTCCGAGGCCTGCAGCGCGCCTCCTACGCCCAGCGCCTGCAGGCTGGGAGTGGCGAGCAGCCGGAGCAGCAGGCCGGTGTCGGCGTCCGTGTAGCAGGGCAGGGACTTGGGCACCATGGTGATTTCCAGCTGGGGGTTGGCTTCCTTCAAGCGGGTGAGCAGGAGGAGGTCGATCACCGTCTCGGCGCAGTCGTCGAAGAACCACACAAGCCGTCTCGGACCGTCGAGTACCTCGCTCGCGAACTCCGCCCAGTGGTCCACCTGGAGGGGCCGTTCGGCCAGCGCCCGGTACCTGGGCCACAGCTTCCGCGCGGTGGCCACGGGAGTGGCCGACGCGTCGATGGGCAGGCGCGCGCCCGGGCCGGGCGCACGTGCTTTCTGCTCCGCCCCGAGCAGGCCGGCCGCCAGGCTGTACCGCAGCAGGCGCGACAGGTCGGTTCCGCACCGCTCCAGGACGAGCGGGGCGAGCGCCACGGCGACGCTCACCCCGCGATCGGCGTACCGCAGGTGGGTGGCGACCGGCGCGCGGACGTCACCGAGCACGCAGTGGGCGATCACCCGGTCCACTACGGACGGCAGTTCCTGGTTGCTCAGCGAGTTGGCCGGAGAGTCGCTCGCGGATCGTGTCGCGGGAGATTCCTCCCAGGTGTGGTCCAGCAGTCGAAGCGTCTGGTCCCGGCAGAACGCGGCAACCGCCGGGTCAGTGACGGCGCTGCGCCCTGCCGGGGCGGCGATCCGGGCCAGCTTGTCCGCGATCAGCCGGGAAAGCCAGGGGTCGAACGCGCGCTCAGAGGGGTGCAGCAGGACCTGCCCCGTCATCCGCTCGGCGACGGTGAAGCCGTCCGGCACGAAGTCCGGGCGGGTCAGCAGCCGACTGCCTGCCGCGCTTCCCCGGGAGTCGTCGCAGAGAAGGCGCCGCACGTGCCGTTCGTCGGTGAGGTCGAGGGGACACAGGCCGACCTGTAGCGCGTTCACCGGTGCTCGCCCTTCAGCAAGTCCGGTCCTCGGGGTCGAGGACGGCCAGGCCCGCTGGGGAGAGCTCGACCTTCATGCCGTCACGCAGCCACTTCCCGGCGCCGGGTGCCACGATCGCCGGCACGCCGCGCTCGCGCAGCACGATGGCCGTGTGGCAGAGCAGATTGCCGCGTTCGAAGACGAAGCCCGAGGCGAGGTCCACCAGGGGGATGAGCCCGGCTGAGGGGTACTCGGCGACGACGATCACACCGTTCTTCTGCCGGATGGCATCGACGGCGGCGGTGATGCGGTCGTCCGACAGCACTGCGGGGTTGTCCATGCCGAAGCCGACCACACTGACTTCCAATGCCCGTGCCGCTTCGTCGAGTTCGGAGAGGTCCGGCAGGGCGAGCACCGTGCCCGCGGCGATCCCGGTGGAGATGACCCTCCCGACATCGGCCGTGCGCGCCTCCAGACCGCGGCCCTCAAGGCTGACGTCGCGGATCATCGCCCGGCCGTCGGCGGTGTACCACTCCAGCCGGGCCTCGCCCAGGGCGCCGCACAGGTCGCGGGTGATCCGGGCGATGTCGAGGACCTCGCCGTCGGCACGGTCGAAGGTGTATGGGGCGGTGTCCTCGGGGCGCCACCACCAGCCCTCACCGGGCTCGATGTGACAACGACGGCTGAATTCCGCGATGTTCACGCGGACGATGGGTCCGCCGGGGGCGATGGTGAAGACCGACGGGACGAGGCCGCCTTCCTTGATGCCGGGCAGGCCGGCGGGGAAAGCCTCGACGATGACGGTTCCGTCGCCGAGCAGTGCGGAGAAGCCGGAGGCCTCCGCGGGGACGATCTCGCCGATGTGCGCGGCGCTGAACGCGGGGTCGGACAGGGCGTTGCGCTCGCGTCCGCGCAGCAGGTGGTCGGCCAGGTCGGCCAGCTTCGCGACGGTTCCGGTGCCGCGGCCACCCCAGTTGATCTGGACGAACTCGGTGCGCAGGTAGCCGGCCAGGTCGTCGGCGAGCCGGCGGACGTCCTGCTCCCCGTAGACGATGTACGCCTCGCGGTAGGTCTCCACGCCGACGGCCGCACACTGCCTGCGGAGCCAGATGTGCTTCTGCAGCGCGCCCTCGAAACGGGCGCGACAGTTGCCGAGGTCGACGTCGTACAGGCCGCTGACGTCGGAATCCGGCCACCAGCCGCCGGTCACCTTGGCGGGCGTCCGGCCGTGGGTGATGGGTCGGGCCTGGAGCGTGTGCAACAGGCCCTCGTTCCACACCCACTCCACGTCGAGCGGCAGACCGAAGAGCTGTTCGCTGCGCTTGGCCAGCGAGAGCAACTCCTCGCGCAGACCGTCGGGCAGAGCATCCGGCAGACCGTCGGGCAGCGCGGCCTCGTCCGACAGGAGGAGCCGGTTCGTCGGACCCTCGCCCGAGGTGGAGTCGGTCGCACTGCCCCACGCGAAGTCGGTGACCGGGCCGCCGTCGCTCGTGAACAGGTCCTTGGTGAACAGCACACCGTGTGCCTGCGGCTGCACCCAGGTCTGCAGGAACGCGGCGTACTCCTGCGGCAATTGGCCGCGCGAGTAGGAGTAGCAGCGGGCCGAGTACAGCGCCGCCCAGCAGCGGGCGAGTGAGGACAGTACCTCCGGCACCGTGTGCAGTGGCCCCTCGGAGTGGAACACTCCGGCATAGGACTGCCCTGCGCCGTCCTCGACGGGTACGGACGAGCGCACCATGACGGGCCCCTGGTCGAGGAGCGACTGCGCCGCGGCGCTTGCCTCCTCGACCAGGTCCGCCGGCCACGGCGACTGGATGACGGCCCGTCGGATGAGTTCCAGGGCGCGGCCGGTACCGGTGGGGACGGCGCTCAGATCCCGCAGGTTCTGCTCGACGGTGTCGCCGATCCCGGTACGGGACATGACGTCCTGGAACCAGGCCGAGGTCACGCAGACGCCGTCCGGGACCCGGAAGCCGGCGCGGTGCAGACGTGCCAGGGCCTGCGCCTTCGCGCCGGTCAGCAGCACGGGATGCTCGTCGGCCCGGTACAGCGGGACGACTCGGATGTCGTTCACTTGATTCCTGTTCCTTGATGCTTCCGGCTGCCATGACGGCGACTCATACCTTGAGTCGGACAGTAGGCCAGACCCAGGGTCGGACAGCGGGTCAGGCGGCGCGCAGGTCGACCCGGAGCGGGGCGCCGCCCTCCCCGGTCGCCTCGTAGACCTTGAACTCGTACATGTCAATGACGCGGACGGCCCCGTCAGGGTAGATGCCGTACTGGTGGTGGGAGCGGGTCTGCGCGGTGTCCTTGAAGCGCTTGCCGCCCTCGCCCTTGATGCTGATCGCGTTCACCACGGGGCTGTCGCCGACGTACGAGCCGAGGTCGTAGATGTCCTTCGCCGAGATGCGGCGCGGATCGGCCAACGCCTTCTGCGCCGCGCCGGCGTCCAGACCGGCCAAGTCCATGGCCCGGGCCATGAATTCCAGTGCCTCCTCGCGCCGGTCCGCCGTCGACTTCAGATTGATCCGGAAGCGCAGGCCGTCGGGGTCCTCCATCCGCGTCGAGCCCAGGTCCCACAGCGGCGCGAGCACCGAGATGTCATCGGCGATGTTCTGCAGGTAACGCTCGCTGCCCCAGCCCTGGTCGCAGGGAGTGATGGTCAGTTTGGCCTGTGAGAGCACGTCGGGCCGGGCGGCGATCTGGCGCAGCGCGGTCCGGGCGAAGCGCTTTCCCTCGCTGCCGTTGGTCACCAGGTAGAGTCCCTGCCCCAGGTGTTCACGCCAGATCCGGGCGACGTCGAAGGTGTTCCGCGTGGTCTCGCCGTCCCTGACGTGGTAGTCGAGCGGGTCGCTGATCCGCCAGGAGACGATGCTGCGCTTGGGGGAGATGCCCCGGTCCCGGAAGGCTTCGCCGACGTCCCGGACCAGCCGGGTCAGGGTCGCGAACGGGGTCATCTGCACGGGTGAGGTGTCGCCGAAGGCCGGGCAGTGCGTGCAGTTGCGGCGGCAGTGGTCATTCGCGTGGATGAAGCCCAGGTTGTCCAGGATCTCGTCCAGCAGACCTTGTTCAACCAGGGGGGACAGCGATGGATAGGCCATGGGGGTTGCTCCTGTCATTGCGACACGGGTAGGGGGTGGGGCAGGCCCGGGGGGCCGGTGAGTTCGAGCCGGCGGTATCCGCCCGTCGGGAGATGGGCCCGGTGGGACTGCCATGTCTCGATGAGGTCCCAACCTCGCAGCCAGGCGGTTAGGACGGTGAGGGTGACCGCGTGCGAGACCACGAGTGCCGGGCGGCCGTCGGCAATCAGTCGCTCCAGCAGGGGGGTTGCCCGGGCCTGTACGTCGGCCAGGCTCTCCCCGCCGGGGAGCCTGCGCAGCGGGTCCTGCTGCCAGCGGGTGTACTCGGCGTCGCCCGAGGGGCCGGAGAGCGTGGAACGGCCGCGCAGCAGGCCCCAGTCCAGCTCCCGCAGGCCTGGCTGCGGGGTGACCGGCAGCTCCGGGGCGATCAGATCACGGAGGAGGCGGGCGGTCTGCAGGGTCCGTTCCGCGTCACTGGCGTGGATGGCGGTCGGGTGGAACCCGGAGTCGGCGATCTGCCGCCCGGTGCACCGGACTTGCTCGATGCCGGTCCGGTCCAGCGGTACGGCGGGGGAGAGGGGGAAGCGGTGGAGCGCGTTGGACTCGGTGCGTCCGTGTCGGGCGAGGATCAGCTGCACGGTCCGGCCTCCGGCTGCCCCGGGTCGACGCCGGCAAGGGCGGCGGTGAGGGCGGGGGTGGAAGTGGTGGTGGCGGCGGGGATGACGGCACCGGTGACGGCAGCGGAGGCGGCGAACGCCGGCAGGGCTCCGCGCTGGACCAGGTGGGCGTGTATCTCCTCGGCGACCAGGTCGGCAGGGCCGGAAGCATCGAACCGGGCCATGTCGACGCCAGCTCGGGCGAGTTCGGCCAGGCCGGGGAGGGTCTCGTCGGTATAGACGCCCGCCTTGCCCGCCATCCGGGAGAGCTGCCGCTGCGTGGGAGGCCACTCCCCTCGGGAGGCAGCCCGGGTGATCTGGCGCTCCAGGGAGGCCGTCAGGACGTCCCCTGGAAGCTGGAGATGAAGGACTATCAGCTCGGCAAGCGGCACGGCGCCGGCGAGCAGGATGCGCGCCTGTTGCCGTCCCCGCGGCACGCTGTCCAGCACCACCGGCCCGTCGGCTGCCGCCCTGGCCACCAACTCGACCAGCACCTGGTCGAGTTCCGTGGGCATCAGCGCACCCCGGTCGGCGGACTCGTGCGCGGCGCGGCGTACGGCGGCCACCTGGGCCGCCTCCTGCCGGGTCAACCGCTCGTGCAGCGCAGGGTCGCCGCGTAGTAGTGCCGGGACCGAGGCGCACAGCACCGGGGTTCCCCGGGACCGGCCCAGGGCGACGACCAGACGCGCCGCCTGGGTGGACTTCCCCGACCCCGGTGGGCCGACCAGGCTCAAGACGTTCGCTCTGCTCATGGGGTGGTTCTCCGTGGTGGGGACGGTCGGACGGTTCCGGAACGGGGGCTGCCGTAGGGGCTGCCGCGTGGCTGCAGCGCGCCTTCAGCGGAGGTTGAGCGTTCCGGTACGGACCTGATGACGAAGGGATCCGGTGAGCGCCAAGTAGCCCACCGCTCCCCAGAGGAGGAGCACTGCGAATTCCGCGAACACCTCGCCTGCCGGGACCGTGCCATGGGCGACGAGCGCACGGATCGCCTGGAGGCCGTGTGCGGCAGGCACTACGGAGGCGATCGCTCCGACGACTCCGCCACGCGGGAGTGGGGTGTTCACCCCGGCGAGCGTCATCAGCAGGATTGTCGTACCGGCCGTCAGGTACATCCGGCTCTCCGGCCAGCGGAGGCTGATCCCCGCCAGTGCCAGCGCGAGGCTGTAGCCGCTCAGGGTGATCAGTACCTGGAGGAGGAAGCAGACCAGCAGCACGGGCGGGCTCACTTCGACGTCCGCCAGCCAGCGCAGGACGAACAGGGCGATGCAGGAGGTGACGATGCCGTCGGCGACCCAGTAGAGCCCGCGCGCCAGCAGCACGGGGAACGGTCCGTTGCGGCTGAGCAGCAGAAACTGCAAGGTGCCGCCACGGCGTTCGCCGACACTGGAGGAGACCACTCCGAAGGCGCCGAGGGGCCCCAGGACCACCGCATTGCCCAGCGCCATGTACCGCTGGGTGTCGGCCGAGCCGATCGCCCAGCCAACCATGGAGAAGAACAGCACCTGGCAGAGCAGCCGCGCCAGCCAGCCGAACAGCCAGGAGCGCCAGGTGTAGAGAGCCCGGTAGTCCTGATAGCTGCTCAGCAGCCCGTAGCCGATCTGACGGATCAGCGCTTCGGCCTTACGCATAGAGTCGGGCCTCCCCGTGACGGGCTCGCGACAGCGCGCGGCGCAGCAGGGCCGCTCCCGCGACCAGCTGCAGGACGGTCAGGAGCAGCAGGAGCGAGAGGTCCTTCCAGTGGCTCCCGGAGGATCCGGCCATCGCCGCGCGCAGCAGCTGCGCGCCGTACGAGAGGAAGAACAGCTGGGTGAGTTGTCGGACCGGTACCGGCAGCGCGGCCGCCGGCAGGATCAGCCCGCCGAGGATGTAGAACGGGTAGGTCAGGGCGTTCCGCAGGTTGCGCCCACCAGGCATGAGGATCATCAACGCGCTGACCATCAGCGCGAAGCCGGCGGTGCCGACGACCAGTAGCAGGGAGGCCGTCAGCGCCAGGAGCGGCCGGTGGACGGGGAGCGCGAAACCGAAGCCGATCCGGCCGATCGCGATCACTTCGACCAGCACCGGCAGGCTCAGCGCGGTGGTCGTGCAGACCCTGACCGTCAGCGCGCGCACGTAGGCGTCCGGGGTGAGCAGGGCCGGCTCCAGGGTGCCGTCCCAGCGGTCATCGTCCACGACCTCCGCCGCGACGAACATGGCCTGCGACCACATGCTCATGACGAACGCGGTGAGAGCCACGGTGGCCGACAGTCCGGGCGCCCCGTACCCGTGCAGGGTGGTGAAGAAGACGACCGAGTAGAACGGGACGATGACCAGCGTGGCCAGAAGGCGCGGAGAGCGGATCAGGAGCAGCCACTGCAGTTGCACGAAGGCAGTCATCAGAGGGCGAACTCCCGGTCCTCGATGATGGTGCGGTAAACCTCGGTCAGGGAGGGTGCGGCCACTGACAGCTCGTGGACACCGGCGGCGGTGAGGGCCTGGAGCACCGCGGCGATCGCGCCGTCGCCGTCGGCCCGAAGGGTCAACAGCCCGTCCGGCGTCGACTCCTGGACGCTCACTCCGGCGATCGCTGCAATGCTCAGGGCGAGCTGCGCCGCGACGCCGGCGGCTGTCACGGTGCGGCCTGTACCGATGGCGCGGAGGAGGTCCTCGGTTGTCCCCTCCTGCAGGATCCGGCCGTGGTCGATCAGGGCGACCCGCGAGCAGAGGGACTGCGCCTCCTGCATGTCATGGGTGGCGAGCAGGATGGTCGAACCACTGTCACGGAGCTCTTCGACGAGTCCGCGGAAGCCCTGCGCGGCATGCGGGTCCATGCCGCTGGTCGGCTCGTCCATGATCAGCAGGCGGGGGCTGCGGAGCAGGGCTCTGGCCAGGTGGACGCGCTGGACCATGCCGCGCGAGTACGTCTGTATTTGGTCGTCAGCACGCGCACTCAGGCCCAGCCGCTCCAGCAGCTGGTCGGCGCGGCTGCGGCAGGCCTTTCCCGGCAGTCCCTGCATCGCGCCCCAGTAGCGCAGATTCTGACGGGCAGTCAGTCGATTGTACAGACCCCGCTCGCCACCGAGCACCAGCCCGATGCGTTCCCGCACCTGACGTGCGTCGTGGACCACGTCGAGGCCGTCGACCCGGGCGATGCCACCGGTGGGGAGCAGCAGTGTCGTCAGGATCCGTGAGAGCGTCGTCTTTCCGGCACCGTTGGGCCCAAGGAGACCGACGACTTCTCCTTCCCGTGCGTGCAGGGTGACCCCGTCGAGCGCGGTGACCTCGTTGCCCTTGCGGTTGCGGAAGCGGCGGGTGAGGGCTTCGACCTGAAGCATGTCCGCGCTCATGCCCGTGCCACCGCCTGGTTGTTCTCCTCCGCCGCGAGCGCTTCGAGCGCCGCCTCGTAGGTACCGGGGTCGACCAGTTCCGAGGCCACCAGGAGGAAGTCCCCGACGGGGCAGCGCAGCAGGACGTCGTCGCCGAGGAGGCGGAGCTGTACTGCGTCGCCGTCTCGCGGGGCCAAGTCCGGGTTCAGCCGCAGGCCGTACAGCGGCCGACCGTCCTCCAGGCACTGTCGCGCGCTCGGCTCGGTCTGTGCTGTGGCTGTTGGCGTGGCGGCGGTTTGCGCGGGCTGGGCATTGCGCAGGGCCTCCTCGCGTGCGGCCTCCTCGCGCGCGGCGGCGTCGGTGAGCAGCGGCAGCAGCAGTTCGTTCCGCGGACTGGTCAACTCCGCGGCGCTGCGCAGCGCCTGGCTCAGCAGGAGCAGTTCCGGAGCCAGCCGGTAGGCGTCCGCTGCCGAGACCAGTGCTTCCGGGGGCGGGCAGTGCGGGCTGTCGAGCGTGAAGGCCAGGTCGAGGACGTCCTTGACGGTGAAGGGGCGGTCGAATCGCTCGTCGGCGATCGCCAGCAGATCGGAGGTGACCTGGTCCTGCGGGGGTCGCACCCGCATCGGCGCGGCCCCGGCGCGCTCGGGGTAGGCGAAGGTCACCAGTTCGACACGGTGGTCGGGGTCGAGGACCGGGTCCTCCGCGGACCATCGCAGTACGACGACCCAGTGCGCTCCGGCGCCCTGGCCGATGAGCGTGATGTCGACGTCGTTCACCGGCCGGGTGCGGAAGACCTCGTGCACGGCGTGCCACAGGGCGGACTCGCCCGGCAGGTAGACGTCGAGGTCGCCGCTGGGGCGCAGGACCGCGGGCGGGTAGTGCTGTGCCAGCGCCGGCCCCTTGAGGACGCGGGCTCCGGGAACGGCGGCCGTCAGCTGGGCGGCGAGGGTGCGGTAGTCGTCCGTCCGTACCCGCATCCGGCGCAGTTCGTCCGACGACCCGCTGCCCAACGCCTCGCCCTGCCCGGTGGCAACGGAGAGGACCAGCGGGGCCAGGTGGCCGCGCTGGGTACGGGCGGCCCGGACCAGGTCACGGAGCGGCTCCTGCGGATCCATGCCGAGCGCCGTGTAGAGCAGGTCCAAGGTGAGCGGGGGCGGCGACGCGGGGGGAGAGTCGGACATGCGCGTCCCTTCGTGACGTGGCATCAGGCATGACGGAGCTTCGGATGTGACAGGGCTTCATGGGGGGCACGGCTCGGACGGCCTGGTCGGCCGCGGCGTTGAACTCAGGCGAGCGATAGGTGCCGGTAGCCGAAGGCCGGCTGCCAACCCTGGCTCACCAGCCCGGCGACGATCCGCGCTCCGCTGTCCGCTCCGGTGCCGGGGAGCGGGTGACTGACGTGGCCGACCAGCGGGAGGCCGGTCGTCCCGGCCAGTTCCGCACAGGCCCGCACCAGTGCTCGGGTGGCGGCCGACCGGTGCGCGTCGGAATCGACGAGGATGTCGATGAGCTCAAGGAACTCGGTATCGCTGGGGTCGTCGTAGCCGTCGCGGCGCACCGTGGCGTGGCCGATCGCCACCCCGTCCAGCCAGGCGACGAACGAGGTGCGCTCCGCACCGGCCAGTAGCGTGCGGGCCGCGTCCAGTGCCACGGAAGGATCGGGCCGCCCCCCTTGGACCGACGCTCCGTCACTGATCGCCCGCGCCATCCACTCCTCGACCAGGGGGGCGCAGTCGTCGTCGACTTCGGTCACCCGCAGAATCGTTGGCTCCGCCACGTCAGCCGCCGGCCCGTCCGGCTCGGCCGCATACCGCACGTAGGTGAGGAACGGGCTCAGCCTCGCGTCGACCTCGCCCCCCGGCAGGACGCGCACCAGCAGGCTCGTGCACTCCGGGTACCGTGCTCGGAGCACCGGCAGGAGCGGAGAGAGGTCGGCCAGGAGCGCCTGGTCCGCGTACTCGACGAGGCAGCGGGTCTCGTCGGCGACCGGATCGTGGTACGAACCGGCGACACAGTCCTGCCCCTGGACCCGCAGCAGCATCCCGGCCGGGCCGACGGCGTCGAGGAAGGCAGGTGCGACAGCGAAGGAGGTCATGCTCCCTCCGGGCTCGCCACGACCAGGAGTTCGTCGGAGAGCCGGGCCGCGGCTGCGGCGACCTCCTCGCCGGTCGTCGCCAGCACCGCCTGGATGTGCTGCTCCGGATCCCACGGCCCGGGCAGCGCGCAACGCTGGTTCGCCAGGGTGATCGCGTGCTCCAGCGGGTCCTCCGCCTCCCGCACGGCCTCCATCACCGCCAGCCGGCGGGCCGCGGCCAGCGACCCCTCCAGCGGCCCCTTGTTCGCGACCTCGGACAGGGCGCTGCGGAATTCCTCCAGGACGCGCGGGGCGTTCTCGGGTTCGGCGCCGGCGAGGAAGCGCCAGGCGCCCGTGTCGCTGTAGCTGCGGGACCAGGAACGGAACATGTAGGCGAGGGCGTTCTCCCCGCGGAGCCGCTGGTAGAGCGGGGAGGCGGCACTCGAACCGAGGAGATGGCCCAGCACGACGGAGGCGAACCGCTCCCGGTCGGCGAGCCGCGGGGCCCGTCCGCCGGCAACCAGCCAGCAGAACTCGTCGGGCCAGGACGGGTCGGTCCGCTGCGAAACGAGGGGCAGCGCAGGCGGTTCGGCCACTGGGCCGCCAGACGTCAGTGGTGCGACCGCGGCCGAGGCCAGCGCCGAGTTGCCGAGCGTGGCGCGAAGAGCTTCCGGATCTATTCCGCCGACTGCGGAGAAGGCCATGGGGCGTGTCGTCGTCGCCCTCCGGTGCGACTCCTCGACAATGTTCAGGGACAATTCCCGGACGCTCTCCTCGGTGCCACCGGAAGGCTGCGAAAGGGGGTGCCCCCGGAAGAGCTCGGCGAGGAACCTCTCCTGGACGATGTCACTCGGGTCGGCTGCTGCGGCGGCCAATTCCGTAAGCACGACGCGGCGCTCGGAATCGAATATCTTGTCGTCGATTTCCGGATGGAGTACCGCCTGCGTCATCCACTGCGCAACGGCACAGGCATCCTCATTCATCACCTGGGCAAAGAACAGGAGAGATTCGGGCCCGGTGGAAGCATTGCATTCACCGCCGAGGCCTTCGATGCGCTCGGCCAACGAGGCGCCACCGTCCAGCGGAGCGGACATCAGCAAGTGCTCCATCAGGTGGGCCGCGCCCGAGCCCTCCGGCGAGTCGTGCCGCCCGCCGAACGCGATGGAGAAGCAGAGGGACGTCGTACGCCGCGCTGAATCAGCCCCGATCAGGACCGGAACGCCGTGGCCTTCCTCAGTGACTCTCATGTACGGATCCACTTCTCCTGAATTACCGGCGCGATTTCACGCCGCGATGTTCCGACTTCCGGCAGTACGCGTTGGGGACGGTGTGCCGCGGGTACGGGACCCGCGGCACACCGGTCAATCACTTACCGGCGCGCACCCGGATCTTGTCGAGGCGAGGGCGCAGGCTGACGGCGTGGTGACGAACCATGAGAAATTCCTCCGGTTTCTAGCTCTGAAATGGATTCCGGTGGAACAGTTGTTACCTGACTGTTCAACCGGGTTCAAATGCAACCACCCTGGTCCTTGAGCGAACAATGTCCGAACGGGCAGGGTCGAGGGCAGGGCAGGGCCGTTGCGAAGCCCCGTGATCTTGTGAGAGCGCCGGTCAGGCGGGCAAGGAGGTGGGCGGCGGGCGTCTGGCCGTGCCGGGAGCCGCGGGCGGCCTTGCCGTCCACGGCCACCGAGTTGGCGCCGCCGGGATCGGCGCCGGTCAGGTCGGCCAGGCCACCGGGACAGACCAGGTTGCCGCCCCGTCGAATCGTGGCGGCACTCGGCGCGACACACACCCCGAACACGCCGACCGTGCGGGCACCGAGGCGGGTCAGGGCGTGCTGCGGTGCGCTCGCGGCCCACTGGCCGATCGCTGCGTACGAGCGCGCGCCGGCGACCACCGCCGGCGCGGCAAGCAGCAGCACTGTCACGAACGGGTGACGCACACCGCGCCGTCGACGCGGATCGGGCAGCACCCGCAGCCGCTCCATCAGCGAGAGTCCCGCCACGCCATCCAGAGCGGGCGACTTGACGAGGCAGGCGGTGGCGGACCGGCGGCAGCTCGAAACTCCGTTGGTCCAGGGCGACTTGGCAAGGTCGCCCCGTGCAACCGGAGTTTCGTTGCGTTCGTGATGGGCTAGGGGGTGTCTGACGGATGTCCGTGGGGAAGGAGCGGCGTCCGGTGCGTGCTCTCGGCGTGCCGACCGGAAGCCCGCGTACTGGACGTAC
>NZ_JBVIKC010000077.1:0-19948 GCF_055581065.1 Streptomyces sp. NPDC031479
CCCGCGTACTGGACGTACTTGGGCTTTCGGTCGGTGCGGCGAGAGTGCGTGCCGGGCGTCGCGACGCCGCGGATATCCGTCAGACACCCCCTAGCCCGGCGGCCGGTCGGCCGTCGCCGATACTTCCCCCATGGGAAACACGAGGACGCCGTACTGGCGCAGGATCGGGACCCCGAAGACGCTCGTCCTGTACCGCACGCCGGACCGGTGGCGGTACGCCGTGTACTTCGAGGCGCCGGTCGGCGTCGCCGACGGCCACCTCGACCAGCCCGAGCCCACGTGTGGGCCCGGGACGGCACAGAGCGCGCTCCACCGCCGGGCCGAGGAGCTGACCCACCGGGAACTGGAAGTCTCCTGGCGGCCCGCCGACCTGCCCGACTACTGGACCGGGGCCGTCACCAAGGCCGGACCGCTCCCCGACGCCGACCACTGAGCGGCGCCCGCCACCAGGGCCTGTCCGGCGGATCTTTGCGGGCTGGTGCGGGTACGTCCGGCACCGCGGCTTTGTCGTGGGCCAAAGCCGTCACGCGAACGACGGCCACCGGTCGGCCGCCCATTCCCGCCAGCTCAGCCACCCGCGCGGTGGGCTGTCGATCGTGTGCCCGTCGAGTTCCGCCGTGTCGGGCTCCTCGAAATGCGCCCGTCCGTGCAGGATGTCGGCCTCGGACATCGGCAACGTCTCCTCGGGGGTGGTCGCCCAGCGATGGGCGATCCGGGCCCGTTGGGTCGCAGTGTCTACCGGCAGGTAGATCATGCGGAAGCGCGCGTTCTCGGCCGCCACCAGCCAGCGGATCGCGGACCGCTCGTCTCGGGACCAGCAACCGTAGTCCACCACTACGTTGGTGCCGAGCTTCACCGCCTCCAGGGCGAGCCAGAGCATCCGCCCTTCCAGCACGTCGCGCTTCCCGTCCGCTTCCGATACACCGAATAGTGGGATCATCCAGTCGTCGGGCGTCAGGCGCAGGGCACCGTGCTCCTCGGCGAGCTGCCGGGCACGCGTGGTCTTGCCGGCCCCGGGCAGGCCGACCATCAGGAACAACGTGGTCACGCCCAGATCGTGTCAGGGCAGGCAGGCGGATGACCACCGCTTTACATGCTTGATCACGACCTCAGCCACAGGCGGATCGAGGCCACGGTGACGGTGCCGTAGAAGACATGGGCGCGCTTGTCGTAGCGCGTGGCCACGGCGGAGAGTGCCTGACCGGCTACGAAGACGACGTCCACATGGAACTGGACCGGCAGCGCCTGGAAGCTGAAGAACAAGGCCACCGGCCGCTTCCTGGACGCCAGCGGCTCCAGCGTCCACCTGCACGCCGAGAACGACGGCCCGTACCGGCTCTGGCACTGACCCCCGCCCCGCGGTGAGGCCCGGCCGTCCGGCCCCCACCGCAGGGTGATCAGAGGACGCCCTCGACCGCGGCGCGGGCGATCCCCTTCGCCTGCTCCGGGCACGGCGTTCCGGTACACCGCGGGCGGCCACTGCCGGCCCACCGGGGCTACCGGACCCAGCAGCGCGAGCAGTTCGGCCGGGGCCGGCCGGGCGGCGGGGTCCTTGGCCAGGCACCGCTCCACCAGCCCGCGCAGCCCCACCGGCACCGCGGTCAGGTCGGGCTCCGCGTGGACCACGTCGTAGAGGATCTGGAGGGTGGTCGCCGCCGCGAACGGACTCCTGCCCGTCGCCGCCAGCACCAGGACCGACCCGAGCGAGAACACGTCCCCCGCCGGGGTCAGCGGCTTGCCCTAGGGGGTGTCCGTCCCGCGCTCGGCGGCCCGCGCGATGCCGAAGTCGATCACCCGGACGCCGCCCTCCGCGAGCAGCACGTTGTCCGGCTTGAGGTCCCGGTGGATCAGCCCGGCCCGGTGGATCTCCGCGAGCGCCGTCACCAGCCCGGCCGCGAGGGGGCGTACGGTCTCCTCCGGCAGCGTGCCCAGGGCCTCGACGGCCGCGCCCAGCGAGGGCCCCGCCACGAACACCGAGGCCAGCCACGGGGTCGGCGCTTCGGCGTCGGCGTCCATCACGGCGGCCGTGTACGCGCCGGACACCTTCCGGGAGGCGGCGACCTCCCGCCGGAAGCGGGCCCGGAAGCCGTCGTCGTCGGCGAACCGGGCGTGCACCTGCTTGACGGCGACCAGCCGCCCGTCCGGCCCGGCCCCCAACAGGACCCGGCCCATGCCGCCGCTGCCCAGCTCCGCGAGGAGCCGGTACGGTCCCGCCACGGCCGGGGCACCGGCGCCGAGCGGCCTCATCATCGGGGAATCGCCTCCATGGCGTTCTTGCCGAACTTCCTGGTGAGGGCCTCGCACCGGCCCTGGGGATAGTTGACCCCGCTCACGGACACGGACACCGTCTGGTTGACGTCCCGCGCGGTCAGGACGCAGTTCTCGCCGTCCTTCCTCCCCTTCTGCTGCCACAGACCCTCCTGGGCGAAGCCGAGGGTGCCGTCGCGTCTGGTCTCGCCGCGTCGGTAGCCGTCCTCGTACGCGCTCTTCGCCTGCTCGGCGCCGGTCTTCCCACCGGGCCGGGAGACGAAGACCCGCCAGGAGACGAAGACCTCGTCACCGCCACCGGTCCGCCAGACGCAGATGTTGTCCAGGCCCGCCCAACCGCCGTTGTGCTCCGCCAGGCCCTGGCCCGTCGGCTTGCCGAACACGGCCGGTACGGTCATCCCCGACGCGAGCTGCTCGCAGGTCATCCGCTGCGGCCGGTACTTGTCGCCCACCTGCGCGAGCGGGATCCCGCCGGGGGTCGGCACGCTCTCCGGCACGGCGGAGGTGTACGCGAGCCAGACGAAGTGCCGCCCGGTGGCCGTCAGTCCGGTGGCGGCGGCCATGACGACCGCGACGGCCGCCGCGACCAGGTACGGGTTCCACCGGCGCCGCGGCACGGGCGGCGGCTCGACGGACGGCGGCTCGACCGGCGGCCCGGGATCCGGCGCGGGAACGGTACGCGGAGGCGGTACGGTCACCAGCCCGGCCACCTCCGCCCGCTGCTCGGCGGTCAGCCGCGGCACCGGCTCGGGCCAGGCCTCCTCGGCCGGCCGGACCCGCCCGACCAGGTCGAGCAGTTCCCACGGCGCGGGCCGCGCGGCGGGGTCCTTGGCGAGGCACCGCTCCACGATCCCGCGCAGGCCCGCCGGCACCCCGTCCAGGTCGGGCTCGGCATGGACCACGTCGAGCAGGACCTTGGGCACCGCGCCCCCGCCGCCGAACGGCACCCTCCCGGTGCAGGCCGCGACGAGGGTGGCGCCGAGCGAGAACACGTCGCTGGCCGGGGTGAGTTCCTGCCCCAGGGCCTGCTCCGGCGACATGAACGAGGGCGAGCCGATCAGCATGCCGGTGTGCGTGATCCGGGTCTGGTCCCCGACGGCCCGCACGATGCCGAAGTCGATGACCCGGACTCCGTCCTCGGCGAGCAGCACGTTCGACGGTTTGAGGTCGCGGTGGATCAGCCCGGCCCCGTGGACGTCGGCCAGCGCGTGCGCCAGCCCGGACGCCAGCCGCCGCACCGCGTACTCGGGCAGCGGCCCGCCCTCGTCCAGGGCCTGGCTCAGGGCGGGCCCGGCGACGAAGCGGGAGGCCAGCCAGGGCGTCTCCGCTTCCGGGTCCGCGTCGATCACGGGGGCGGTGTAGGCCCCGGAGACCTTGCCGGAGGCCTCGACCTCACGCCGGAAGCGGGCCCGGAACCCTTCGTCCCGGGCGAGCTCGGCGTGCACCTGCTTGACGGCCGCGAGCTGCCCGTCGGGCCCCACGGCCAGCAGCACCCGGCCCATGCCACCCCGCCCGAGCACCGCGACGGCCCGGAACGGCCCCACGTGCGTCGGCCCGGCGGCCCCTAGAACCTGCATGAGCCCCTACCCCTCGCCCGGTACGGGAGGGGATCCTACAGATCCGTCAATTCCGCTGAACGGGGAACGGCATGGGCAGGGACGCACAACCGGTGGAACAGTTACCGAACGGGGCGGCCGCCCAGAGCGGGTCCCGGGGGCGCCTGCTGCTGGGCACGGGACTGACGCTGCGCACGGTGGGACTGATCGCGGCCTTCAGCGGCAGCGGGCTGTTCCGGGCGCTCATATCCGATGCGGACCCCGACACCGAGCGGCTGCCCCTGTGGGTGCGGATAGCGATCACGGTGGCCGTCCTGGGCTCCGGCGGGCTGGCCTACGCCTACGGGTCCCGTCTCCGCCTCCGGGGCAAGCAACACCTGGCGCCGGTCATCACCTCGTTCGCCCAGCTCCGCGACGTGTCGTACGTCCTCTACCTGCGTCCCTTCCTCCTCGACGACCGGATGTCCAGAACTCCGGACGAGGCCCCCGGCTGGTTGTTCCGTTCGCCCTACGAGCTGCCCTGGCTGACGGAGGAGCACTTCCTGGTCCGCCAGTTCGCCCGCCTCGGCCGGGTCGTGGCCATCGGGCAGCCGGGCGAGCGGCTGCCCCTGCTCGGTGCGGAACGCGGCTATCTCCCGCTCGACGACTGGCAAGGCACGGTCAGCGAGCTGATCCGGGGCGCCCACGTGGTGGCCCTGTCCGCCGCGCCCGGCCCGGGCACGCTCTGGGAGTTCACCGAAGCCCTGCGCACCCTCCCGCCGACCCGTCTGGTCCTGCTGATCTACTCCGGCCCCGAGGTCTACGACATCTTCCGCACGGCCGCCGCCCGCGAGTACAGCGCCCGCTCCGGCCGCCCGACGACCGCCACGCCGGCCCCGGGGTGGCCGCCGATGCCCACACTGCCGGACTGGCCGGGGCCACGCCCTCGCAGGAGGAGAATCAGGGAGGAGAAGTGGGACTTGCCGCTCAAGGGGATCATCTCCTTCGACCAGCACTGGGGCGCGACCTTCATCCCGTTCGAGCCGGTCGTCCCGCGCGTGCGCTGGTTCAAGACCGTGCGCCGCCTGCTGACCCGCGAGCTGGAGCCGGTCATCGGCCCCTTGTCGGAGCTGCCGGTCCGGGACGGCCAAAGGGCCTGACGCGGGCGGCACCCATCGGGAACCCTGGTCCGCATGGACAACATCGATGACAAGCTCTGGAACCGGAACGTCAGCGCGGCGTCCTACGCGGACACGGGCGAGAAGTACCAGGCCGCGATACTGGAGCAGTACAAGACCTACGTCGAGATGGCCGACCGGGTCAGCGGCCGGCGCAGCCTCGCCAACACGTTCTTCCTGTCCGTCAACACCGCCGCGGTGGCCACCGCGGCGGCCCTGGACGGAGACACCTGGCAGGGCGTGTCGATCCTGGCCCCGTTAGCCGGGCTGCTCATCCTGTTGACCCAGTGCTTCACCTGGTTCGTGATGATGCGGTCCTACCGGCAGCTCAACGCGGCGAAATACGCGGTGATCGGCGCACTGGAGAAGAAGCTCCCCGCCTTCGTCTACTCGGAGGCGGAGTGGTCCGTCCTGGGTCATGGCCGCGACTGGCGCACGTACCTGCCGCTGACCCAGGTCGAACAGTGGGTCCCGCCGATCTTCGCCGCCGCGTACGTACTGGGCTTCCTCGCGCTCGTGCTCTGAACGCTCAGAGCCCGCGCACGAACGCCGCGAAGGCGGCGGGGCTGACGGTGAAAGCGGGGCCTTCGGGGTTCTTGGAGTCCCGGACGGCGATGAGGCAGGGCTGGGCGGCGACTTCTACGCATTCACCACCAGTGGTGCCGCTGTACGAGGACTTACGCCACCGCGCGCCCGTCAGGTTCTGCTTGGTGTCCATAACGCTCCTCCATTACGCGGGCGATCAGCGCCGCCGAGTCCTCCACGGAGAGAGCGGCGGCCTGGAGGTGATCGTAACGGAGACAACCCTCCCTGAGGGCTTGCGGATTGGCCGTCATATGGCCCTGGACGAAGTCCTCGGTATAGACGATGTCCGGGTCGTCGTCGAACCGCAGAAGGGTGAACGTACCGTCCAGTCCCACATGGGCGCCCGCATCGAAGGGCAGGATCTGGACCTCCACCCACTCCCGCCCTTCCAGGGCCAACAAGTGAGCGAGTTGGTTCCGCATGACCTCTCGGCCACCGATTTCCTGATGCAGCACGGCCTCGCTCAGTACGACCCACATCAGTGGCGGGTTCTCGCGGTCCATGATGCGCTGCCGCTCCATGCGGGCCGCCACTTTGGCGTCGAGATCCCCTTCCGTCCGCACACCCAGCACCGCCCGCGCGTACTCCGGCGTCTGCAGCAGCCCGTACACCAGCTGCGCCTGGAACGTCGAGATGTACGCCGCCTTCGCCTCCATCTCCGCGTACGCCTGGAACCACGTCGGCAGCTGGCTCCTCAGCACCAGCCCCACCAGCCGGGAGAAGGCCCCGTCCGTCCCCAGCGCCGCGTCGATCCGCTCCGAGAAGTCGCGGGTCGGGACCTTCCGGGCCGTCTCGATCTGCCCGATCAGGGACCCCGTGCAGAAGACGATGGCGCCCAAGTCCTCTTGCTTCAGGTCGGCTTCCTCCCGCAGGCGGCGAAGTTCGGAGCCGTAGTAGTCCAGCGGCGAGGCGCTGGGGTCGAGATTGCGGATGTTGACCATGAGGCGGTCACCCCAAGTTCACGCCGTACGGCGTTCAGTTCGGTCTGTAGCCGAGCGTAACCGCGCGACCCCAACCTGATGGCATGAATCACGCAACTGGGTACCCCAGCACGGAAATTGGCGGCACCTACCGCATGGGCTTCACCGTCAGTGAGCACTCCGCCGGGCACATGCGGCGGATCCTCCGGTGGTTCCTCGTCCGCTGGGGCCTCGACGGGGTGGCCGACGGCGCCGGGCTCGCGCTGACGGAGCTGGTCGCCAACGTCGTGCGGCACGTGCCCGACCGGGGCTGCTCGGTGCTGATCCAGCGCAGGCCGGGCGGGCTGCGGGTGGAGGTGACCGACAAGTGCCCCGCGCCCCCGCGCATGACGCCGGGCGGCGATCCCCTCGCCGAGGCAGGGCGGGGGCTGCGGCTGGTGCAGGCGGTCACCGACCGCTGGGGCGTGCTGCCCCGGCAGGCCGGGAAGACGGTGTGGTTCGAGTGCGACGGATGACGGATGACGACGGGGAACCGGCCCCGCCCTCCCCCGCCCGGAGATAATGCCCCTGCGAGTGGACGATCAAGGGGCGACGGGGGCCGAGGGGCGTGCGGGAGATCATCGAAGAGCGTTACGAGCTGGACGAGTTGCTCGGCCGGGGCGGCTTCGGTGAGGTCTGGCGGGCCAAGGACTCCCGGGTGGGCCGCTGGGTCGCGGTGAAGATCGGATATCCGCAGACGCCGGAGGAGACGCGCCGGTTCGAGCGCGAGGCGAGCCTCGCCGGAAACCTGGCGCACCCCAACATCGCCACCATCCACGACTTCGGCCGTACCGAACGGGCCGGGCGCGACGCCGTGTTCCTGGTCATGGAGCTGCTCCAGGGCCGCAGCCTCGCCGAGGTCCTGGACTCCGGGGTGCCGGACCTGCCGGACGCCCTGGAGTGGGCCGCGCGGATCGCGGACGCGCTCGGGGCCGCGCATGACGCCGGGATCGTCCACCGGGACGTCAAGCCGGCCAATGTGATGGTCACCGAGAGCGGCGTGGTCAAGGTCCTCGACTTCGGGATCGCCAAGTCCTCGGGCGCCCCCGGGACGGAGCTGACGGCCACCGGGATGATCATCGGATCGTTCCCCTACATGGCGCCGGAGCGCTGGACCGGCGGGGCGAACGGGGTCCCCGTCGACGGGCGGGCCGATCTGTACGCCCTCGGCTGCGTGCTGACGGAACTGCTGACCGGCCGTCGGCCCTTCCCCGCCCGCGAGATGCACGAGCTGCTCGCGCACCACCTGACGACCGCGCCGCCCGCGCCCGGTTCGCTGCGCGAGGGGATCCCGGCCGCGCTGGACGCCCTGGTGCTGGCACTGCTCGCGAAGGACCCGCACGAGCGGCCGGCCGACGCCCGGGAGGTGAGCGGCAGACTCGCCGGGATCGCCCGGGACGCCGCCGCCCCCTCCGCCCCGGCCATCACTCCCGCCCCAGCCACGCCCGCCGCGTCCGTCCCCGTCGCATCATCCCCGCCCCCGCCCCCGCCCCCGCCCTCCTATTCCCCGACCGTGCACACGGCCGCCGGGGACCCCGTCCGGTCGATGTTCCAGCGGCGGCTGACGCAGGTGCTCGACGACGCCCCGGCCGACCGGGTGGTACGGCTGGACATGCTGGTCGCCGACCTGACGGAGGAGCTGGGCGCCCAGGACGCGCTGACGGTGCGGGCCTCCTACCACCGGGCCATGACCGTGCGCGGGCACTCCCCCACCGACCTGGAGCGCATCCTGCCGCGGATGGTGCGGGTGCTCGGCCTGGAGCATCCCGACACCATCGCGGCGCGTGCCGCCCACGTCGGCGAGGCCGCGGCCTACGGGCCGGGCGACGGCCGCCGCCACGAGGCCGAGCTGCGCGAGATCATCGAGCAGGCGGGCCGGGTCCTGGGCGCCGACGACCCCGTCACGCTGTCCGCCCGCTACCACCTGGCCGGGGCGCTCCAGCGCGGTGACGCGGTCCGCGACGGGCGGTGGGGCTCCGAGACCGCCGCGCAGGCGCACGCCGAGCGCGGCTGGCTGGCGCCGCTCCTGCCCGACCTGGAGCGGCGGCTGCCCGCCGACAGCCCGGTGCTGCTCGACGTACGGCGGCGGCTGGCGCACGACGCCTGGCTGCTCGGCGACTTCGTCACCGCCGCGCCCCTGTACCTGCGGCTGTACCCCGACCTCGCGGCGATGGCGGAACGCGGCGACCCGCAGACCGCGTACCGGGTGCTGCGCAGCGTCGGGGAGGCGGGGGAACCGGGCCGCGCACTCCCGCACCTGAAGGCGCTGCTGCACCGGCTCCACCTGACGGCCGGCAACACCCACTGGCTGACCCGCGAGGTGACGGAGACCCGCGACGACTTCCGGCGGGCGCTGCGCGAGGACCGGATCTCGGACCTGGGCGGCGGCCTGTCCCGGCTCTTCGGCCGCTGAGGCGCCGGAAGCCCCCGAGGCTCCTGAGCGCGCGGGGCCTCGGAGCCGCCGGGCCGCGCGGGCCCTTCCGGACGGGGCCGGCGGCCCCCGCCCGTAGCGCCCTACCCGACGGTAGGGCAGCATGGCCCGGCACTCACTCGCAGCTCAGCAGGAGGAACGACATGGCCACCCCCAAGCCGCAGACCCTGGCCGCCTTCGAGGCCGCCAAGGGGTTCATGCCCGTGGGCGAGGGCCTCGCGCTGTACGCGGCGGCCACCGACGCGGCCGGGCTCGGGCTGCCGCTGCTGGAGGTCGGCACGTACTGCGGGCGCTCGACCATCCTGCTGGCCGACGCCGCACGCGAGGCGGGCGTGCCCGCGCTCACCGTCGACCACCACCGGGGCAGCGAGGAGCAGCAGCCGGGCTGGGAGTACCACGACCCGACGGTGGTGGACCCGGAGGTCGGTCTGATGGACACCCTCCCGACCTTCCGCCGCACCCTGCACAAGGCGGGGCTGGAGGAGCACGTCATCGCCCTGGTAGGCCGCTCGCCGCAGGTCGCGGCGGCCTGGGGCGGCCCGCTCGGGTTCGTGTTCATCGACGGCGGCCACACCGACGAGCACGCGACCGGCGACTACGAGGGCTGGGTCCCGCACCTGGCGGTGGGCGGGACGCTGGTGATCCACGACGTGTTCCCCGACCCGGCCGACGGCGGGCAGGCCCCGTACCGGATCTACCTGCGCGCGCTGGCCTCGGGCGCCTTCGAGGAGGTGTCCGTCACGGACTCCCTGCGCGTCCTGCGCCGTACCGGGGCCGGCCTGTAGCTCCGTTCTTCGCGGGCAGTTCGTTCAGGTCCCCGGCCGGCGGGGATGCGTGGGTGCGCGCTGTCACGGCCGGGCGGGAACGCTCGCCCGGGCGAGCACCGACAGACCGAACGGGCGGAGCGCGTCGGTGCGTTCCCGCCCCGCCGGGTCCATGATCTCGCGCTGCCGGACGTACTCGACCGGGTTCAGCCGGTGCTCGCGCAGGAGGGCGTCCGCCTGCTCGACGCTCAGGAACGTCCTCCAGGGCTCGCCCTGCGCGGCCGCCGCCGCCATGACCGCTTCCGCGTACGACTGCCCCGCTTCATCGCGCAGTCCGGCCGGCAGGAGGTGCTCCATGACGAGTTCGGTGCCGGGCGGGAAGCCGCTGATGGCGGCCAGCGTCTGCCCGACCGCCTCCCGGGTGAGGTACATCGTCACGCCCAGCCAGCTGACCAGGGCGGGCCGGCGCGGGTCGAAGCCGGCCCTCGCGAGGTGGCCGGCCAGCGCGTGTGCGGGCTCCTGTTCGAAGTCGAAGGGGACGAAGGCCGCGGACGGGGGGACCTCGGTCCCCGTCGCAGCCAGCAGTGCCCGCTTCCACTCCTGGGTGGCGGGCAGGTCGACCTCGAACACCGCGACACGGGCGGCGAGTTCCGACCGGTAGGCGAAGGAGTCCAGCCCCGCGCCGAGGATCACGTACTGGTCGACGCCCCGGTGGGCCAGCTCGGCCAGCCGGTCCTCCGTGTAGCGGCCTCGGGTGACGGCGGTCGTCCGCGCGCCGGCCAGAACGGGGTGGGCACCGTAGGACCGGTGGTATCCGAGGAGCTCCTCGGCGTCCTGCCCCAGGAAGGTGTGCGCCAGGGTGTCGGCGAAGATCGGGGGGCCGTCGTCGACGAGGAGGTGCGCCGCGCGCGCCGCGGCCGCCATGAGCGCCGTCCGGCTCGGCTGTCCATTGCTTGTCATGCACAGAGACACTACCGGCCATTTTGCGCATGGTATCACAAATCTATCAATATCGGAAGGGCCTCCGCATTGTGGTTCGGTAACGAATCGAAGGGCGGCGCGCGGGGCCGGTCCGGGAGCGCCCCGGCGATCCCGGCATACAAAGGGCTGATCGCACCACGCCCCCGGATGGAGCAGGGTCCGTACGGGTGCCGGTCGGGCGTTCTAGCATCGCGAGGTGCGCTACGACGACAGTTCCCCGGCCCCCGAGTCCCGCGACTCCATCAGCCCCGACCGGCGCTGGTACGCGCGCCGCTCCACCCTCGCGGTGGCGGTCGCGGTGCTCGCCCCGACCGTCCTCGCGGGCTGGGTCCTGACCCAGACCCTGGCGGGGACGGACGGCCCGCGGCCCGGCCCCGCCCCGCACCCGGCATCGCACGCGGCGGCGGCCGACGCGAAGTCCAGCACCTCCCCGGGCGCGCAGGGCGGCGCGGCGGCACCCGCGCCCGCGGCGGCCTCCGCGTCCGCCTCCGGTACGGCGGCGGCACCCGCTCCGGCCAAGGGGCCCCTCGCGGGCAAGACGGTCGTCATCGACCCCGGGCACAACACCGGGAACTTCCAGCACACCGACGAGATCGACCGCCAGGTGGACATCGGCACCAACCGCAAGGAATGCGACACCACCGGCACCACCACCAACTCGGGTTACATGGAAGCCGAGTTCAGCATGGACGTGTCCCGGCGGCTGCGCACCCTCCTGGAGGGCCGCGGACTGAAGGTGGTGCTCACCCACGAGGCCGGCACCGCCCGCCCCTGGGGCCCCTGCATCGACGAGCGCGCGCGGATCGGCAACGAGGCCCGCGCCGACGCCGTCGTGTCCGTCCACGCGGACGGCGTCTCCGCGGGCAACCGCGGCTACCACGTCATCCTCCCGGCCAAGGTCAAGGCGGGCGGCGCCGACACCGCCGCGATCGTCGGACCCTCCCGCCAGCTGGGCGAACGCATCGGCAGCAACTTCTCCCGGACCACCGGCTCCGCCCCCGCCAACTACCTGGGCTCCGGTACCGGATTGGTCGTCCGCGACGATCTGGGCGGTCTCAATCTGTCGACCCGGCCCAAGGTGTTCATCGAATGCGGCAACATGCGTGACAGCAAGGACGCGGCGCAGCTGACGAGTCCGGAGTGGCGGCAGAAGGCGGCACAGGGCATCGCGGACGGCATCGTCGGATTCCTCGGGGGGTAACCCCGGGGGGAAGCCCCTGACGGGGCGTCCCCCCGCCCCGATCCTCTCGGCCGCGGGAGACTCCGTACCATGGTGCCGCCGCCCCCGCTCAGCCCCGGTCCGCCCACGCGACCGCGGCGCCACGAGACGACCGAGACCGAGAAGGACATCAGAGACGTGAACATCCGCTCCCTCACACGAGGCGACGGCGTGGTGATCGGAGCAGCGGTGCTGCTGTTCATCGCCTCGTTCCTCGACTTCTACTCCGCCACCAACGTGGACATGCCGAGCGCGTGGGACACGGACTCCTACGGGCTGGTCCTCCCGACGGTCTTCCTGACCGGGTTCGTCGCGGCGGGCCTGCTGATCGGTGCGCGCTTCCAGCCCGAGGGCCGCAAGCTGGGCGGGCTGCCGCTGACGGCCTGGGGCGCGGTGCTGGCGGTGGCGGCCGTCTGGAACGCCCTGTGGTCGCTGATCGTCACCCCGACCCGCCTCGACCTGGGCCCCGGCTGCATCCTCGCCTTCCTGGCGACGCTGGCCCTGGCGGGCGTAACCCTCGCCGGTTCGAAGATCCCCGCGCTCGCGGGACCGCTCGTCCCGGAGCCCGGACCCGTCGCCCCCGCGCCCTACGGCGGCCACGCGCAGCAGCCGGGCAGCGGGTACGGCTACCCGGGCGGCCCGCAGCAGCAGAGCCCGTACGGGTCCACCCCGCAGCCCGTCCCGCCCTACGGAGGCGGCCCGGCCGCGCCCGCGCCGGGCCCGCAGGACGCGGGGCAGCAGCCCCCGCAGCAGCAGTCCCCGTCGCAGCCGGCCGCGGCGGCGTTCGCGCCGTTCTGGTTCGCGGTGCCGGAGGCCCGTCCCCTCTTCGGCGAGGACGGCTCCCCCGCCCCGATCGCGGAGCTCGCGCCGGGCACCTGGTACCTGGCCGTCGACCAGCGGGGCCCCTCGTCCCTGATCGCCCAGACCCAGGACGGCCGCCGCGGCGTCCTGAACGACACCTCGAACATCCAGCGGGGCTGACCCCCGCACCGAAGGCCCCCCGCCCCCACGGGCGGGGGGCCTTCGCCCTTCCCGGCGGGAGCCGCTTGCCCTACAGTCACCTGACGCAGCGTCAGATATGGGCCAACGGCCTCTCGGAGGGACCCCCATGCGCCTCGGACTCGCACTCGGCTACTGGGGCCGCGGGCCCAGCCCGGCCCACCTCGACCTCGCCACCGAGGCGGAACGCCTCGGCTACGACTCGGTGTGGACCGCCGAGGCCTGGGGCTCCGACGCCTTCACCCCCCTGACCTGGATCGCCGCGCACACCTCCCGGATCCGCCTCGGCACCGCCATCGCCCAGATGGCCGCCCGCACCCCCACCGCGACCGCCATGCACGCCCTCACCCTCGACCATCTCTCCGGCGGCCGGATGATGCTGGGCCTGGGCCTGTCCGGACCGCAGGTGGTGGAGGGCTGGTACGGGCGCCCCTTCCCGGCGAGCCCGCTCACCGCGACCCGGGAGTACGTCGACGTCGTCCGTCAGGTGCTGCGCCGCGAGGCCCCCGTCGCCCTCGACGGCCGCTTCCACCACCACCCGTACCGCGGCGAGGACGGCACCGGCCTCGGCAAGCCCCTCAAGCCCATCACCCACCCGCTGCGCGCGGACCTGCCGCTGCTGCTGGGGGCGGAGGGGCCGAAGAACATCGCCCAGACCACCCGGATCGCGGACGGCTGGCTGCCCCTGTACTGGTCGCCCACCCGCACCGACGTCTACCGGGCCTCGCTGGCCGACCTGCCCGCGGGGTTCATGATCGCCCCGATGGCCCGCGCCGCGGTCTGCGAGGACGTCGCCGCCGGGCTGCTCCCCGTCAAGGCGATGCTCGGCTTCTACATCGGGGGCATGGGCCACGCGGCCCGCAACTTCCACGCCGACCTCATGGCGCGGATGGGCTACGAGGAGGAGGCCCACCGCGTCCAGGAGCTGTTCCTCGCGGGGCGGCGCGAGGAGGCGGTGCTCGCCGTCCCGGACGCGTTCGCCGACGAGATCTCACTGGTCGGGCCGCGCGAACGGATCGCGGAACGGCTCGAACTCTGGCGCAAGGGGCCCGTCACCGACCTCCTGGTGACCGCCCCCGACCCGCACACCCTGCGGGTGCTGGCGGAGCTGAACGGCTAGGGCGGCATCCGGGGGCGGGCGGCCAACCGGCTTGGCGGTCAGTAGAGTTCAGGCCAGACCGATAGGATCCGCCGTCGCCGACCCCGGCATCCCCAACGTCGGGTACGGCTACCCCAACCCCGGCCGGTCGGTCCAGTGCGTCCAGTTCTTCGTGAACGCCTACACCAACCTGCACCTCCTGGAGGACGGCAAGTTCGGCCCCCAGACCGAGCTCGGCGTCAGGAGGCTCCAGGAGCTGTCCAACCGCACCTGGGCCACCCGTGAACTGCAGATCGACGGCGTCTTCGGCCAGGACACGGGCCAGGCCGTGCTCGAACACGTCAAGCGCAACCCCTGGACGACCGGCGACTTCACGAAGGCCACCCGCTGCGGCCACTACGTGCCCTCGCACAGCGTCGTCCTCAACTGACCCCACCGCGGCGACGCGTCCGGGCACCCGCCCGCCGGAGTCCGGCGGGCGGGTGCCCGTTCGTCCGCGGCGGGACTATCCGCCCAGCTGGGAGAGGCTCGGGACCTGGTCGGTCACCGGGGCACCCGAGTTCTGGCCCGCCGTCTTCACGCCGTTGATGACGTCCTGGAAGGAGCTGATGTCCGCATCGCCGGCCTGGCCCTTGCGGAGCTTGCCCGCCAGGCCCTTCAGGGACTCGATGCCCGCCGTCAGCGGGACCATCGCCTTCGACAGCAGCGGGTCGCCCTTGGCGTTCTCGGACGCCGCCTTGAGCCGGTTGTAGGCGAAGGCACCGGCCAGACCCGCCTTGATCAGCGCGAACGTACGGCCCTTCGCACCCTTCTTGAACTTGCCCGCCTGGTACGGCTTGATGATCCACTGGTACGTCGCGCCGGCCGCGAGGCCCGCGTTGGCCACGAAGCGGGTCTTCGCGAACTTCTGCCTCTCGGCGGAGGTACTGGGCGAGGGCGTCGCCGCGGCCAGTTCGTCCTGCTCGGCGGCCGCCGGCTCGGCGGCCGCGAGGACGGCCAGCTCCGTGGCGGCGGCCGAGGAGATCTCCTCCCCCCGGCCCTGGTCGCTGCCGCCGCCGCACGCGGTGGCACCGGCCAGCAGCGCGGTGGACAGGACCACCGCGGTGAGGGCTCGGCGGAATCGGACGGTCGTGGGTACGCGCACGGTTGCCTCCGGGGACTGAGGTGTCCCCCGCAGCCTCACCCCGGCCCGGCCGCCACACCACTCGGGCGGCCCGTTCGGGTTTGCCCGGCGGCCGCGCGGCAACACGCGGGACATGTCCCCATACACCCGAGCACATGCCCGCTCGACCGCCCGTGGCGGCAATCCGGTGGCCAGGGCGATCGTCCTGGTGGCGGACGCCGCCGCCCTCCTGATCCTCCTGTGGATCGCCCTGTGGCTGCTGGACGCCAACCAGGGCAACGCCCTGGTCTCCTTCGTCCACGACGCCGCCGACTGGCTCGCGGGCTGGTCCTACGACCTGTTCACCTTCGACCGCGCCTGGGTACAGGTGGTCGTCGGCTACGGGCTGGCCGCACTCGTCTACGGTTTCGCCGGCCACGCCGTGGCCGGCCGCCTCGCCCGGCGCTGAGCCGGGAGCCGGGAGCCGGCCCGCGCCCCTCCCGGGCCCCTTTCGAGCCCGTCCCGGGCCGCCGCTTCCGGTGGCCCGGGACGGGCGGAGGTCAGCGGCAGCAGTCCGGTTCCAGACCGCGCGGCAGCGCGAGGCCCCCGAACACCTCTCCCGTGGCCTCGTCCCCGCCCAGCGCCGCCACCGCGAGCAGCAGCGAGCCCGCCGTCCAGGTCGTCTGCTCCACCGGCCACACCGCCCGGTCGTCGAAGACGTACCCCGTCCAGTACATGCCGTTCCCGTCGCGCAGGTGGCCGATCGAGCGCAGGATCTCCAGCGCCCGGTCCGACTCGCCCATCACCCAGAGCGTCAGCGCCAGCTCGCAGGACTCCCCGCCCGTCACCCACGGGTTCGGCAGCACGCACCGCACCCCCAGGTCCGGGACGACGAACTCCTCCCAGCGCGCCTCGATCCGCGCCTTCGCCCGCGCACCCGACAGCGCGCCGCCGAGCACCGGGTAGTACCAGTCCATCGAGTAGTGCGACTTGTCCAGGAACCGCTCCGGGTGGTGGCGCACGGCGTGCGCGAGCGCGCCCGTCGCCAGCTCCCAGTCGGGCTGCGGGTCACCGCGGTGGTCGGCGATCGCCAGGGCGCAGCGCAGGGCCTGGTGGATGGAGGAGGAGCCGGTGAGCAGGGCGTCGGTGACGGCGCCGCCGTCGGACTCCCGCTTCCAGCCGATCTCGCCGCCCGGCTGCTGGAGGCCCAGGACGAACTCGACGGCCGCGTAGACCGCCGGCCACATCCGGTCCAGGAAGGGGTCGTCGCCGGTGGCGAGGTAGTGGTGCCACACGCCGACGGCTATGTACGCCACGAAGTTGGACTCGCGGCTCGCGTCCTGCGGCGCGGCGGTGTCCACCCCCTCGGGGCGGTCCGCGTAGGCGGCGTACCAGGAGCCGTCCTCGTTCTGGTGGCGCACCAGCCAGTCGTAGGCGCGCTCCGCGGCCTCGTGCTCGCCCGCCACGTCCAGGGCCATCGCGGCCTCGGTGTGGTCCCACGGGTCGAGGTGGTGGCCCCGGAACCAGGGTATCGCCCCGTCGGCGCGCTGCGCCGCCAGGATCCCGGCGACGGTGGCCGCGGCCTCCTCGGCCGTCAGGACCCCGTCGAGGACCAGGTGTTCGGGCACCTCGGGCACGGTGCGGCCGGGCGAGGTCACTGGGCCGCGCCCACGGGGAGGTGCGGCTTGGTCGCGTACGCCACGAAGCTCTTGCCTATGACCGGGTTGAGCGCCTGCTCGGCGAGGCGGGTCGCCAGCGGCTTCTTCATGATGTCCCAGACCAGCAGCTTGTGGTAAGCCTTGACCGGGAGCGCCTTGTCGTTGTCCACGCCGAAGGCGCACTTGAGCCACCAGTACGGGGAGTGCAGGCCGTGCGCGTGGTGGGTGCCGTACGGCTTGAGCCCCGCGGCCTCCATCTTGCCGAGCAGCTCGTCCGCCTTGTAGATGCGGATGTGGCCGCCCTCTACCTCGTGGTAGGCGTCGGACAGCGCCCAGCAGATCTTCTCCGGGCCGTAGCGGGGCACGGTGATGGCGATGCGGCCTCCGGGCTTGAGCACGCGCACCATCTCGGCGAGGACGCCCTTGTCGTCGGGGATGTGCTCCATCACCTCGGAGATGATGACGACGTCGAAGGAATCGTCGGGGAAGGGCAGGGCGAGGGCGTCGCCCTCCATGGCGGTGGCGGTGGCCCCGGCCGGGGCCTCACCGGCCTCCTTCATGGCGGCGAACCACTTGGCGACCTCGCGGATCTCCTCGCCGTTGCGGTCGACGGCGACCACCTGGGCGCCGCGCCGGTAACACTCGAAGGCGTGCCGGCCTGCGCCGCAGCCCAGGTCGAGTACGCGGTCGCCTGCGGCGAGCGGGAACCGGGAGAAATCGACGGTCAGCACGGGGTCCTGCCTTCGCGGTCGCGGGGGTGAGAGGTGGTGCGGATGGGAGGGGGGAAGCGGTGGGGGCGGCAGGTCACCGCGACGCGCGGCCGGCGCGGACGGCCGCGGCCTGCTCGATCGCGGCTCTGTAGTACCGCACCGTGCCCTCGGCGGCCTTGGCCCAGGTGAACCGGGCCAGGACCCGCTCCCGCCCGGCGGCTCCGAGGCGGGCGCGCAGGTCCGCGTCGCCCAGCAGCCGGCCCAGCGCGGCGGACAGTGCCCCCGCGTCACCGGGCGGCACGGCCAGACAGGTCTCGCCGTCCGGCCCCGCCACCTCGGGGATGGCCCCGCCGGTGGTCGCGACCAGGGGCGTGCCGGTGGCCATGGCCTCGGCCGCCGGGAGCGAGAAGCCTTCGTAGAGGGAGGGCACGCAGGCGACCTGGGCGCTGCGCACCAGGTCGACGAGCTCGGCGTCGGTGATGCCCTTGACGAACCGGACCGCGTCCTGGAGGTCGTACTTCTCGATCGCGCGGGCGACCGGGCCGCTCTCGGCGCGCTTGCCGACGACGACGAGGTGGGCGTCGGCGCGCTCGGTGCGGAGCTTGGCGAGCGCCTCGACGAGGTGGACGAGGCCCTTGAGCGGGACGTCGGCGCTGGAGGTGGTGACGATCCGTCCGGGCACCTCCGCGACGGACGCGTCCGGCGACCAGAGGTCGGTGTCGGCGCCGATGTGCACGACGTGGATGCGGTCGTCGCGCACACCGAGGTGCTCGGCGATCTCCTGCCGGGAGGAGCCGGAGACGGTCAGCACGGAGGACAGCCGGCGGGCGACGCGGCCCTGCATGCGCGTGAAGGCGTACCAACGGCGGACGGAGAGGCGCTTCTTGCGGTCCTTGGCGGCGGCGAGGTCGAGTTTGCGGTCGACGGTGATGGGGTGGTGGACGGTCGTCACCAGGGGTGCGCCGATGTCCCCCAACAGGCCGTAGCCGAGGGTCTGGTTGTCGTGGATGACGTCGAACTCGGCCCGGCGGGCACGCAGGTGGCGGCGGGCGCGGAGCGAGAAGGTCAGCGGCTCGGGGAAGCCGCCGGTCCACATGGTGGCGACCTCCAGCGCGTCGATCCAGTCCCGGTACTCGTCGCGCTTCGGAGTGCGGAAGGGATCGGGGCTGCGGTACAGGTCCAGGCTCGGCAGCTCGGTGAGCGTGGCGCCGGTGTCGAGCACCGGGTAGGGCTGTGAGCCGATCACCTCGACGGTGTGGCCCAGCTTCACGAGCTCGCGCGAGAGGTGGCGGACGTAGACGCCCTGGCCGCCGCAGAACGGGTTCCCCTTATAGGTGAGGAGTGCGATGCGCAACGGGCGGTCGCCGTCGGTGGCGGAACCCGCGAAAGGGCTTGTCACCATGGCCTCTGCGGTCACTCTCGGCCCCCTTCTCCCTGCACTTTCGCCGGAGCGTAACCGCTCGGATAATGTAGAACAAGTTTCAGACTTGATCCGTCGAAGACCATTGAATCTACCGGCCGGAAACCACACCGTAAGAGGCGGAGCAGGTGATTCGCGCCACGGCTCGGACGCCTGAGATGCTGGCCCCGGACCCTCCCGGAATCAGCTCCCCCGCAACGACACGGAACGCCAGGAACGGGACACATGACAGCGGAAGCGAAGGCGGTCGCGGCAGCGGCGACCACATCGGCGACCACGCCGGCGTCCCCTCCCCTGACGGAGCGCCAGGAGGCCCGCCGCCGCCGGATCCTGCACGCCAGCGCACAACTGGCGAGCCGGGGCGGCTTCGACGCCGTGCAGATGCGCGAGGTCGCGGAGTCCTCCAGCGTCGCCCTCGGCACGCTGTACCGGTACTTCCCCTCCAAGGTGCACCTCCTGGTGGCCACCATGCAGGACCAGCTCCAGCACATGCACACGACACTGCGCAAACGCCCCCCGGCGGGCGACGAGCCGGCGGCGCGGGTGGCGGAGACCCTCATGCGCGCCTTCCGCGCCCTCCAGCGCGAACCCCACCTGGCCGACGCCATGGTCCGCGCCCTGACCTTCGCCGACCGCAGCGTGAGCCCCGAGGTCGACACGGTCTCCCGGCTGACCACGGCCATCATCCTGGACGCGATGGGCCTGGACGCCCCGCCGACGGCGGAACAGCTCTCGGCGGTCCGCGTCATCGAGCACACCTGGCACTCGGCCCTGATCACCTGGCTCTCGGGCCGCGCCTCGATCGCCCAGGTCAAGATCGACATTGAAACGGTCTGCCGCCTGATCGACCTGACGTCCCCGGAAAAGGCTTGATCGCAGCGTAGGGGGCGGGGGGCTGGGCGGGGCCGGGGGGGGGCGGCGGGACTCGACTCGGCCCGTGTCAGAGAGGGTTTGGGGGTTTCCCGTCAGTCTCATCGTCCTTCCGCGTCGGGCCGGGCTGTCAAGGGCGCTCCCTTCGGTCGCGTCGCTTCGCGATGGCC
>NZ_JBVIKC010000078.1:0-18344 GCF_055581065.1 Streptomyces sp. NPDC031479
GGGAGGTGGGTGGGGGGGGGGGGGGGGGGGGGGGGGGGGGTTGCGGGGGGGGGGGGGGGGGGGGGGGGGGGGGGGGGGGGCGCCGGCCCCCCCCCCCCCCCCCTCCGTCATGCCGTCACACCCCGGAGGGAGTTACGGGAGGACCTTCTCGATCTGCACGCTGCCGAGGCCGGCGGCGGTGCCGCGGGCGTTGAGCAGCTGGACCTGGCCGAAGAACTGACGGCCCTCGGGGGCCGCGCTGCTGACCAGGACGTTCGCCGAGACGTTCGCCGAGGCGCCGGTGGCGAGGTTCACCTTGGCGGCCTCGTCGACCTGGACGGAGCCCAGGGCGGAGGAGAAGTACACGTCGCGGTAGTCGTACGTGGTGGAGCCGGACGGGACCGCGTAGCCGATCACCTTGATGGTGTACGTACCGGCGGCGGGCTTGGCCAGGCTCACGGCCTCCTCGGAGTCGCCGTCGGCGGAGGAAGCGACCTTGACGCCGTCCTTGTAGACCTCGAGGTCGAGGTCCGCGGCGGTGTCGGAGGTCTTGCCGATGGCGACGTCGAGGCGGGAGACGCCCTCGCCGACGGTGACCTCGGTGGTCTGCGTCTCACCGGCCGCGATGGTCGGCTTGGCGACCTTCGCGGAGCCGAGCGGGCCGCCCTGGAGCGTGCCGCCGGAGATGGCCGCGCCGTCGTTCTTCACGGTCCACTGGACCGGCGCCGGGGTGCCCTGCTTGACCTCGGGGAGGACCTTGACGGCCGGGTCGAAGCCCGCGCCGAGGACCGAGACGTCCAGCTTGAACGGGTTGTCGAGCAGCGGCGACGTGCGGCGCGACTCGACCTCGATCTCCCAGACACCCGGCTGCGGGTCGGCGTACGAGCGCAGGTCGGGGCGGCAGGTGTTCGCCGGGTTGTCGTAGTTCGGGTAGCACTGGGTGGTCGCGCTGTCCTCGACGCCCGTGCCGTACGGGTGGATCGAGATGAAGCGGGTCTGGCTGCCCGGCTTCAGACCGCCGAGGGCGACCTCAAGGGTCTTGGCGCCCTGCGGGACGGTCACGAAGTACGACTTGTGGCTGTTGCGCTGCACGGAGGAGGTGTCCGACAGCGTGAACGACGGCTTCGCCAGCGGGGTGGAGGCGACGACCGTGGCCAGGACCTGCTTGTCGATGCCCTCGGTGGTCGGGTCGTCGAGCTGCAGGATGCCGCTGTGCACGCCGGCCGACTTGACGTTGGCCTCGACCTTGATGGTGACGGGCTTGTTCAGCGGGAGCGTGACGTAGTCGTAGCCGCCGACGACCTTGAAGGTGCCGTCGTTGTTGCGCCAGCTCAGGTTGTGCCGGGTGCCGTACTTGACGCCCGTGGTGCGGGTGACGACGACGTCGTAGACCTTCTTCTGGCCGACCTTGAGGCCGCCCTCGCGGTCGTACAGGCCGGTGCCGAAGCCCGGGGTCTTCAGGAACTGGTCGAGCGCGGTGTCGACCGGGGCCTTGACGGTGAACTCTTCGGCCTTCGCGCCGCGCTGGATGGACTTCCAGGCGTCGACGATGTTGATGAGACCGGCACCCTGGGCGTGCGCCGGGACGTCGTCGATCTTCTTCGCGGTGCTGGTCAGCGCCACGCGCAGGTTCGCCGGGGTCAGCGCGATCTTCTGCTGCTTGGCGGCCGAGATCAGCAGGGCGCTGGCGCCCGTCGCCTGCGGCGAGGACATCGAGGTGCCCTGGAGCATCGAGTAACCGGCCGGCAGGTTGTAGCCGGCCTCCTTGACCGGGCTGCCGGGCAGCCAGGTCTGGGTGGTGTTGATCGCCGCGCCGGGGGCGGTGATGGTCGGCGTGAACCCGCCGTCCTCACGCGGACCGCGCGAGGAGAAGGGGAACATGTTGTACTTCTTCGACACGCCGGAGCCGTAGTTGGCCGCCCAGGTGTCCTTGGAGACCGCCGCGCCCACGGAGATGACCTTGTCCGCGAGGCCGGGGTCGCCGATGGTGTTGACGCCGGGGCCCTCGTTGCCCGCCGAGATGACGAGCTGGACGCCGTAGGTGTCGATGAGGTTCTTGTACAGCTCCGAACGGGCGTTGTTGCCGTCGTTCAGCGCCGGGAGACCACCGATGGACATGTTGACGATGTCCACGCCGCGGTTGACGACGAGGTCGATCATGCCCTCGGTCAGCGCGATGTTGGTGCAGCCGCCGGACCAGGAGCAGGCGCGCGAGGAGACGAGCTTGGCGCCGGGCGCCTCACCGTTCATCTTGCCGCCGAAGAGGCTGTTGGCGGCCGTGATGCCGGCGACGTGCGTGCCGTGCTCCGACTCGATGATGCCGATGTTGACGAAGTCGGCCTTCTTGCCCACCCAGTCCCCGCCGAAGGGGTCCATCGGGACGTCCTTGCGGATCTGGATCACGAACGGGATGCGCTCGGCGACGTCGGTCGCCGGGTTGTCCGTGCCGAAGTAGCCGACCTGGTAGCCGTCCTTGTACGGCTTCATCGGCTCGTTGTTGGTGAAGTCGCCGTCCTGGTCGGTGTCGACGCGGACGGTGCCGGCCACCGGGTCGTACAGCATGCCGAACTTGTCGGTGGTGTCGCCGTCGCGGTTGACGTCGCCCTTCATGTCACCGGTGGCGGTGATCGACTCGCTGAAGCGGCTCCACTGGAAGTTGCCCTCGGGCGCCTTCCAGTTCTGGCCGCCCGCGGCGAAGGTGCCGCCGGCGGCGGTGACCGGGGTGACCTGGGGGCGCCAGGTGGCGTCGTTGTCCAGGATCGGGTCGGTCGCGGTGACCCAGTCGACGATCTTGCGCTCGCCGGTGGTGGTCTTCTGGAGGGCCGGGTGCGCGACGTCGACGCCCGAGTCCAGGATGCCGATGGTGACGCCGCGGCCGTCGGCCTGCGGGTTCTTCTGGACGAAGTCCACCGCGCCGGTCTCGAAGGACGGGTTGTACGGGTTCTTCGCCGGGGTGTTCTTGTCCGGGCCCGGGAAGGAGCCGTCGGCGGTCTTCTTGACCGAGCCGGCGTCCTTGCCCGCGTCGGGGCGCGGGTCCGGCAGCTGGATCTCCTGCCGCAGGTCCATGCCGTGTACGGATTCGAGCTTGGCGGCGGCCTTGAGCGCGGCCTCGGCCTTGTCGGTCGGCAGGGTCGCGCGGACGTAGCCGAGCTTGTCGTACGTCTGGCCCACCGAGGCGCCGTGGACGGCGTCGAGCTGGTCGGCCACCTGCTTGGTCTGCCCGGGGGCGGTGGCGACCATGACGGTGACGGTCGCGTCACCCTTGGCCTTGGCCTCCTGGAGCAGCTCGGCGTCGACCGAACCGAGCTTCTGGTCGGCGGACTTGACCGGCGGGGTGTTCCGCGGGTCATCGCCGGCCGCCGCGAAGGCGGGGACGGCGCCGGTGGCGCAGAGGGCGGCCACCAGGCCCGCGGCCGCCGCGACGCGGGCGGCACGCCGCGCGCCGGGTATGGCCCCGGTGGTGGAGCTGGGGGAGTCGAGGGTCATCAGCATCCCTGGCTAAGTGAAAGATACGGTCCGGAATTCGGTGCCGGATGACCGGTCAGCTTTGCGCAAGTGACAGCTGTTTGGGGAGGGTTGTTATTGACCGAGACCTGACATGGCGGACTCTCGCCAGTGCGTACTACCCGCCAGTAGGGACATGCCGGGGCAAGGCGGGGCGACTCGCAGCGGTATACGAGTTGACTTGTCGACTTTCCGGCCTCGCGCGGAGTGGGGCGCGGGCCTCCGTCTCATGACGGGTGTGACAGATTCCGACCGTTCAGCGCTCGCGCGTGCGCGCGTAGTGCCGCGAGGCCTTGGCGCGGTTGCCGCAGACGGCCATGGAGCACCAGCGCCGGGTGCCGTTGCGCGAGGTGTCGTGGAAGTGCAGGATGCACGTCTCCGAGGCGCACTTGCGGATCCGGTCGGGCGCCGACCGCAGCAGTTCCAGGTAGTCGCGGGCCGCGGTCCAGGCGGGCCCCCAGGAGGGGTCGTCGAACTCCGCCCGCTCGCCCGGACCTTCGGCCGTGAGGGTGGCCCGGATGCGGCCGTGCTCCAGTACGGCGTCGATCAGCTCGCGGGCGCCGGCGTCGGCCGGGTCCGTGACGGCGCGGGCGAGGGCCTCGCGCGCGGTCAGTAGGTGGACCAGGGTCGACTTGTCGGCGCGGAAGCGGCCGTCCAGCCCCGTGCTCCGCAGCCACAGGGCCAGCCCCTCCAGCCGGCTCAGACCGAAGGCCCCGGCGAAGAGGTCGGTGGGCACGCCCTCCGGCATCCAGCGCGTGTTCACCAGGTCGAGGGCGAGCGGCTCCCCGGTGAGCGGACGGGGGTCCGTCGTCGGTACTGCCGTCATGTCCGCCTCCTCGCGCCGCTAACCCCTCAAGGGTACGTGACCGGTTGACGCCCGGATGTCTAACCTCTAATCTCGATTTAGAAGGTTAGGACCACTGAAGGGAACCCTCATGACCGCCACCACCGTCGGCACGCTCAGCACGGGCCACGTGGGCCTCAACGTCACCGACCTGGACCGCTCGCTCGCCTTCTACCGCGACGCCCTGGACTTCGAGCTCCTCGGTGAGGGCAAGGAGGACGGCCGCCGCTTCGCCTTCCTGGGCCGCGACGGGGAGCTCGTCCTCACCCTCTGGCAGCAGGCGCGGGACCGGTACGCCCCGCAGGCCGCCGGACTGCACCACCTGGCCTTCTCCGCCGGCGCGATCGAGGAGGTCCGGGCGTACGAGGACCGGCTGCGCGGCCTGGGCGTCGACTTCGCCCACGAGGGCGTCGTCGCCCACCGCGAGGGCGCCGCCTCCGGCGGGATCTTCTTCCACGACCCGGACGGGACCCGGCTGGAGATCTCCGTGCCGACCGGCGCCGAGGGTGCTCCCGCCCCGACCGCAGGCGCTCCGACCTGCGGGTTCTTCTAGGCCCTCACGGCTTGTAGGCCCTCAAGGAAGGGGAGTCGCCATGGACACGTACCACCGGGGCTCGCTGGCAGTGCAGGAACGGGTCGGAGTCCGCGACCTCGCCGACCACGTCGGCCGCTCGATCGGCAGCGGCATCCGGGACGTCGCCGCGGCCTTCCTCGCCGGGCAGCCCCACCTCGTGGCCGGCGCGGCCGACGGGGAGGGCCGGCTGTGGGCCTCGATGCTCACCGGGCCGCCCGGTTTCGTACGGGCCGAGGGGCGCGGCCGGATCACCGTCTCGGGCGGCCTGCCCGACGGGGATCCGCTGGCCGGGGCGCTGGCCGTGGCCGGCACCCGGGTCGGCACCATCGCGCTCGATCCGCGCACCCGGCGCCGGATGCGGCTGGGCGGGTCGCTGGCCGTGACGGCCGGCGGGTTCGCGGTCGAGGCCGAGCGGGTCTTCTCCAACTGCCCGAAGTACCTCCAGAAGCGGCAGCCGCTGGAGCTGGTGGCCGAAGGGCCCGGGGTCCTGTGGCGCGGACCGGCGCTCACCCCCGGCCAGGAACGGGCGGTCCGCGCGGCCGACACCTTCTTCATCGCCACCACGGCGGGGGCGGAGGGGGCCGACGCGAGCCACCGGGGCGGCATGCCGGGCTTCGTGGAGGTGCTCTCGCCGACCGAGCTGGCCTGGCCGGACTATCCGGGGAACGCGATGTTCCTGACCCTGGGCAACCTCGTCGCCGACGACCGGGCCGGGCTGCTCTTCCCCCAGTGGGAGAGCGGCGCGCTGCTCCAGCTGAGCGGGCGGGCCCGGACCGAGTTCGGCGGCGCCGGGGAGCGCCGGGTGCGGTTCACCGTCGAAGCGGTGGTGGAGGGCCTGCATCCGGGGCGGCTGCGCTGGAGCGCCCCGGAGTACTCGCCGGCCAACCCGCCGGTTCACCGGGGCAGTACGACCAGGTAGGCGGCGGGCTCGCGGTCGGCGGAAGCCGTCAGGGCGGTCCGGACGACCGCGGCCTGCTGCTCGGGCCAGTCGCGCAGCTTGCGCGGGGTCAGGTGCAGCACGGTCACCCCGAGGCGCTCCAGGGTCTCCCGCTTGCGGACGGCCTCGGCCCAGTCCTCGTCCTCGCCCTGGCGGGGTGCGCGGGTGTCGATCTCGATGGCGACGGCCTGCTCGGGCCAGTAGGCGTCCACACCACCGAGGTGCGGGCCGCCGGGCAGCCGCAGGTCCACGTTCCAGACGGGCTCGGGGAGTTCGTAGCCCCGGACGAGCTGGTACAGCCGGTCCTCGGCGATGGCCCGGCCCTCGGCGAGCAGGGCCTCCACCGCGTCCACCACGTGCGGCCGGTTCAGCAGCCGGGCGACGGTCAGCTCCCGTACGACGGCCGCCGGTTCGCAGTGACCGGCGCGGACGGCCTCGCTCAGCAGGCGGCGTACGGCGTCGGCGTCGGAGAGCTGGGCGACGGCGTCGGCGACGGCCCGCGCCACCGGGGCCACGGGTAGGCCCGTCACCTCCAGCGGCCGGGGCGGGGTGTGGGCGCGGACGATCCGGACGTCGCCGGTGGAACGCAGTCGGCGCGTGCCGGGCACGAGGACGTCGATGTGCGAGAGGCCGAGCAGGGCGGGAGCCGCGGAGAACCGGTAGAGCGCGAGCGCCGCCAGCCCGGTGATCATGACCTCGCCGCCGCGCCGGCCCGCGTACAGCAGGGCGGCGTGCAGCCGCTCCTCGCTCGTCGCGGGGCCGGAGTGCAGGAGGAACACCCCGGGCAGCACCTGCTGCCAGGGACGCCCGGCGGCCTCGGCGGCGCTGACGCCGTGCTCCCGCAGCTGCGCGAGGGTCAGCACGCGGGGGCGGCTGGCGGTGAGGTGGGCCAGGGGGAGGGGTGCGTTCTGGTTCATGACGCGGTGATTCCCTCAGGCCATGGCCTTGCTAACGCCTGTTACACGTTCGTCGGCAAATCCGGACAAGACGGGGCTAAAGTACGGGCGTTCGACTGCCGATGACGTGCCCTCGCCTGTCGCCGCGTCGCCTGTCGCCGCGTCGGCGGGGCCGGAAGACCGGCCCCGCCGACGGCCGGGGTCAGGCGCCGTCGCGGGCCTGGGCGCGCAGGGCGCGGGCCAGGTCGTCGCGGGACTCCAGGACCAGCCGCCGCAGCGCGGGCGCCGCCTCCGGGTGACCGGCCAGCCAGGCGTCGGTCGCCGCCACCGTGGCCGGGGAGTCCTGCAGCATGGGGTAGAGCCCCTTCACCACGTGGATCCCGATCTGGATCGAGCGCTGCGCCCAGATCCGCTCGATCACCTCGAAGTACCGGTCGGCGTACGGGGCGAGCAGGTCGCGCCGCGAGGGCTGCTGCATCCCGTCGATGGTGGCCTCGACCAGCGCGTTCGACAGCGCGTCCGATTCGACGACCGCCGCCCACGCCTGGTCCTTGACGGCCGCCGACGGCCGCGCCGCCAGGCACCGCACCTGGTGCCGCTTGCCCGACGCCGTGTCGTCGCGGGCGAGTTCGGCGCCCAGCACGCCCTCGTCCACCGACCCGTGTGCCGCCAGCGGCAGCAGGAAGTCCCAGCGCAGCTCCTGGTCGACGTCCAGTCCGTCGATCCGGGCCGTCCCGTCGAGCAGGCCCAGCAGCAGCTGGAAGTCGCCCTCGGTCGCGGCGCTCGCCGCGAAGAACCGGGCCCAGGTCAGCTGGTGCTCCGACCCCGGCTCGGCCAGCCGCAGCTCGCGCAGGGCACCCGCCGCCAGGTCCCGGCCGCTCTGCTCGCGCCGCCCGTCCGCCGCGTAGTGGGTGACCGCGCTCAGCGCCTGCCCGTGCAGCATCTGGAGCACGCCGACGTCGGTCTCCCGGCCGGCGTGGGCGAGGAACAGCGCGAGGAAGTCCCGGGCCGGCATCAGCGCGTCGCGCGTCAGGTTCCACAGCGCCGACCAGCACAGGGCCCGCGCCAACGGGTCCGTGAGGTCGCCGAGGTGGCCGCGGAGCGTCTCCAGGGAGGCCTCGTCGAAGCGGATCTTGCAGTAGGTGAGGTCCTCGTCGTTGACCAGGACCAGGTCGGGACGGTCCAGCCCGGCCAGTTCCGCGGCCACCGTCCGCGCCCCGGCCACGTCCGCCTCGGCCCGCGCGTAGCGCACCAGCGTGCCCGCCTCGATCCGGTACAGGCCCACGCAGACCCGGTGCGGGCGCAGCTCGTCACCCTCCTGGAGCACCGCCAGTTCGGTGATCCGGCCGTCCGCGTCCGTGGTGACCACCGGGGTGAGCGCGTTCACGCCGGCCGTCTGGAGCCAGGCCCGCGACCACTCGGCCATGTCCCGCCCGGAGACCTCCCCGAGCACCGACAGCAGGTCGTCCAGGGTGGTGTTGCCGTAGGCGTGGGCCTTGAAGTAGCGCCGCGCGCCGTCCAGGAACGCCTCCCGGCCCACGTACGCCACGAGCTGCTTGAGGACCGCGGCGCCCTTGGCGTACGTGATCCCGTCGAAGTTCAGCTTGGCGTCCTCCAGGTCACGGATGTCGGCCGTGACCGGGTGGGTGGAGGGGAGCTGGTCGGCCCGGTACGCCCACGCCTTGCGGCTGTTGGCGAAGGTGACCCACGCCTGGTCGAAGCGGGTGGCCTCGACGAGCCCGAAGGATCCCATGAAGTCCGCGAAGGACTCCTTCAGCCACAGGTCGTCCCACCACTTCATGGTGACCAGGTCGCCGAACCACATGTGCGCCATCTCGTGCAGGATGACGTTCGCGCGCCGCTCGTAGGACGCCTGGGTGACCTTCCCGCGGAAGATGTACTCCTCGCGGAAGGTGACCATTCCCGGGTTCTCCATCGCGCCCAGGTTGTACTCCGGGACGAAGGCCTGGTCGTACTTCCCGAAGGGGTACGGGTAGTCGAAGATCTCGTGGAAGAGGTCGAAGCCCTGCTTGGTGACGAGGAACACGTCGTCGGCGTCGAAGTGCTTCGCCAGCCCCTTGCGGCACATGGCGCCGAGCGGGATCGTCAGGTCCCCGCGGGTGTAGGTGTCCGTCACGTAGTGGTACGGCCCGGCCACCACGCAGGTGATGTACGTGGAGATGGGCGCGGTCTCGGCGAAGCGCCGGACCTGCCCCTCGCGGGACTCCTCCGCGCCGTTGCTCCACACCTGCCAGGCCTCGGGCGCCGTGACCTCGAAGCGGTAGGGGGCCTTCAGGTCGGGCTGCTCGAAGTTGGCGTACACCCGGCGGGCGTCCGCCGGCTCGTACTGCGTGTAGAGGTAGACCTCGCCGTCCTCAGGGTCCACGAAGCGGTGCATGCCCTCGCCGGTCCGGCTGTACGCGCAGTTCGCATCCACGACCAGGACGTTCTCGGAGGCGAGCCCCTCCAGGGTGATCCGGGCCCCGTCGAAGACGGCGGCCGGGTCGAGGGCGCGGCCGTTGAGCGTGACGGAGTTCACCGAGGGGGCGATCAGGTCCGCGAAGGAGGAGGCGCCCGGCGTCGCGGCCCGGAAGCGGATGGTGGTCACCGAGCGGAAGGTCCGGGGGCCTTCGACCGGTTCGGCCTCGTCCACGGCGGACCTCAGGTCGAGGGCCACCTCGTACCCGTCGACGGACAGCAGTCCGGCCCGCTCGCGGGCCTCGTCTCGGGACAGGTTCTCTCCGGGCACGTGCACTCCTTCGTGCGTGATCGTGGTCTTCGGTTCGAATCCTCCCACGGGGGAATGAGCGCGGGCCCGGCCCGGTTGGCCAGGGGGATGGCCGGTGAGCAACGCTTTGGCTGACTTGAGGAGAGACATGGCCGACACGCAGGTGCGCGAGAAGACCCCCGTCGACTTCTGGTTCGACCCGCTGTGCCCCTGGGCGTGGATGACGTCGCGCTGGGTGCTGGAGGTCGAGAAGCTCCGCGACATCGAGGTCCGCTGGCACGTGATGAGCCTGGGCGTGCTCAACGAGAACAAGCTCGACGAGCTGCCCGAGGCCTACCGCGAGATGCTCGGCCCCCAGGCCTGGATCCCCGTGCGCGTGGTGACCGCCGCCGAGCAGAAGTTCGGCAAGGAGATCACCGGCAAGCTCTACACGGCGCTCGGCACCCGCATCCACAACGAGGGCCGCGGCAACACCCCCGAGGTGATCGCCGAGGCGCTGGCCGAGGTCGGTCTGCCGGCGGAGCTCGCCGCGTTCGGCCTGAAGGACACCTTCGACGCGGAGCTGCGCGCCTCCCACGAGGACGGCATCGAGCGGGTCGGCCAGGAGGTCGGCACCCCGGTGATCTCCGTGCCCGGCGCCGACGGCAAGGACGTCGCCTTCTTCGGGCCGGTCGTCACCCCGGCCCCGCGCGGCGAGGACGCCGCGCGGCTGTGGGACGGCACCCTGCTCGTGGCCTCCATCCCGGGCTTCTTCGAGCTCAAGCGGACCCGTACCCGGGGCCCGTCCTTCGAGTAGTCCCGGCGAACACGGAAGACCCCCGCGAGTCACGTCCTCGCGGGGGTCTTCTGCTGGACACGCCCGCACGCGAAGGTTGAGAAGACGATCACGAGGCGGACGGGCTTGCGGGTGTGATCAGCCCTTGGCGGGGATCAGCAGCGGGGTGTTCGCCTTGGCGTCGGCGTAGCGCCCGGCCACGTCCTGCCAGTTGACGACGTTCCACATCGCCTCGATGAAGTCCACCTTCTGGTTCTTGTACTGAAGGTAGAAGGCGTGCTCCCAGGCGTCGAAGACCAGGATCGGCGTGCTGGCGACGCCCACGTTGCCCTGGTGGTCGTAGACCTGCTCGACGACCAGCCGGCCGCTGACCGGCTCGTAGGCGAGCACGCCCCAGCCGGAGCCCTGCGTCGCGGAGGACGCGAAGGTCAGCTGCTTCTTGAACTTCGCGAAGGAGCCGAAGGACTCGGTGATCGCGTCCGCCAGGTCGCCCAGCCCGTCGGCCGCGGTCGGCTCGCCGCCGCCCTCGCCGGTCTTCGGGCTGGCCATGTTGTGCCAGTAGATGCTGTGCAGGATGTGGCCGGAGAGGTGGAACGCGAGGTTCTTCTCCAGGCCGTTGAGGGCGCCCCAGTTCTCCTTGTCCCGGGCCTCCTCCAGCTGCTCCAGCGTGGTGTTGGCGCCCGTGACGTAGGCCGCGTGGTGCTTGTCGTGGTGCAGCTCGATGATCTGCGGATTGATCACCGGCTCCAGCGCCGCGTAGTCGTAAGGAAGCTCAGGAAGCGTGTAGATGGCCATGCGTGTGTCCGGTCCCCTCGGCGTGCCAATCGCTTATTGCAATTAATGCGCAACTGCACGCTAGCAGTATCTATTCTGTGCTTCGAGTAAGGGTCGCCTCTCTTGAGCGGACCTCCGGAACGCCGGAGGCCGGGCTCATGCGATCGCATGAGCCCGGCCTCTGACGTGCCGTCGGGTGGGGGTGTTACACCCGGACGGAGTCTTCGCGCGCCGCCGCCCGCCGCTGGACCAGGTACCCGGTCGCGGCCAGGGCCACGGTCAGCCCGCCGGTGAACAGGACCTGCACCCGGGTGTCCTCGCCCAGGGCCATCAGCACCAGCACCGCGGCGACACCGGCCAGCGCCACCCAGGTCAGGTACGGGAAGCCCCACATCTTCACGACCAGCCGCTCGGGAGCCTCCCGCTCCAGGCGCCGGCGCAGCACGAACTGGGAGACCGCGATGAAGCCCCAGACGACGAGGATGACCCCGCCGACCATGTTCAGCAGCCAGGCGAACAGGGTGTCGGGGTACCAGTACGAGAGCAGGACGGTGACGAACCCGAAGCCGCAGGAGGCGAGCACCGCCCGGCGCGGCACCCCGCCGGTGGCCTTGCCCAGCGCCCTGGGGCCCTGGCCCCGGGCGACGAGGGAGTGGGCCATGCGCGAGGAGCCGTAGATGTTGGCGTTCATCGCGGAGAGCAGGGCGATCAGGATGACCACGTTCATGATCTCGCCGGCGGCCGGGATGCCCAGGTGGTCCAGGGTGGCGGCGTAGGGGCCGACCTCGGTGACCGCGGGGTCGTTCCAGGGCAGCAGGGTCACGATCATCAGCATCGAGCCGACGTAGACGACCGCGATCCTCCACATGGTGGTCTTCACGGCCTTGGCCACGCCCTTGACCGGGTCGTCGGACTCGGCGGCGGCGATGGTCACCGTCTCCAGTCCGCCGTACGCGACCACCGAGGCGAGCAGGCCGACCAGCAGGCCGTCGACCCCGTTGGGCAGGAGGCCGCCGTCGCTGACCAGGTTGGCGGTTCCCGGGGAGGAGGTGCCGGGCAGCAGGCCCAGGACGGCGAGGGTGCCCAGGCCCAGGAAGAGGGCGATGGCCCCGATCTTCAGGGCGGCGAACCAGAACTCGAACTCCCCGAAGCGCGAGACGGCACCCAGGTTGCTGCCGCAGAAGACGGCCATGAAGACGAGCACCCACATCCACGAAGGGGTGCCGGGGAACCAGCCCGTCATGATGTGCGCCGCGCCGATCGCCTCGATGGCCACGCCCACGCACAGCAGGATCCAGAACATCCAGCCCGCCGTGAAGCCGGCCCACGGGCCGATCGCCCGGTCGGCGTGCACCGAGAAGGAGCCGGAGGCGGGGTTGGCGGCGGACATCTCGCCGAGCATCCGCATCACGAACATCACCAGCAGCCCGGAGACGGCGTACGCGAGCACGATCGAGGGCCCCGCCGCCGCGATCCCGGCGCCCGAGCCCACGAAGAGCCCGGCGCCGATGACCCCGCCGAGGGCGATCATCGAGAGGTGGCGCTGCTTGAGGCCGTTGCCCAGGGGGGATCCGGCGGGGGCCTGCTGCCCTGGGGGCGGCGCGAGGGTGCTGCTGCTCTGGCTCATGGGGGTGTGCCTGTCCGGTGTGCGGCGTGTGCGGGGGTTGGTGCGAAGGGCCCCAGTGTGCCGAGTGTCCGCTCACCGGACGTTTCGTGTCCGGTATGCGGACGGACGATTCACGGATCGTGATCACGTCCGTACGCTCGCGGCAGACCGGGCGGGCCGCGCCCGGCAACGCGCCGAGAGGGGCCGCACGATGGACCGGACCGCGACACCACTGCCCGCCACCGGCCGGGGCGTCCTCGTCACCGGCGCCTCCCGGGGCATCGGGCGGGCGATCGCCGCCGCGTTCGCCGCGCAGGGCGACCGGGTCGCCGTGCACTGCTCCGCCCGCGGGGCGGAGGCCGAGGAGACCCTCGCCGCACTGGAGGGGGAAGGGCACGCGCTGTTCGCCGCGGACCTCGCGGACCCGGCCCGCGTCGCCGAGCTGGCGGACGAGGCCGACGCGGCCCTGGGCGGGGTGGACGTGCTGGTCAACAACGCCGCCGTGATGGTCGGCCACCCCCTGGCGGACACCTCCTGGGAGGCCTGGCAGGAGGCCTGGCGGCGCACCGTCGACGTGAACCTCCTCGGCGCGGCCCACCTGAGCCACCGCGTCGCCCACCGCATGATCGGAGCCGGCCGGGGCGGCCGCATCGTCAACGTCGGCTCCCGCGGCGCGTTCCGCGGCGAACCCGACCACCCCGCCTACGGAGCCACCAAGGCCGCGCTCCACGCGCTGGGCCAGTCCCTGGCCGTCTCCCTGGCCCCGCACGGCATCGCGGTGGCCTCCGTCGCCCCCGGGTTCGTCGCCACCGAACGGGTCGCCGGCCGCCTGGAGGGCCCCGAGGGCGAGGCGATCCGCGCCCAGAGCCCCTTCGGCCGGGTCGCGGACCCCGCCGAGATCGCCTCCGCCGTGCTCTACCTGGCCTCTCCGGCGGCGCTCTGGAGCTCCGGCACCGTCCTCGACGTCAACGGAGCCTCCTACCTGCGCACCTGAGGACGCCCGGGACCCCCGCGCCACGGCACGGGGGTCCCGGTATCCGCTCGTCCCCGCGCGGGGACGGGCGTACGCGCGCGGGGCTACGCCCTGTCGGCCGCCACCGTCCCGGCCCGGCGCTCGCGCACCTCCCGCAGCCACGCCACCAGCAGCACCGCGGCCGCCGCACCCGACGACCACAGCAGCTGCGGCCGCGCCGAGTCGTCGAACAGCATCAGCACCAGCACGGCCGCCATCCCCAGCAGCGCCGCCCACGTCAGGTACGGGAACAGCCACATCCGAAGCGTCAGCCGCTCCGGCATCTCCCGCTCCAGGATCCGGCGCAGCCGCAGCTGCGAGACCGCGATCAGCGCCCACACGAACAGCAGCACCGCGCCGACCGCGTTGAGCATGTACAGGAACACCGTGTCCGGCCACAGCAGGTTCAGCACGACGGACACGAACCCGAAGGCCACCGAGGCGAACACCGCCCGGCGCGGCACCCCGCCGCCGGACACCTTCAGCAGGGCCCCGGGCGCCTCGCCGCGCTCGGCCAGGGAGAACACCATGCGCGAGGAGCCGTAGAGGTTGGCGTTCAGCGCCGACAGCAGCGCCACGAACACCACGATGTTCATGATCTGCCCGGCGGCCGGGATCCCGATGGAGTCCAGCACCGCGACGTAGGGGCTCTCGCCCGGCTTCAGCGAGTCCCACGGCAGCAGGGTCACGATGACCAGCATCGAGCCGACGTAGAAGAAGAGGATGCGCCACACCGCGCTGCGCACCGCGCGGGCCACCGAGCGGGCCGGGTCGTCCGACTCGGCGGCGGCGATCGTGACGACCTCCAGGCCGCCGAAGGCGAAGATCACCGCGAGCATGCCGGCGACCACCCCGCCGAAGCCGGCCGGGAAGAAGCCGCCGTGGCCGGTCAGGTTGGCCGCGCCCACGGGATCCGTGTCGGGGAGCAGGCCGAAGATCGCCAGGGTGCCCAGGACCAGGAACAGGACGATGGCCCCGACCTTGAGGGCCGCGAACCAGAACTCGAACTCGCCGAAGTTCTTCACGGCCGCCAGGTTGCTCACGGTGAAGACCACCATGAAGATCAGCACCCACACCCACTGGTCGACCGAGGGGACCCAGCCGTTCGCGATCTTCGCGGCGCCGGTCGCCTCCACGGCGAGCACCACGACCAGCAGGAACCAGTAGAGCCAGCCGGCCGAGAATCCGGCCCAGCGTCCCAGGGCCTTCTCCGCGTACACGGAGAAGGAACCGGAGGCGGGCATCGCGGCCGACATCTCGCCGAGCGCCCGCATCACCAGCATCGCGAGGACGCCCGCGAGCAGGTAGGAGCAGATGATCGCGGGTCCGGCGATGCCGACGCCGGCGCCGGAGCCGACGAAGAGCCCGGCGCCGATCACGCCGCCGAGGCCCAGCATGGTCAGGTGGCGCTGCTTGAGGCTGTGGCTGAGGGGTTCCGGGGGCAGGTCGCCCCCGGTGACGTTCGGGTCGGGCAGGTGGTCGCGCATGAGGAGATGCTCGTACTCTCGGTCGGCCAAGCGGCGCTGGCGGCTGCACGGGGGATTGGCGGGAACCTACAGTCTCGCCGGAGGACACCCGCAGGAGCAAAAAGGACGTGTGGTCGAATCTGGCCCGTGACGAGGATCACTCCGACTCGGGTGTAGGGGCGGGACTTTGTCCGGTCTCCACCAAACCGGGGAGTATGCCTTTGTCCCGCCCGGCGGTGGGGCGGCGCCACGGCCCGCCGTAGCCTCACGGTGTCCTGTCGATCACCACCCCGCGGAGCCCCCCCGATGAGCACTGCTTCCGTCTCCTTCCGGCCCGGCGCCGTCCTCGCCGACCTGCTGCCCGCGAGCCGCGTCCGCGACATCGCGCTCGTCGTCGGCGGAGCCGCGCTCACCGGCCTCGCCGCGCAGATCTCGGTCCCCGTTCCCGGCTCGCCCGTCCCGGTCACCGGCCAGACCTTCGCCGCCCTGCTCGTGGGCACCGCCTTCGGCGCCCGCCGCGGCTTCCTCTCGCTGGCCCTGTACGCCCTGGTCGGCATGGCCGGCGTGCCGTGGTTCGCGGGCGGCACCTCCGGCGCGGGCGGTGCCTCCTTCGGCTACGTGCTCGGCATGCTGCTCGCCGCCACCGTCGTCGGCGCGCTCGCGCGGCGCGGGGCCGACCGCTCGGTGCCGCGCACCGCGGGCACCATGGTGCTGGGCTCGGCCGTCATCTACGCGGTCGGCGTGCCGTACCTGATGGCCGCCACCGGCATGTCCCTGAGCGCCGCCGTCGCGGCGGGTCTGGTCCCGTTCCTGATCGGCGACGCCCTCAAGGCCGCGCTCGCCATGGGCGCCCTGCCGGCCGCCTGGAAGCTGGCGGGCCGCCGGGGCTGAGCCCCGTACCGCTCCCCTGCACGGCAGCCCCGGACCGCGAGCGCGGTCCGGGGCTGCCGTGTGTGTGCCGGGAAGGCTAGGCGTCGACGGAGGCGTCGGCGACGGCCTCGACGGCGTCCTTGCGGCGCAGCGCCGAGCGGAGCACGCCGATCACCACGACGACGGCGGCGACCAGCAGCGAGAGCATGACGGTCTCGCGGTTGTCCTTGTCGTAGACCATGTAGCCCAGGACGAAGGTGATCATCGCGGCGGTGGCCCAGGTCAGGTACGGGAAGAGCCACATCTTCACCGTGACCTTCTCCGGCGCCTCGCGCATCAGGATCCCGCGCATCCGCAGCTGGGTCAGGCAGATCACCAGCCACACGAAGAGCGCGATCGCTCCCGAGGAGTTCAGCAGGAAGTTGAAGACCGTGTCGGGGGAGGTGTAGTTGAAGTAGACCGCGGCGAAGCCGAAGACGACCGAGCCGAGGATGGCGGCCACCGGCACGCCCCGCTTGCTGACCTTGGCGAAGGCCTTGGGCGCGTCGCCGCGCTCACCGAGCGAGAAGGCCATGCGCGAGGCGGTGTACATGCCCGAGTTCAGGCAGGACAGGACGGCCGTCAGGACGATCACGTTCATGATCTGACCGGCGTGCGCGATGCCGATCGAGTCCAGGGCGGCGACGTAGGAGCCCTTGTCGACGATCGACTTGTCGTTCCACGGCAGCAGCGTGAGGACGATGAAGATCGAGCCCAGGTAGAAGACGCCGATGCGCCAGATCACCGAGTTGGTGGCCTTGGTGACGGCGCGGCGCGGGTCCTCGGACTCGCCGGCGGCCAGGGTGACGATCTCGCTGCCCATGAAGGAGAAGACGACCATCAGCACGCCGGTGAGGACCGAGCCCCAGCCGTTCGGCATGAAGCCGCCGGTGTCCGTCAGGTGTGCGAAGCCCGCGCCCGGGTTGTCCGAGCCCGGCAGCACGCCGAAGACGGCGAGCATGCCGACGATCACGAAGGCGCCGATGGCGACGACCTTGATGCCCGCGAACCAGAACTCGAACTCGCCGTAGGAGGCGACCGAGCCGAGGTTCGTGACGGTCAGGACCGCCATGACGATCAGGGCCCAGCCCCACTGCGGGACGGCCGGGACCCAGCCTTCGAGGATCTTCGCGCCCGCGGTGGCCTCGACGGCCAGCACGACGACCCAGAAGAACCAGTAGAGCCAGCCGATGGAGAAGCCGGCCCAGCGGCCCAGCGCCCGGTCGGCGTAGGCGGAGAAGGAGCCCGAGTTCGGGCTCGCGGCGGCCATCTCACCCAGCATCCGCATGACGAAGACGACCATGGCGCCGACGAGCAGGTAGGACAGGAGGATGGCCGGACCGGCCTTGGCGATGCCTCCGCCGGAGCCGACGAAGAGGCCGGCGCCGATGACGCCGCCAATGGCGATCATGGACAGGTGCCGGTTCTTGAGACCGGCCTTCAGACCGTCGGAGGGCTTGGCGGATCCGGGTTCACCGGTCGGGTCGCCTGCCTTCTGAAGGGTCGTCGTGGTGCTCATGGACGATTCCTTAGGTTCTCGGGTTTCGAGTTGCGGCATTCAAACCCGAATTCCGGCCAGTGCGGAAGACCTTCCTCCGATAGTTGCCTGAGGCCCGGAAGTCGGGATCAAGGTCCCGACCCGTCCCGTCTGGGTTCTTTGGGTTTACTTGAGGTTTAGAAGTGACATACGCGACACCCTCTGAGGATCTTCGAGAGCCCTCGTGCCACACTCGACCCATGCGCGTGTATCTCGGATCCGACCATGCCGGCTTTGAGCTCAAGAACCACCTGGTGGACTGGCTCAAGAACAACGGCCACGAGCCCGTCGACTGCGGGCCCCACATCTACGACGAGGTGGACGACTACCCGCCCTTCTGCCTCCGCGCCGCCGAGCGGACCGCCGCGGACGAGGACAGCCTCGGCATCGTGATCGGCGGCTCCGGCAACGGCGAGCAGATCGCCGCCAACAAGGTCAAGGGCATCCGCGCCATCCTGGCCTGGAGCGTCCAGACGGCCGAGCTGGGCCGCGAGCACAACAACGCCAACGTCATCTCCGTCGGCGGCCGCATGCACACCCAGGACGAGGTCGTCGCCTTCATCGACGCCTTCCTGAAGACCCCGTACTCCGGAGCGGAGCGCCACACCCGCCGCATCGACATGCTCACCGCCTACGAGCAGACCGGCGAGCTCCCCCCGATCCCCGCCCACCACCCGCAGGACCAGTAGGCAGGTTCATCGGTGAGCCGCCGCGGGGGGGGGGGGGGGGGGGGGGGGGGGGGGGAGGAGGGGGGAGGGGGGGGGGGGGGGGGGGGGGGGGGGGGGGGGGGGGGGGGGGGGGGG
>NZ_JBVIKC010000079.1:0-17846 GCF_055581065.1 Streptomyces sp. NPDC031479
GTCCACACCCGAGGACACCAGATCCCACAACCCCTCCGGAGAACTCACCCCACCCGGAAAACGGCACGCCATCCCCACGATCGCGATCGGCTCGTCGGCCGAAAGGGGTTCGACGGGGGCTTGCCGGGGCGGCTCCGCGGCGGATGCCGAGGGGGCGTGCTCCCGGAGCGTCTCTACGGCCGCGTCCCGGATCAGGCGAGCGACGGCGAGCGGGGTGGGGGCGTCGTAGATGAGGGTCGTGGGGAGGCGCAGGCCGGTCGCGGCGCGCAGCCGGTTGCGCAGCTCGATGCCGTTGATCGACTCGAACCCCTGCTCCTTGAAGGTCTTCTCGGCCGCGATCGCCGCGGCGGAGATGTGGCCGAGGACCGTGGCCGCGTGGACACGTACCAGGTCCAGTACGTGGTCGAGCTGCTCGTTCTCGGAGCGGCCCCGCAGTTCGCGGCTGAGCAGGGTCTCGGTGGCCGTGTCGGCCGAGGACCGCGCCGGGCCGTCGGCCGCTTCGGAGCCCAGCCAGTGGTGGGTGCGCTGGAAGGCGTAGGTGGGCAGCTCGACGCGGCGGGCACCGGTGCCCTCGAAGAGCCGGGCCCAGTCGATGTCGGTGCCGCGCACGAAGAGCTCGGCGGCACACGTCAGGAAGCGTTCCAGGCCGCCTTCGTCACGCCGGAGCGAACCGGTCGCCAGGACGTCGACACCGGCGGCGTCGGCCGCCTCCTGGATCCCGATGGTGAGGACGGGGTGCGCGCTGGACTCGACGAAGGTGGCGAAGCCGTCTTCCAGGAGGACCTTGACGGTCTCCTCGAAACGGACGGGGTGACGCAGGTTGCGGTACCAGTACCCGGCATCGAGACCGGTGGTGTCGACCGACCCGGCACTCACGGTCGAGTAGAACGGGATCTCCGCCCTGCGCGGCACAATCGGGCCGAGAACATCCAGCAGCTCCGCCTCGATCCGCTCCACATGCGCAGAGTGCGAGGCGTAGTCGACGGGCACCTGACGGGCCCGGATGCCCTCCTCCACCGCCTCCGCGACGAACGCGGCCACCGCATCCGCATCCCCGGCGACGACCGTGCTCGACGGCCCGTTCACCGCAGCCACACCCAGCCGGCCCGCCCACACCCCAAGCCGCGCCTCAACAACCTCCAACGGCAACGGAATCGACGCCATACCCCCCAGACCCGCCAACTCACGCCCGATCACCTGAGCCCGCAACGCAACCACCCGCGCCGCATCCGCAAGGGACAACGCCCCCGACACAGCCGCCGCAGCGATCTCACCCTGCGAATGCCCGACCACCGCATCCGGCACCACACCCAGCGAACGCCACACCTCGGCGAGCGAAACCATCACCGCCCACGTCACGGGCTGGACCACATCCACCCGCTCCAGCGAACGCCCCTCCCGCAACACCTCCACCACATCGAAATCCACGAACGGCGCCAGAGCATCAGCACACTCCCGCAACCGCCCCGCGAAAACGGGCGAGGAATCCAACAACCCCGCACCCATCCCCACCCACTGCGTCCCCTGACCCGGAAACACCAGCACCCGACGACCGAACGACCCCGCCACACCGTGTACGGCGGAGCGCTCCAGGCGGGTGAGCAGTTCGTCGCGGTCGCCGGCCAGGACGACGGCACGGTGGCCGAAGACGGTACGGGCGTCGGCGAGGGTCCAGGCGACGTCGAGGAGGTCGAGCTCCGGGCCGTGTTCGACACGGGCGCTGAGCTGGGCGGCCTGGTCGCGGAGGCCTTCGGCGGTCCGGCCGGAGACGACGACGGGCACGACGGGCAGCGCGGCCCGTCGGTCCTCGGCCGCGTCCTCGGCCGCGTCCTCAGCCGGGACCCCAGCCGGGGCCTCAGCAGCAACCTCAGCCGGGGCCTCTTCGAGGACGAGGTGGGCGTTGGTGCCGCCCATGCCGAAGGACGACACGCCCGCCAGCCGTCGCTGCCCGAACGGCTCGGTCCACGGCTCCGGGGCGGTCGGGACGCGCAGGTTCAACGCGTCCAGCGGGATGTCGGGGTGGGGCGTCTCGTGGTTCAGGGTGGCCGGGATCTCCCCTTCGCGGACGGTGAGGACTGCCTTGAGGAAGCCGACGAGGCCGGCGGCACCTTCGAGGTGGCCGACGTTCGTCTTCGCCGAGCCGACGGCCAGCGGGGTGTCGGCGCCCGTGGCGGCGCGGGCCGTGCCGAGGACGGCGCCGAGCGCCGCGGCCTCGACGGGGTCGCCCGCGCGGGTTCCGGTGCCGTGGAGTTCGACGAAGCGGACCCGTCCGGGCCGTACGCCCGCCCGGTCGTAGGCCTCGCGGAGCACCGCTTCCTGGGCGGCCCGGTCGGGAGTGGTCAGGCTCGGGCCACCGCCGTCGTTGTTGACGGCACCTCCCTTGACGACGCAGTGCACGCGGTCGCCGTCGGCGAGGGCCCGGTGCAGGGGCTTGAGCACGACGGCGACGCCGCCCTCACCGCGGACGTAGCCGTTGGCACGGGCGTCGAAGGTGTGGCAGCGGCCGTCGGGGGAGAGGGCCCCCATCAGGTCCATGACGGTGGTGCTGTCGTCGGCCAGGATCAGGTTGACCCCGCCGACGACGGCGAGGTCGCTCTCACCGCGCCGCAGGCTCTCGCATGCGAGGTGGACGGCGACGAGGGAGGAGGACTGGGCGGTGTCCACGGCCATGCTGGGGCCGCGCAGTCCGAGGAGGTAGGAGAGCCGGTTGGCGGCCATGGCGCGCTGGCGGCCCGCGGCGCTGTAACCGCCCGCGTCGCCGGTGCGGCGCGCGGCGAGGGTGGCGTAGTCGTCGGAGGCGATGCCGACGTACACGCCGGTGCGGGTGCCGCGGAGCCGGCCGGGGACGATACCGGCGTGTTCGAGGGCCTCCCAGCCGAGTTCCAGGACCAGGCGCTGCTGGGGGTCGGTGGCGGCGGCCTGGGCGGCCGTCATCCCGAAGAATTCGGCGTCGAATGCGCCATGGTCCTCCAGGGCGGCGCGCCAGGTTCCGTCGTCCTGCCGGGAAACGGAATTCCGGCCGTTCCGAAGGAGCTCCCAGAATTCTTCGTGATTCGCCGCTCCGGGCAGTCGGCAGGCCAGTCCCACGACGGCTATGTCGTTGTCACCCACGTGCTGCTCACCGGTCTCGGGGTTCATCGGTTCTCCATGGCCAGGGATGAACTGCGCCTTCCCCTGGAGGGGAATGCGCATGAAGTCGAAAGGGGCCGCGGTGGTGTTCCGCGGGAGCCGCGCGCGGGAAGGGGGGCGCGGGTGCCGGATGCCGGCCGGGTCACCAGGTGACGGGCAGTTCCACGAGTCCGCGGACGAGCATGCCCTCGTGCCAGGCGAGGTCCGGGGCCGGGACGGCGAGGCGCAGTCCGGGGAGGCGGGAGGTGAGGGCTTCGAGCGCGCACTGGAGTTCGGCGCGGGCGAGGGGGGCGCCGAGGCAGTAGTGGGGGCCCTGTCCGAAGGCGATGTGGGGGTTCGCGGCGCGGTCCAGGAGGAGTGCGTCGGCGTCCTCGAAGACGGTCTCGTCGCGGTTGGCGGAGGCGAGGGAGTAGATGACGGCCTCGCCGGCGCGGATGGTGACGCCGCCGATCTCGATGTCCTCGGTGGCGATCCGGGTGGGTCCGACGCTGGACCACAGGGGAACCACGCGCAGGAGTTCCTCGACGGCGGTGGGGACGAGGTCGGGGCGGGCGCAGAGTTCCTCGTAGCGGGTGCGGTCGGCGAGGAGGAGCGCCACGTGGCCGGCGAGCTGTCCGGCGGTGGTCTCGTGGCCGCCGATGAGCATGCCGCCGGTGAGCATGAGGAGTTCGTCCTCGCTGAGCGCCTCGCCCTCGTCGTGGGCTTCGATGAGGGCGCTGAGCAGGTCGTCCTCGGGGTGGGCGCGGCGCAGTGCGACGTAGCCGCGCAGGTAGTCGGCGTACTCCTCGGCGGCCGCGGCGACCTGTTCCTCGGTGTAGCGGCTCGCGGACATCAGGGCCTCGGTGAAGGCGCGGAAGACGTGCCGGTCCTCGTGGGGGATGCCGAGCATCTCGCAGATGACGGCGGTGGGCAGCGGCAGGGCCAGGCCCTGGACGAGGTCGGCGGGGCCGCCGGCGGCCACGAGTTCGTCGATGAGCCGGTGGGTGATCTCGGTGATGCGGGGGCGCAGGGCCGCGACCCGGCGGGCGGTGAAGGCGCGGGAGACGAGCCGGCGCAGGCGGGCGTGGGTCTCGGGGGGCATGCCCATGAGGCCGACGGAGTCCAGGGTGCGGGGTGCGGCGCGGGGGACGTCGCGGTCGGCTCCGGCGTGCATGCTCAGGCGGGGGTCGGCGGAGGCCTTCTTGATGTCGGCGTGGCGGGTGAGGAGCCAGGCGTCGCCGCCGTAGGGCATGCGGACGCGCACGACGGGATCGGCCGACCGCAGGGCGGCGTAGGCCGGGTCGAGTTCGAGGTCGACGCGGTCGCCGAAGGGGTACGTCCGGATGGTCCCGGCGGCGGCGTGAGGGCAGGTCATGGCTGGATCTCCTCTGTACGCGGGCCCTGTCAGCCAACAGCAGCGCACGGCGGACACACCGCCGACAGTAAGAGGACTATGTCAACTCACTCCGAATTGGGCCGGAAATTCAAGCCCGAATTGAGTCGCGTTCAATGTCGTTTTGAGGAGACTCCGGAAGGGTCACGCGACGGCGAAGAGCGATCTCACACTATGTCAAGTCCGCACTTGCGCCAGCACTGTCGACCCCCGTAATTTCCGTGAGGTCGACCAGCAGGCCACAGCCCAGGCCCCACGCATTCTGTTTCGGTGCAAGATTCGAAAGGCTGCTCCCGATGGCGCATATCGCCTTCTTTATCCTCCCCGCGGCGGGTCATGTGAATCCGACGCTGTCGGTGGCGCGGGAGCTCGTCGCGCGCGGTCACCGGGTCACGTACGCGCTCTCCGAGAACTACGGCGAGCGGGTGCTGGCGTCGGGGGCGGAGTTCCTGTCGTACCCGATGGACCAGGACCGGTTCCTGGCGACGATGGTGCCGCAGCAGGACTCGGCGTCGTACACGGACCAGCAGGAGTTCCTGAACATGATGAAGTGGATGCTGGAGCTCACCCAGCAGACGCTTCCCTCGTTCGAGGAGCACTTCGCGGACGACCGGCCCGACGTGTTCGTGTGCGACCCGTCGTCCTTCTGGAGCGGCCACATCCTGGCGGCGAAGTGGGGCATCCCGGTCATCCGCAGTACGCCGACGTACGTGGCGAACGAGCACTGGTCGCTGCACCCGCCGGTGGACACCGCCGAGGAGCAGCAGGAGGACCCCGAGACGGGCGAGCTGTTCGCGGTGGTCGCTGGGCTGCTGGCGGAACACGGCGTGGAGAAGGGCATCGGCGAGTTCGCGGACGACGTGCACTCGGGGCCGGCGCTGGTGTACCTGCCGCGGGCGTTCCAGTACGCCGGGGAGACCTTCGGCGAGGAGGTCCACTTCGTCGGTCCGTGCACGGGCGCGAACAGCTTCCACGGTGACTGGGAGGCCCCGCGGACGGGCCGGCCGCTGGCGCTGATCACGCTGGGCACCCTGTACAACCGCCAGCCCGAGTTCTTCCGGGCGTGTGCGCTGGCCTTCGCGGACCTGGACTGGGACGTGGAGATGGCCCACGCGGGCGGTGTGCCCGACGGCGCTCTGGACCCGGTGCCGGAGAACGTCCGGGTGCACACGTTCGTGCCGCAGGGCGAGGTGCTCCGGCACGCGGCCCTGATGATCAACCACGGCGGTACGAGCACCGTGCTCCAGGCCGTCTCCGAGGGCGTGCCGGTGATCTCGGTCCCGCAGATGGCGGAGCTGCACGCGACCGCGACGCGCGTCGAGCAGCTGGGCGTCGGCGCGAAGCTGCTGCGCAAGGACGTCTCGCCCGAGCGGATCCGCGAGACGGTCCTCGCCGTGGCGGGAGACCCGGACGTGCGGGACTCCGTGGCGCGGCTGCGCCGGGAGATCGAGTCCGCGGGCGGCCCGGTGGCCGCAGCCGACGCGATCGAGCGGTTGCTGGCACCCGTTCCCGCGGACGCCTGACCCGGCACCGCCCCTCCCCTCCTCCCTCTCCCCTTCTCCCCTTCTCCCTTCCCCTCCCCTGCTGAACCCGAGCTGAGGAAGCCGACATGACGACACAGACCACCGAGGCAGCCGAGGCGGCCGAGGCCATCGCGGCGGAAGAGGCCCCGCACCCGCTGGCACAGCCCGAGGCCGCCGACGCACAGCAGCTGCTGGACTGGTTCGCGCGGGCCCGCGCCGAGGCGCCCGTCTTCTACGACTCGACGCGCTTCGCCTGGCAGGTCTTCTCGTACGAGGACTACAACACCGTCTCGACGAACCCCCTCGTCTTCTCCTCCGACTTCTCGCCGGTCTTCCCGGTGCCCGAGGAGCTGGCGCTGCTGATGGGTCCCGGTACCTTCGGCGGCATCGACCCGCCCAAGCACGGCCCGCTGCGCCGTCTGGTCGGCCAGGCCTTCACCCCGCGCCGGATGGCGGCCCTGGAGCCGCGGATCGCGGAGATCACCCGGGAACTGCTCGACGGGCTCGGGGACCGTACCGACATCGACGTGGTCACGGACCTCGCCTACCCGCTGCCGGTCACGGTGATCGCCGAGCTGCTCGGGGTGCCGGCCGAGGACCAGGACCTGTTCCGCGAGTGGGTCGACGTCATCCTCAACAACGAGGGCATGGAGTACCCGAACCTCCCGGACGACTTCGCCGAGACGATGGGCCCCGCCATCAAGGAGTGGGCCGCGTACCTGTACGCGAAGATCGCCGAGAAGCGCGCGGTGCCGACGGACGACCTGATGAGCGGGCTCATCGAGTCCGAGGTCGAGGGCCGCCGGCTCACCGACGAGGAGATCGTCAACATCGTGGCGCTGCTGCTGACGGCGGGCCACATCTCCAGCGCCACGCTGCTGAGCAACCTGTTCATCGTGCTGGACCGCCACCCCGGGGCGCAGGCGGCGCTGCGCGCCGACCGTTCGCTGATCCCCGCCGCCGTCGAGGAGACGCTGCGCTTCCGCGGCCCGTTCAACAACATCTTCCGGCTGGTGACGCAGGACACCGACCTGCTGGGCGTGCCGATGAAGGCCGGCCAGATGGTGACGGCGTGGAGCGCGTCCGCCAACCGGGACCCGGCGCAGTTCCCGGACCCGGACACCTTCGACGTGCACCGGAGCTCCAACAAGCACATGGCGTTCGGCCACGGCATCCACCACTGCCTGGGGGCGTTCCTGGCGCGGATCGAGGCGAAGGTCTTCCTGAACCTGGCCTTCGACGCGTTCGCCTCGTTCTCGGTCGACCACGACAAGGCGGAGTTCTACGAGGCCGACCAGCTGACCCCGCGTCATCTGCCGGTCTCCGTCGTCCGCGGCTGAGACGTCCGCGGCGCGTTCGGAGCGGGTCAACGAGGGAGCGGAAGCGCATGGCGGTGGGCACCACCACAGAAACGAAGGTGGGCAGGATCAAACCCTGCGCCTTCATCGACTTGGAGCAGCACAACGACGAGCGCGGCAAGCTGTCGGTCGTCGAGTCCGGGGCGACGACCGGCTTCCCGATCAGACGGGTCTACTACCTGCACGACGCGGACGCCGGGGCCTCCCGGGGCAGCCACGCCCACCGGGAGCTGGAGCAGCTGGTCATCGCGGTCCACGGCAGTTTCACGATCACCGTGGACGACGGGTTCGGGCAGGCGTCGTACGTCCTGGACGACCCCGGCCGGGGCCTGTACATCGGGCCGATGGTGTGGCGGCAGCTGAGCGGCTTCTCCGAGGGCGCGGTCTGTGTCGTCCTGGCCTCGCTGCACTACGACGAGTCGGACTACCACCGCGACTACGAGGCCTTCCTGGCCGATGCGAGGAGGTGGCCGTGACGGCGCCGGCCGTGACGCGCGGGATCCGCGTGCCCTTCCACGACCTGCGGGACCTGCACGCCCTGGACGGGCTCCAGGAGGAACTCGACGCGGCGGTGCTGCGGGTGACACGCAGCGGCCGCTACCTGCTCGGGCCCGAACTGGAGGCGTTCGAGGAGGAGTTCGCCCGCTACTGCGAGAACGGTCACTGCGTCGGCGTCGGCAGCGGGCTGGACGCCCTGGAGCTGACGCTGCGGGCGCTCGGGATCGGCGAGGGCGACGAGGTGATCGTCCCCGGGCACACCTTCGTCGCGACCTGGCTCGCGGTGTCGGCGACGGGCGCGCGCCCCGTCCCGGTGGAGCCGGAGCCCGGCTCCTGCCTGATCGATCCCGACCGGATCGCGGCGGCGATCACCGACCGCACCCGGGCGGTCATGCCGGTGCACACCTACGGGCACCCCGTGGACCTCGACGCCGTGGAGGCCGTCACGGCCCCCCGGGGCATCGCGGTGGTGGAGGACGCGGCCCAGGCGCACGGGGCCCGCTACCGGGGCCGGCGGATCGGCTCCCGGTACGCGGCGGCGTTCAGCTTCTACCCGGGCAAGAACCTGGGCGCGCTGGGCGACGGCGGCGCGGTGGTCACCTCTGACGCCGCCCTGGCGGAGCGGATCCGGCTGCTGCGCAACTACGGAGCCCGGGAGAAGTACCGCCACGAGGTCCGCGGCACCAACTCGCGGCTCGACGAACTCCAGGCGGCGGCGCTGCGGGTGAAGCTGCCGCGGCTGGACGCCTGGAACGCCCGCCGCCGGGAGATCGCCGCGCGCTACGGCGAGGGCCTCGCCGGCCTGCCGGGCCTGACCGTGCCGTCCGTCGCCCCGTGGGCGGAGCCGGTCTGGCACCAGTACGTACTGCGGACGCCGCGCCGGGAGGAGCTGCGCACCGCGCTGACGGACGCGGGGGTGGAGAACCTGGTCCACTACCCGGTCGCCGTGCACCGGTCCGATGCCTACGCGGGCACCGGAACCGGCCCGCTGCCCCACTCCGAGCGTCTGGCCGCCGAGGTGCTGAGCCTGCCCATGGGGCCGCAGCTGACCGCGAAGGACGTAGAGACCGTCATCACGGCGGTCCGTGACGCCACGGAGAGCAGCCATGATTGAGGTTCCCACCCTTCCGACCGTGTCGGCGCTCGCCGCCCACGGGGCCCGCCGCCCGCTCAAGGGCATCATCCTCGCGGGCGGCAGCGGCACCCGGCTGCGGCCACTGACGGGGGCACTGTCCAAGCAGCTCCTCCCGGTGTACGACAAGCCGATGATCTACTACCCGCTGGCGGTGCTGATGCTCGCCGGCATCCGGGACATCCAGATCATCTCGGCCGCGAACCACCTGGAGATGTTCCGGGCCCTGCTCGGCGACGGCTCGCAGCTCGGCATCGACCTTCGCTACGCGGAGCAGGAGGAGCCGCGGGGCATCGCGGAGGCCTTCCTGATCGGCGAGGAGCACATCGGCGACAGTCCGGTGGCGCTGATCCTCGGCGACAACGTCTTCCACGGCCCCGGCTTCTCCTCGGTGATCAACCAGGCGGCGATGCGCCTGGACGGCTGCGAGCTGTTCGGCTACCCCGTGCAGGACCCCCAGCGCTACGGCGTGGGCGAACTGGACTCCGACGGGCGGCTGGTGTCGCTGGTGGAGAAGCCCGACCGGCCGCGCTCCAACCTGGCCGTGACCGGTCTGTACCTGTACGACAACGACGTGGTGGAGATCGCCCGCGGGCTGCGTCCCTCGGCGCGCGGAGAGCTGGAGATCACCGACGTCAACCGGGTCTACCTGGCCCAGGGCCGGGCCCGGCTGAACGAGCTGGGCCGCGGCTTCGCCTGGCTGGACATGGGCACGCACGACTCGCTGCTCCAGGCCGGCCAGTACGTCCAGCTGCTGGAGCAGCGCCAGGGCGAACGGATCGCCTGCGTGGAGGAGATCGCCCTGCGGATGGGGTTCATCGGCCACGAGCAGTGCTTCGCGCTCGGCCGCGAACTCGGCGATTCGAGCTACGGCAACTACGTGCGCCAGCTCGCGGGCCGGGCCGCGGCGAGCACCGCGGCCGACTCCCCCGCCGCCTGAGCGCCCCCGCCCCGCCCCCGCCCGCTCCCCTCCTCACGAAAGGTCCTTCGAGATGCGCGTCCTGGTGACCGGAGGTGCGGGCTTCATCGGCTCACACTTCGTCAGAGAGCTGCTGGCCGGGGCCTACCCGGACCTGGGCGAGGGCGAGGTGGTGGTGCTGGACGCCCTCACCTACGCCGGGAACCTCGCCAACCTCGACCCGGTGAGCGAAGACCCCCGGCTGGAGTTCGTCCACGGGGACATCTGCGACCGGGAGCTGGTCGCCGAGCTGATGGCGGACACGGACCTGGTGGTGCACTTCGCCGCCGAGTCGCACGTGGACCGGTCGATCGCCGACGCCTCCGAGTTCGTGCGCACCAACGTGCTGGGCACGGCCACGCTGCTCCAGGCGGCCGTCGCGGCGGGCACCGGCCGGTTCGTACACGTCTCCACCGACGAGGTCTACGGGTCCATCGAGACGGGCTCCTGGCCCGAGGACCACCCCCTCGTGCCCAACTCGCCCTACGCCGCCTCCAAGGCCTCCTCCGACCTGCTGGCCCTGGCCTTCCACCGCACCCACGGGCTGGAGGTGTGCGTGACGCGCTGCTCCAACAACTACGGGCCGTACCAGTTCCCGGAGAAGGTCATCCCGCTGTTCACCACCAACCTGGTCGACGGCCTCGACGTCCCGCTGTACGGGGACGGCGGCAACAGCCGCGACTGGCTGCACGTGGACGACCACTGCCGGGGCATCGCCCTCGTCGCCGTCAAGGGGCGGCCGGGCGAGGTGTACAACATCGGCGGCGGCACCGAGCTGACCAACCTGGAGCTGACGGACCGGCTGCTGGAGCTGTGCGGGCGCGACGCGGGCGCCCTGCGCCGGGTCGCGGACCGGGCCGGGCACGACCGCCGCTACTCGGTGGACATCGACAAGATCTCCTCCGAGCTCGGCTACGCGCCCCGGGTGCCCTTCGACCGGGGTCTGGCCGAGACGGTCGCCTGGTACCGGGAGCACCGCGCCTGGTGGGAGCCCCTGAAGGCGGGCCACGTTGCGCATCGATGAGACGGAGCTGTCCGGCACGTTCCGGATCGTGCCCGAACGCTTCGAGGACGAACGCGGCCACTTCTGGGAGGCCGCCCGGCACAGCCGGCTGACCGAGGAGACGGGCCTGCCGTTCACCGTCCGCCAGGTCAACAACTCGGTGTCGCGCCGGGGCACGCTGCGCGGGGTGCACTGCAACGACGTGCCCGGTGACGCCGGCAAGCTCGTGACCTGCGTACGCGGCTCGATCCTCGACTTCATGGTGGACCTGCGCACCGGCTCCCCCACCTTCGGCCGGCACGTCATGACCCGGCTCGACGCCCGCGACGGCATCGCCCTGTACATGCCGGGCAGCATCGGGCACGCCTTCCTCGCGCTGGAGGACGACACCTGCGTGAACTACCTGCTCGCCGCCGAGTACGTGCCGGGGGCGATGGTCGACGTCGACGCGCTGGACCCCGAACTGGCCCTGCCCTGGGGCCTGACCGGGCCCCCGGTCCGCTCCCCCAAGGACGCGGCCGCGCCCTCCCTGGCCGAGGTCGTGGCCTCCGGCCGGCTGCCCCGCCACACACCCCACGAGGAGCTGATCCGCCCGTGACCCCGCCCACCGCCACCCGCACCCCGGCCGTCGTCCGCGACGCCTGGCTGCGCCGCTACCGCCCGCTCGACGCCGCGGTCGTGCGGCTGGTGTGCTTCCCGCACGCCGGGGGCTCGGCCAGCTCCTACCTGGGTCTGGCCACCGCGCTCGCGCCCGCCGGGGTCGAGGTGCTCGCCGTCCAGTACCCGGGCCGCCAGGACCGCCGCTCGGAACCCTGCGCCACCAGCGTCGAGGAACTCGTCGAGGGGCTGCTGCCCGAGCTGCGGCAGTGGACCGGGGAACCGTTCGCGCTGTTCGGGCACAGCCTGGGCGCCACCCTCGCCTACGAGACGGCCCGGCGGCTGGCCGACCTCGGCGAGCGGCCCGTCCACCTGTTCCTGTCGGGCCGCCGGTCCCCGACCGTGCCCCGCCGCGACACCGCCCACCTGCTGGACGACCGGGGGCTGATCGACCTGATCGCCCGGCTCCAGGGCACCGAACCGGCGCTGCTCCAGGACGAGGAGATGATGCGCATGGTGCTGCCCGCGATCCGCGGCGACTACCGGGTGGCCGGCGCGTACGTGCACCGCCCGGGACCGCCGCTACGGGTGCCGGTGACGGTGCTGACCGGCGACCGGGACCCCAACGTCTCCGTCGACGACGCGCTGCGCTGGTCGCAGGTGGTGGACGGGCCGTTCGGGCTGTGCGTGCTGCCCGGCGGGCACTTCTTCCTCACCGAGCGTGCCGAGGACGTCCGCAGCATCGTCGAGGGGGCGCTGGACCGTGCGCACTGAGACCCCGCCCAGGGCGGCCGCCGACCGGGCGGACACCGCACGCCGCCTGCTGCTGTCGGCGCGTACGCCCGACAGCGCGGTCATGCCCGTGCACCGGGTCGCCCCGTGGCTGGCCGAACGGACCCGGGCCGGCGACTTCCGGGTCACCCGGGTGCCGTTCGCCGAGCTGCGGGGCTGGTCGTTCGAGGAGGGGACCGGCAACCTGCGGCACGAGTCGGGCCGGTTCTTCTCCGTGGAGGGCCTGCACGTGTACGCCGACGGCCTGCCTGTGCGCGGCTGGAAGCAGCCGATCATCGTCCAGCCCGAGATCGGCCTGCTGGGCATCGTGGCCCGGGAGATCGACGGCGTGCTGCACTTCCTGATGCAGGCCAAGATGGAGCCGGGCAACGTGAACACGCTGCAGCTCTCCCCGACCGTGCAGGCCACCCGCAGCAACTTCACCGGCGTCCACCGCGGCCGCGGCATCCCCCACCTCGACCTCTTCCTGGAACGCGGCCGGGCCCGCGTGCTGGTGGACGCCCTCCAGTCCGAGCAGGCCGACTGGTTCCTCGGCAAACGCAACCGCAACATGGTCGTCGAGATCGACGAGGACATCGAGACCGGCCCGGAGTTCCGCTGGCTGACCTACGGCCAGTTGCTGCGGCTGCTGCGCCTGGACAACGTCGTCAACATGGACAGCCGCTCCATCCTCGCCTGCCTGCCGACCTCCGGCGCCGGTCCCGAGGGGGCCGCCGCCGGCCCGGTGCTGCGCTCCTTCCACGATCCGTCGGCGCCCTCCGTACTGCGCACCCCAGAGATCCTCAGCTGGCTCACCGGGATCCGCGCCCAGCGGGAGCTGGTCCAGCGCCGGGTGCCGCTGGCCGAGGTGGCCGAGGACGGCTGGGTGCGTACCGCCGACGAGATCGGCCACGCGGGCGGACGCCGCTTCCGCGTCGTGGGCGCGGACATCTCCGCGAGCAACCGGGAGGTCGCCGCCTGGACGCAGCCCCTGATCCAGCCACAGGTCCCGGGGCTGATGGCGCTGGTCGTCAAACCGATCCGGGGGACCCTGCACGCCCTGGTGCAGGCGCGGGTCGACGTCGGCCACCTCGCCGTCGCCGAGCTGGCGCCCACCGTGCACTGCCGGCCCGCCGACCACACCGGGCCCGGACGCGCCCCGTTCCCGCCCTTCCTCGCCGACGTACTGGCCGCTCCGGACACGCGGATCCGCTACGACGCGGTGCAGTCCGAGGAGGGCGGCCGCTTCCTCCGCGCGGAGAACCGGTACACGATCGTCGAGGTCGGCGAGGAGTTCTCCGAGGACGTCCCCGAAGACTTCGCCTGGCTGACGTTCTCGCAGCTCACCGAGTTGCTGGCGTACGGGAACCACCTCGACGTCGAACTGCGCACCCTCGTGGTGTGCGCGCACACCCTGTACTGAACCTCCCCGAGGACGGACCGTGTCCCCCACCCCGCTGCGCCTCGGCCTCCTCGGCTGCGGCGACATCGCCGCCCGCCGCACCCTGCCGGCACTGGCCCGCACCCCCGCGCTCACGCTGGCCGCCGTCGCCGCCCGCGACCCGGACCGGGCCGCCGCGTTCGCCGCCCGCTTCGGCGGGGAGCCCGTGGCCTCGTACGAGGAACTGCTGGCCCGCCGGGACGTGACGGCGGTGTACCTGTGCCTGCCCACGATGCTGCACGCCGCCTGGGCGGAGCGGGCGCTGCGCGCCGGCAAGCACGTCCTCGTGGAGAAGCCGCTGGCCACCCGGGGCGCGGACGCGGAGCGGCTGTACGCGCTCGCCCGCTCCCGTTCCCTGGTGCTGCTGGAGAACTTCATGTTCCTGCACCACGGCACCCAGCGGACGGTGGCCGCCCTGCTGGAGGCCGGGACCCTCGGCACGCTCCGCTCGGTGTCCGCGGCGTTCACCATCCCGCCCCGGCCCGAGGGCGACACCCGCCACGACCCGGCGCTCGGCGGCGGGGCCCTGCTCGACAGCGGCGTCTACCCGCTGCGCGCCGCCCTGCGCTTCCTCGGCACGGGCCTGTCCGTGGCCGGGGCGGTGCTGCGCCACGACGACCGCCTCGGGGTGGACCTGTCGGGTGCGGCCCTGCTGGCCGCCCCGGACGGGGCCACGGCCCAGCTGCGCTTCGGCATGGAGCACCACTACCGGTCCTGGTACGAGATCCAGGGCAGCGAGGGCTCCCTGTCGGTGGAGCACGTCTTCACGACGGCACCCGCGCACGTCCCCGTCGTCCGGCTCGTCGTGGGCACGCGGCCGCGCGAGCTGCGCGTGCCGGCGGAGGACCACTTCGAGGCGGTGCTGCGGTTCTTCGCCGCCGCCGTCGCGGACCCGGACCGTACGCGGGGCGGCCTGCCGCTGCTCGACGCCGAGTCGATGCGGCAGGCCGCGCTGCTGGACGGGATCCGCGGGGCGGCGTCGCGCGTCAGGGCGTGACGGCGGCCCCGTCGCGCAGTTCCAGGTGGGTGCCCCGGAAGCCGCGGCGCATCCGGCGGTCGTGGGTGACGGTGACCACGGCGCCCGTGTAGTGGGACAGGGCCTCTTCGAGTTCCTCCACCAGCAGCGGCGACAGGTGGTTGGTGGGCTCGTCGAGCAGCAGCAGGTCCACTGGGCGGGTCACCAGGCGGGCCACGTCGATGCGCCGCCGCTGGCCCACCGACAGGGACCCGACGGGCAGTTCCAGCTCGGCGGGGCGGAACAGCCCGAGGGACAGCAGCTGTTCGGCGTGCTCCTCGGGGTGGCCCGGTCGGCCCTCCGCGAACTCCGCCAGCACCGAGCGGCGGGGGTGCTTGGGCATCTCGTCCTGGCGCAGCCAGCCGATGTGGGCCGCCCGGCGAACCGTGCCCCCCTCGGGCTCCAGGTCCCCGGCGAGGACCCGCAGCAGGGTGCTCTTGCCGGCCCCGTTGGGTCCGGTGACCAGCAGCCGTTCGCCGGGGGCGATGGCGAGGTGTTCGATGCGCAGCCGGCCGGGCACCTCGATGCCGTGGGCCTCGGTGAGGACGGCGGCGGAGGCGGCGGAGCCCGAGTCGTCGCCGAGGGCGAGCGAGGCGGTGAACCGCAGCGGCTCGGGCGGCGCGGGCACCGGGTTCTCCCGCAGCCGGCGCAGCCGCTCGTTGGCGTTGCGTGCCTTGCCCGACGTGGCCGAGGAGGAGGAACGGGCCCGGTGGTGCTCGGAGCCGCTGAAGGCCCAGGGGCCCTTCTTGGCGATGGCGGCGAGCATCCGGCCCGCGTTCTCGGCGAGCTTCTCCTGGCGGGCGATCTCCTGGAGGTGGTCCTGGTACTCCTGCTCCCAGCGGGCGCGGGCGGCGGCCTTGGCGGTGAGGTAGCCCTGGTAGCCGTTGCCGTACCGGTTGACGGTGTGGGTGTCGGGGTCCACCTCCAGGATGGTGGAGGTCACCGCCTCCAGGAAGGCCCGGTCGTGGGTGATGACGACGACGGTTCCGCGGTGGTCGCGCAGCCGCTTCTCCAGCCAGTCGACGGCCTGGTCGTCGAGGTCGTTGGTCGGCTCGTCGAGGAGCAGCAGCTCGGGGGCGGCGGCGAGGGTCGCGGCCAGGGCCAGGCGCGAGCGTTCGCCGCCGGAGAGGGTGTCGACGGCCCGGTCCCGGTCGAGTCCGGGCAGGCCGAGGCCGTGCAGGGCGGCGTCCGCCCGGGCATCGGCCTCGTAGCCGCCGCGGTCCTCGAACTCGGCGAGGAGGTCGCCGTACTCCGCCAGCAGCTTCGGGTCGTTGTCGACGAGCGCGTCCTCGGCCGCGTGCAGGCGGCGCTCCACGTCCCGCAGGTCCGCGAACGCCTGGTCGAGCACGTCGCGGACGGTCGCTCCGGCGGGCAGTTCGAGGCGCTGCGGCAGGTGGCCCACACCGCCGGGGGCGGTCACGGTGACGTCGCCGTTGTCCGTGTCCTCGACGCCCGCGATCAGCCGCAGGAGCGTCGACTTGCCCGAGCCGTTGTCGCCGATGACTCCGGCCTTCTCACCGGGTTTGACGGTGAGCGACACCCGGTCCAGCACGACGTGGTCGTCGTAGCGTTTGGTGACCTCTTCCAGCGTGAGCTGGGAGTGCACCCGGGACGCGGTGGGTGAGGACAATCGCATAGACATGCTCCTGGTCGTGCGGGTGGGACAGTTGGCGTCCTCGCCGAGGATCCGGCCTTCACCTGCCCGCGGGGCTCGTCCTCGACCAGGTCCGGCCGGTCGCCGTTCGACCTTCTCCACCGTCGCTCGAGCGACGGTGGACCGTGCCTGGAGTCCGGCCGGTCCCGGGGGGCGGGGCTCGCGGCGGGGGCGGGGGTCAGCGGGTGGCGTCGGCCGCCGCGGTGGGGGCGGCGTCGGTGACCGTCTCGTACAACGCCGTTTCGGGAGTGGCCAGTTCGGCCAGGTCCCGGGACAGGTTCCGGAAGCCCTCGCTGGTCACCGCGGCGCGGTGCGCGGCGGCGTCCCGCCAGACGGACAGCTCGACGTAGACGTTCGCGGGGCCGACCAGGCGCAGGGTCTGGTGGCTGACGCAGCCGGGCTGGGCCCGGACGAACCGGGCGGCACGGGTCTTGACGGCGAGGAACTCCGACAGGTCGCCGTGGACATCGAGCCTGTTGACGAAGGTCACCATGGGGCCGCTCCTCTACGGGTACGGGTACGACGGGTGCGCGGGCGTCCTTCCACCGTCCGCAAGGCCGGTCGAGGCGGCTTCGAAGGGCGCTCGACCGGCGCCGCCCAGGCTGCCGGAGACGGCGGCCCGCCGGCCGCGGACGCGTCGTCATTCCGAGACCGGGGGCGCGCACGGCCGAGGTTACCGGCCGGTCCGACGGCGCCCCCGCCGATGCGCAAGGGAACTCACGTGGACGAGATCGTCAATGCCCTGCTGTCCGAGGACACGGCACCGGCCGACTTCGCGGCGCTGGCCCTGCCCCCGTCCTACCGGGGCAACGTGGTGCGCCGGGACGAGACGGACATGTTCGAGGGGATGGCCTCGTCGGAGAAGGACCCGCGCAAGTCCCTGCACCTCCAGGACGTGCCGACGCCGCAGCCGGGTCCGGGCGAGGCCCTGATCGCGGTGATGGCGAGCGCCATCAACTACAACACCGTCTGGAGCTCGATCTTCGAGCCGCTGCCGACCTTCGGCTTCCTGGAGCGCTACGGCCGCCTGTCCGAGCAGACCAGGCGCCACGACCTCCCGTACCACGTGCTGGGTTCGGACCTGTCGGGTGTGGTGCTGCGCACCGGGCCCGGGGTCAACCGCTGGCACCCCGGCGACCGGGTCGTGGCGCACTGCCTGTCGGTGGAGCTGGAGTCCGCGGAGGGGCACGACGACACGATGCTCGACCCGGAGCAGCGGATCTGGGGCTTCGAGACCAACTTCGGCGGCCTGGCGGAGCTCGCGCTGGTGAAGTCGAACCAGCTGATGCCGAAGCCGGAGCACCTCAGCTGGGAGGAGGCCGCGTCCCCGGGCCTGGTCAACTCGACCGCGTACCGCCAGCTGGTCTCCCGCAACGGCGCCGGGATGAAGCAGGG
>NZ_JBVIKC010000080.1:0-17591 GCF_055581065.1 Streptomyces sp. NPDC031479
GTACGTCCAGTACGCGGGCTTCCGGTCGGCACGCCGAGAGCACGCACCGGACGCCGCTCCTTCCCCACGGACATCCGTCAGACACCCCCTAGCCGGCCGCCCCGCCACCGCCCCGGCGGGGTGGCCCCCCGGCCCCGGGCGCACCACGCCCGGGGCCGGGGCGGTGCCGGGGCCCGGGGTCCAGTGGCCGGGGCCGGGCGAAGGGCCCGGGGGGGCCGGGGGCCCGGGGGCCCGGCGGGGCGCGCCGTGTCACGGCAGCGCGGCGACCAGGGCGGCGAGGGTCGGGGCGAAGGCGCTGTCGGACGGGGTGCCGTAGCCGACGACCAGGGCCTCGCGCGGGGGCATCGCCGAGTCGGGGTGGCGGTAGGTGCCCAGGCCCTCCAGCGCCAGGTCCTGCCAGGCGGCGGACCGCAGCAGGGCCCGCTCCGTGCCCGGCGGGAGGTCCAGTACGGCGTGCAGTCCGGCGGCGACCCCGGAGACCGGGACCCGTCCCGCCACCGCCGCGACCAGCGCGTCCCGGCGGCGCCGGTAGCGCAGCCGCATGCCGCGCACGTGGCGGTCGTAGGCCCCGGAGGTGATGAACTCCGCGAGGGTGAGCTGGTCGAGGGCGCTCGAACTCCAGTCGGTCCGGCCCTTGGCCTCCAGCACCTCCTCCAGCAGGTCCGGCGGTACCACCATCCACCCCATCCGCAGCCCCGGCGCGAGGGACTTGCTGGCGGTGCCGAGGTAGACCACCCGGTCCGGGTCCAGGCCCTGGAGGGCTCCGACGGACTGGCGGTCGTAGCGGAACTCCCCGTCGTAGTCGTCCTCCAGGATGAACCCGCCGCTGGTGCGCGCCCAGTCCACCGCCGCCGCCCGCCGCTGCGGGGTGAGGGCGGCGCCGGTGGGGAACTGGTGCGCCGGGGTGAGCAGCACCGCGCCGGTGCGGGGGCCGAACCCCGCCAGATCGGTGGTGCGGGCCCCGGCCCCGTCGACCCACAGCGGGCGGGTGCGCAAGCCGGCCCCGGCCAGCAGGTCGCGGTGGATGTCGAGGCTGTACCCCTCCACCGCCACCTCCCGCACCCGGCGCGCCCGCAGCACCGCGCCGAGGAGCCGCAGTCCGTGCGCGAACCCGGAGCACAGCACGATCCGGTCCGGGTCGGCGTACACCCCGCGGGCCCTGGCCAGGTATCCGGCGAGGGCCTCGCGCAGCTCCGGCCGGCCGCGTACGTCGAGCCCGTAGCCGAAGGCGTCGTTGGGGGCGTCGGTGAGGGCCCGCCGGGCGGCCGCCAGCCAGCCGGCCCGCGGGAACCCGCCGAGGTCCGGGGAACCGGGGATCAGGCTGTACGAGAGCCCCCGGCGCGCGGGGTGGCGGACCCGCGCGGCGCCCGCGGGGCGGCGCGGCCGGGCGCGTTCGGCGACCCGGGTGCCGGAGCCCTGGCGGGCGGTCAGCCAGCCCTCGGCGACGAGCTCCCCGTACGCCTCGGCGACCGTGTTGCGGGCGATCCCGAGGTCGGCGGCGAAGGACCGGGAGGACGGCAGCCGGGTGCCCGGCGCCAGCCGCCCGCTCCGCGCGGCCTCCCGCAGCTCCTCCGTGAGCGCGGCCCGCAGACCGCGCCCGCCCCGTACCGCGGCCGACAGGTCCAGATGGAGGTCGGCCCCAAGAGTGGCCCAAGATCCGGTCATGGATATGGACCATATCCGCGGGCCGCCCGCTCCGTACGGTGGTGCCATGACCAACGAAACGAAGACCACCGAACTGGCCGCCGAGCACACCCCCCGCATGAACCTCGCCAAGCACGCGCCCGCGTTCTACAAGGCCGTCCTCGGCATGGAGATGGCCGCCGTCAAGGGCCTGGACGAGACCCTGGTCGAGCTGGTCAAGATCCGCGCGTCGCAGATCAACCACTGCGCCTTCTGCCTGGACATGCACACGAAGGACGCGATCGCGCAGGGCGAGACCATCGAGCGGATCGTGCAGCTCTCCGCCTGGGAGGAGTCGCGGCACTTCTACACGGAGAAGGAGCTGGCGGCGATCGAGCTGACCGAGGCCGTCACCGTCCTGACGGACGGCTTCGTCCCCGACGAGGTGTACGCGAAGGCGGCGGCCCACTTCGAGGAGGCCGAGCTGGCCCAGCTGATCGCCGTGATCGCGACGATCAACGTGTGGAACCGCATCAGCGTCACCACGCGCAGCGTCCCGGGCCACTACACGGTGGGCATGTACAAGTAGCCGCACCGCGCGTGCCCCGGCCGTCCTGCGGCCGGGGCACGCCCGTGACTGGGTCGGTCACTCCGGCCGGAAGGAGTCCAGGGCCGCCGTCAGGTGCGCGCGCACCGTCGGGGAGTCCGTGGCCGGTCCGGCCGCCAGCAGCGCCCACCGCTTGCCGTCGGTGGCGGTGACGATCCGCTCCATGCCCCTGCGGCGGCCGTGGGACTCGGCGCTGTCGTACTCGTAGACCAGTTCGCAGGCTCCGCCCGCGACCGGGTCGAGGGAGACCTGCCGGTAGGCGGGGGTGCCGTCGTCCAGGCGTTGCGAGGACATCCGCAGCAGCTCGCACGAGCCGGTGGCGGAGTCCTCGGTGACCCGGAAGATCTGGAGCAGGGCGCTGCGGTCACCGGGCGGGCGGTAGAAGGATCCGCTGCCGGTCTCGTCGTGGCTGGGCTGCCAGCCGGTGGGGACGGCGACCGAGAAGCCGCTCTCGTTGCGCACCACGGTGTACCCCGCTCCGGCGCCGGCCGAGGGGGAGGCCGTGGTGCTCGCGCTCGGGCCCGGCGGGGAGCTACGGGGGCCCGTGGGCTCCGTGGTCCGCCCCTGCGAGGGCGCGCTCGTGGCGGGAGGGCCGGGGGCCGCGGCCGGCTCGCCCTTCCCGCCCAGCAGCATCCACGCCGCGACGGCCGACCCGCCCGCGACGGCCGCCACGAGCCCCACCAGCAACGGGGTCCGCCACTGCCCGGCCCCGCCACCGCCGCTGCCACCGCTGCCGCCGCTGCCACCGCCCGGTGTGTACCGCGGGGGCTGCGGTGGCGGCGGCGGTGGCGGGGCCGGGGGGAGCGGCGGGAGCGGCGGCGGGGGCTGCAGGGTCGAGGACGGCTGCGCGGGCCAGAACCCGTACCCGGGCGGCGGCGCGGCCGGCAGGGTCGAGGGCTCGGCGGCGGACGGAGCGGCGGACGGGTCGGCGGACAACGGATCGGCGGCCGACGGATCGGCGGCCGGTCCCGGCTGCGCGCCCCACTCCCACCGCTGCGACTGCGAGTTCCACCAGGGGGCGCCGGAAGCGCCGTCGGGCGAGGACACCGGTCAGCCTCCCAGCGAGACGAGCAGTTCGCCCAGGGCGGTGGCCGCGCTCACGGACTCCACCAGCGGGGCCCAGCGCACCAGCGCCCCGCGCAGCCGTGCGGCGAGGCCGGGCCGGATCTCACCGGCCTCCTCCAGCTCCCCGGCGGCCTCGTCCAGTTCGGCGTCGAGCGCCGTCCGGTCCTCGCCGCGGGGCAGCCGGACGAGGGCGGCCCGCAGTTCGAGGACGGCCTCCAGCAGCTCCGCGGCGCCGGGCGCCGCCGCTCCCGTACCGCCGTGGTGCACGGTGTTGGTGTGCCCGCTGCCGCCGATGCTGAAGGCGCTGCCGCTGATCCCGCCGATCCGGACCGAGGGCTCTCCATCGTCATTTGCCACCGCTGCTCCCCTTTCCGCCCGCACCGCCGCCGCCGGCGGTGTTGTGGTGTCCTGTGCCGCCGACGCTGAAGGCGCTGCCGTTCACCGACTGGATGAACACGCCGCCCTCGGCGACGTGGACCGCGCGCTGTGCGAATTCCGCCGTGTGCCAGCCCGCTTCGTGCAGAGCGACGGTAACCCCGCTGACGACCCGGTCCTGAATCGTTTTCAGATACCGGTCCAGGTCCATGAGGTGGAAGAGGGAGCCGTCCTCCTCCGCGGCGATCTCCCGCACCGACAGCTCCGGCCCCTCGGGGCGGGCCCCGCCGTGGCCGCCGGTGACGATCCGCCACCAGCTCGCGACGCCGCGGCCGAGGGTGGCGAGGGCGCCGGTGAAGGAACGGGGGGTGGCGGCGAGCGCCGCGACGGCCTTGCCGAACCAGGTGTTGTGCAGGAGCCGGTGGGCCTCCGCGTCGGCCCGCTGGAACCGGGTGCGTACGGGGAGCAGTACGTGCGGGGCCACTTCCAGCATCAGCATGCGGCCCTGGGTGTGGACCCGGACGAAGACGGTCACGACGAGGTTCTCGTCCCAGCCGCCGACCCGGACGCGCAGGAAGTGCCTGCGCCGCTCCCCGCCCTCCTCGATGGCGCCGGAGCGGTGTTCGGCGAACTGCCGCGGGCTCAGCGGTGCCGCGTCCCGGTGCGGCAGGCCTCCGGCCGGGAGGAAGACGCACTCGTCGACGACCAGTTCGCGCAGCCGGTCCAGGACGGCGGCCTCGGCCTGCGGGGAGCCGTGCGGGGACGGTACGCGCAGGGCGTGCAGCAGCGGCACGATGCGCCCGACGATGTGGGCGTTGGTGACGGCCTGCGGCGTGCGGTCGGGGCCGAGGTCCTCCCGGGGGCGCAGTTCGACGGACAGCTGCCAGGGCCGGAAGGCGTCCCCGGCCCCGGTGAAGGGGCCGTTGATGTCGTACATGACGAGCGGGGCGTGCTGTTCGGCCCGGATCCGGTCGCGGACGCGGGCGTAGCGCACGCCCGGCGAGGCCTCGGCGGGATCGCCGGACTGCTCGGCGTAGCGCTCCGGGGACAGCTCGGTGGCGACGATGCGGGCGGCGTGCCCGCGCTGGAGCCCGACGACGGCCACGACCGCGGCGAAGACGACGGGGGCCAGCCACAGCGCGGCGGGCACGCCGTCGTCGTACGGGTAGCCGCCGGGGTCACCGCCGAATCCGCTGCCGTAGCGGCCGTCGGGGACGCCGGGGGTCACGAGGTCGCCGACGCCGGGGAAGAAGAAGCCGGCGAACTCGCCCAGGGGGCCGTGCAGGGAGATCCAGACGCCCACCAGGACCGCGGCGAACGACCACCAGGCGTAGATCCGGACCAGTACGGACAGGAAGCGCAGCAGGACGTTGCTCCGGGCACGGAGCCAGCGGGCGAGGCTCAGCAGCACGAAGGGGAACAGCAGCAGGGCGAGCAGGCCGCCGGTCAGCAGCGAGCCGACGAACCAGGCGCCGAGGACGCCTGCGGCCCAGGCGAGTTCGATGCGGCGGGCGCGCAGCGCGTGGGCCAGGACCCGGGCCGCGTCGAATCCGTAGGACGGAGCGGCGATGCGCTCCTCGTGCACGAAGAGTTCGTCGATCACCCGGTCGCGGTACGCCGCGTCGAGGTAGGTGCCCGCGCACAGCAGGCGGCCGGCCTCGCTGACGGCGGGATGCACGGGCGGACGGCCGGCCCGTTGGTCCGTCCGGGCGTCACCGCCGGGCTGAGGGGGAATCAGGTGACCGGTCACCGGCCGACCTTATTTTCCACCTACACGCACCCGACAGGTGAAAACACGCCAAAGCGCCCCGGTCGCGTTTGACCGGGGCGCAAGGACGTTCGTACAGGTCAGACGATCAGATCAAACGATCGGACCGGCCGTCCTGCCGGGTATGGCTCAGATGAGGCCGAGCTCGCGGACCGCGTCGCGCTCCTCGACGAGCTCCGCCACGGACGCGTCGATGCGCGCACGGGAGAACTCGTTGATGTCCAGGCCCTGGACGATCTCGTACTTGCCGTCCTTGGTGGTGACGGGGAAGGAGGAGATGATGCCCTCCGGGACGCCGTAGGAGCCGTCCGACGGGATGCCCATCGAGGTCCAGTCGCCCGCGGCGGTGCCGTTGACCCAGGTGTGCACGTGGTCGATGGCGGCGTTGGCGGCCGAGGCGGCCGAGGACGCGCCACGGGCCTCGATGATCGCGGCGCCGCGCTTGGCGACGGTCGGGATGAAGGTGTCGCCGAGCCACACCTCGTCGCCCACGACCTCGGCGGCGTTCTTGCCGGCGATCTCCGCGTGGAAGATGTCGGGGTACTGGGTCGCCGAGTGGTTGCCCCAGATGGTCAGGCGCTTGATGTCGGTGACGTCGGCGCCGGTCTTCTTCGCGAGCTGCGAGATCGCGCGGTTGTGATCCAGGCGGGTCATCGCGGTGAAGCGCTCGGCCGGGACGTCCGGGGCGGCGGCCTGCGCGATGAGCGCGTTGGTGTTGGCCGGGTTGCCCACGACCAGGACCTTGATGTCGTCCGCGGCGTGCGCGTTGATCGCGGCGCCCTGCGGCTTGAAGATGCCGCCGTTGGCGGAGAGCAGGTCACCGCGCTCCATGCCCTTGGTACGCGGGCGGGCGCCCACGAGCAGCGCGACGTTGGCGCCGGCGAAGCCCTGGTTCGGGTCGTCGAAGATGTCGATGCCCTTGAGCAGCGGGAAGGCGCAGTCGTCGAGCTCCATGGCGGTGCCCTCGGCGGCCTTCATGCCCTGCGGGATCTCCAGCAGGCGGAGCTTGACCGGCACGTCCGCGCCGAGCAGGTGGCCGGAGGCGATGCGGAAGAGCAGCGCGTAGCCGATCTGGCCGGCGGCGCCGGTCACGGTGACATTCACGGGAGTGCGGGTCATGGCCTTCTCCGTTAGACAGCTGGCGGTGGGGCGTCCCTGCCCCATGTGCTGGGCCCCAAGTTCTGGGAGGACGCCGCTTCCTTGTCCTTACGAATCTTGACGTGAAGAGACATCCGCGGTCAGGCTATCCGACCCGCGGGGCCCCCAACCCCCGGGTCCCTGTGGTCCACGGCACACGGACCCGTCGGATCGAAGGCGGGACCCGGTCCGGGCCCCGCCCACCAGCCGCCCCCGGGCACTACTCCACCCGGAAGATCTCCCCCGTCCGGTGTCCCTCGACCGACTTGACGTAGGCGTTCGCCGCGCGGGCGACCGGCACCGCGTCGAATCCGGCGAAGGTGTCCCCGTAGACGCCGAGGGACTCGGTGAACACGGTGGGGCTGACGGCGTTGATCCGCTGACGGCCCGGCAGTTCGATCGCGGCGGCCCGCACGAAGGCCTCGACCGCGCCGTTGGCGAGGGAGGCGACCGAGCCGGTGAGCAGGGGCTCGCGGGCCAGGATGCCGGTGATCAGGGTGTACGAGGCGTGCGCGGGCAGCCGGGTGACTCCCTGGCGGACCAGCTCGATCTGGCTGACGGCCTTGCCCTCCAGGCCGGCCCGGACGTCGGCGGTGGTGAGCTCGCCCAGCGGGCGCCACGGGACGGAGCCGGCCGCGCAGGCCACCGCGTCGACGGGGCCGGCCGCCTCGTACATCGCCCGGACGGAGTCGGGGTCGGTGATGTCGACGCGGACGTCCGCGTCCTTCCGGGAGGCGGTGACGACCTCGTGGCCGCGCTCGCGCAGGGCCGTGTGCACCGCGCGGCCGAGCGTGCCGCCGGCGCCGATCAGGAGCACCTTCAAGGGATTCATGGCACGAGCATCGCCCCGGCCGCAATGTGAAGTCCAGCTACCTTCACTACAGCAATCATTAAGATGAACTCATGCTTGATGTGAAGCGGATGGTCATCCTGCGGGACCTGGCGGAACACGGAAAGGTGACCGCGGTCGCCGAGCTGCACCGCGTCACCCCCTCCGCCGTCTCCCAGCAGCTGAGGGCGCTGGAGGCCGAGGCCGGAGCCGCCCTCGTCGAACGGGACGGGCGCGGACTGCGCCTCACCCCCGCGGGCGTCGCCCTGGCCGCCGCCTGCGACCCGGTCCTGGCCGCGCTGGAACGCGCCGAGGGGGCGGTACGGGCCCTGGACGCCGGACCGGTCGGGGAGCTGCACGTCGGCTGCGCCCCGAGCGCGCTGGCGACGGTGGCCGCCCCGCTGGTCGCCGCCCTCGCCGCACGCCATCCGGGACTGCGGCCGCGGATCGTGCAGGCCGATCCGGAGGAGGCGCTGCCGCTGCTGCGCGGGCGCCGCCTGGACCTGGCGGTGACCTACGCGTACCCGTTGCTCGGCGCCCCGCCCGCGAGCGGCACCACCGCCGTCCCGCTGTTCGACGACCCGCTCTGCCTGGCGCTGCCCGAGGCCCTGCTCCCGGCCTACGGGCGGGACGGGCTGGCGGCGCTGCGGGACGCCGACTGGGTCTCGGCGCCCGCCCCGAGCAGCTGCCGGGAGATGCTCCTGCACGCCTGCCGCAACGCCGGGTTCACCCCGCGGATCGCGCACGAGTGCGGGGACCTGCGGGCCGGGCTGTGGCTGGTGGCGGCCGGGCGGGCCGCCTCGATCCTGCCGGGACTGCTGTGCGACGCGCCGCCGCCCGGCACGGCGGTGGTGGAACTGCCGGGCCGGGGGCGGGTCCTGGAGGCGCTGGTCCGGGCGGGCGCCGAGACCCGGCCGGCCGTCGCGGCCGCGCTGGCCGCGCTGACCGCGCTCCCGGTCAGCGGACGGTGACGCGGACCGCACTCTCCAGGAAGGGGATGTCCAGCAGGGGCTTGGGCTCCATGGCCACCGCGAGCAGCGTGATCGCCACACCGAGCAGCCCGTACGTGATCATGTCCGTGAAGCGGGAACGCACCGCGAGCATGCCCACCGAGGGCAGGAAGCGGCGCATCGCGGCAGCCGCGATCAGGGCGATGCCGATCATGAGGCAGCCGGCCCGCGGATGCCCCGTCGCCGTGGTCAGCAGCCCGGCGGCGGTGGCCGCCAGGACGCTGAGCATCGGCCACTGACGGACCGGCGTGGACACCGCCCCGGGGACGGCGCGCCCGCTGCCCTCGGGACGTACGGTGCCCTCGGTGACGGAGGGGAACCGCCGCGACCTCGCGGCCCCCGCCCGCGACGGCTCCGCCTGCCCGGGGGCCCGCTCCGGCTCCGGCCCGCGCTGCCCCTCTCGTTCCGGCTCTCGTTCCGGCTCTCGTTCCGGCCCGCGCTGCGGCTCGCGCTCCGGCCCCATCGGCCGCCCGACAGCGCCGGGCTCGTCGTGCTCAGCCCGCACTGGGGGTCCGCTCCGCCGCCTCGACCACGTTGACCAGCAGCTGCGCTCGGGTCATCGGACCGACCCCGCCCGGGTTCGGGGAGATCCACCCCGCCACCTCGGCGACGCCCGGGTGCACGTCCCCGACGATCTTGCCGTTCTCGTCGCGGCTGACGCCGACGTCGAGCACGGCCGCGCCCGGCTTCACGTCCTGCGGCTTCACCAGGTGCGCGACGCCCGCCGCCGCGATGACGATGTCCGCCTGGCGCAGCAGCCCGGACAGGTCGCGCGTACCGGTGTGGCACAGGGTGACGGTCGCGTTCTCGGACTTGCGGGTCAGCAGCAGCCCGATGGACCGGCCGACGGTGATGCCGCGTCCGAGGACGACGACGTGGGCGCCGTTCAGCTCGACGCCGTGGTGGCGCAGCAGCTCGACGATGCCGTACGGCGTGCAGGGCAGCGGGCCCGGCTCGTTGAGGACCAGCCGGCCCAGCGACATGGGGTGCAGGCCGTCGGCGTCCTTGAGCGGGTCCATCAGTTCGAGGACGCGGTTGGTGTCGATGCCCTTGGGGAGCGGCAGTTGGACGATGTAGCCGGTGCAGGCCGGGTTGGCGTTCAGCTCCCGCACGACCTCCTCGATGTCCTCCTGGGAGGCCGTCGCGGGCAGTTCGCGCTGGATGGAGGCGATGCCGACCTCGGCGCAGTCCTTGTGCTTGCCGTTGACGTACCAGCGGCTGCCCGGATCGTCTCCGACCAGCAGGGTGCCGAGGCCGGGGGTGATACCCCGCTCCTTCAGCGCCGCCACTCGGGCGGTCAGTTCGGACTTGATCGCGGCTGCGGTGGCCTTGCCATCGAGAATCTGGGCGGTCATACCGCCATCCTCCCGGATGTGGTGGTCCCGGTTCCAGTCGGCGGCGGCCGGAATGCGGTCTTCATTGCACTTGCACAACAAGTCGGGTCCTCTGCGACAACCGGCTGGACAAGGCCGGTGCGGGCCCACCACGATGACGGTCGGCAAGACGATCGAAAGAGTGCCGCGGGCAGTGCCGGGGGGCGTACCGCAGAAAGCAGATGTCCTCCGTGCGTGCCGTGCGTCCCCGCACTTCACGGAGGAAAGACCCAGATGAGCTTCGGCGACCCGAACAACCCGTACGGGCAGCAGCAGCCGCCGGCCCCGCAGGGCCAGCCCGGCTACGGCTACCCCCAGCAGGCCCCGCAGGGCGTGCCGCCGCAGGGCGGCTACGGATACCCGCAGCAGGGCCAGCAGCCGTACGGCGCGCCCGGCCAGTACCCGGTAGGCCAGCCCGGCGCCCCCGTGCCGGAGGGGTTCGCGAACGTCCCCGGTCTGGGTCCCGTCGAGGTTGGCACCTACGGCGGCCGGTTCGGCGCGCGCCTGCTGGACATGATCTTCGCGTACATCATCGTGATAATCCTCAACATCATCATCTTCGGCGCCGCGTTCGCCGGATCCAGCGGCAGCAGCGACAGCGCGGCGAGCGGCTTCGCCATCGGTTCGCTCATCGCATCCCTGCTCGTCTCCGCGCTGACGTTCATCTTCTACGACGTCATCTTCGTGAGCACGATGGGCAGCACCCCCGGCAAGATGATCCTCGGCATGCGGATCGTCAACTCGCGCACCGGCCAGAAGCCCAGCTTCGGCCCCGCGCTGGTCCGCTGGGGCTTCCCGATCGGCCTGGGCTACATCACCTGCGGCCTCGGCTACATCCTCATCGTGATCTCCCCGTTCTTCGACAACACCGGGCAGCTCCGCGGCTGGCACGACAAGGCCGCCAACACCCTGGTCATCAAGAAGCGCTGAGGCGTTCACACGGCGAAGGCCGCCACCCGCACCAGCGGGTGGCGGCCTTCGCCGTATCCGTGCCTCAGTGGAAGAAGTGGCGGGTGCCGGTGAAGTACATCGTCACCCCGGCCTTCTTCGCGGCCTCGACGACCTGCTCGTCCCGGACCGAACCGCCCGGCTGGACCACGGCCTTGATGCCCGCGGCGGTGAGGATCTCCAGCCCGTCCGGGAAGGGGAAGAAGGCGTCGGACGCGGCGTACGAGCCCTGCGCGCGCTCGGCGCCCGCCCGCTCGACGGCGAGCTTCGCCGAGTCGACGCGGTTGACCTGGCCCATGCCGACGCCGACCGAGGCACCGTCCTTGGCCAGCAGGATCGCGTTGGACTTGACGGCGCGGCAGGCCTTCCACGCGAAGGCGAGACCGGCCAGCTCCTCGGCGGACAGCGCGTCGCCGGTGGCCAGCGTCCAGTTCGCCGGGTCGTCGCCCTCGGCCTGGAGGCGGTCGGTGACCTGGAGCAGCGCACCGCCGTCGATCGGCTTGACTTCGACCGGGTTGGCGGGGCCACCCTCCGCGCGCAGCACGCGGATGTTCTTCTTGCGGGCCAGCACCTCGACCGCGCCGTCCTCGTACGCCGGGGCGACGATGACCTCGGTGAAGATCTCGGCGACCTGCTCGGCCAGCTCGACGGTGACCGGACGGTTGACGGCGATGACGCCGCCGAACGCCGACAGCGGGTCGCAGGCGTGCGCCTTGCGGTGCGCCTCGGCGACGTCCGCGCCGGTGGCGATGCCGCACGGGTTGGCGTGCTTGATGATCGCCACGCACGGCTCGGCGTGGTCGTACGCGGCCCGGCGCGCGGCGTCGGTGTCCGCGTAGTTGTTGTAGGACATCTCCTTGCCGTGCAGCTGCTCGGCCTCGGCGAGGCCTCCCGTGCCGTCGACGTAGAGCGCGGCGCCCTGGTGCGGGTTCTCGCCGTAACGGAGCACGTTGTTCCGCGCGTACGTGGCGCCGAGGAAGTCGGGGAAGCCGGAGTCGTCCGCGGCGGCGTAGTCGTCGGCGAACCAGGAGGCCACCGCGACGTCGTAGGCCGCCGTGTGCTGGAAGGCCTCGGCCGCGAGCCGCTTGCGGGCGGTCAGGTCGAAACCGCCGCCCCGGGCGGCCGCGAGGACGTCGGCGTAGCGGGCGGGGCTGGTGACGACGGCGACCGACGGGTGGTTCTTGGCGGCGGCGCGGACCATCGACGGGCCGCCGATGTCGATCTGCTCGACGCACTCGTCGGGGGTGGCGCCGGAGGCGACGGTCTCCCGGAAGGGGTAGAGGTTGACGATCACCAGGTCGAAGGGCTCGACGCCCAGCTCGGCGAGCTGGTTGCGGTGGTCCTCCAGGCGCAGGTCGGCGAGGATGCCGGCGTGCACGCGCGGGTGGAGGGTCTTGACCCGCCCGTCGAGGCACTCGGGGAATCCGGTCAGCTCCTCGACCTTGGTGACGGGCACCCCGGCGGCGGCGATCTTCGACGCGGTGGAGCCGGTGGAGACGAGCGAGACGCCCGCCTCGTGCAGGCCGCGGGCCAGCTCTTCCAGTCCCGTCTTGTCGTAGACGCTGACGAGCGCACGCCGGATCGGCCGCTGGGTGGTGGTCGGGTCGTTGCTCTCTACGGAGTCTGCGGCGGTCACTGGATTGTTACCTTTCGTCCCTCAATGCGGTAGCCGTGCCGGGCCAGGCGCCCCACGACGTCGACGAGCAGCTGGCGCTCGACTTCCTTGATGCGCTCATGGAGAGCGGCTTCGTCCTCGCCGTCCCGGATCTCGACGACACCCTGGGCGATGATCGGACCGGTGTCCACGCCGGAATCCACGAAGTGGACGGTGCAGCCGGTGACCTTCGCCCCGTAGGCGAGGGCGTCCCGTACGCCGTGCGCGCCGGGGAAGGCCGGGAGGAGGGCGGGGTGGGTGTTGACGAACCGGCCGCCGAAGCGGTCGATGAAGTTCTTGCCGACGATCTTCATGAATCCGGCGGAGACCACGAGGTCCGGCGCGTGCGCGTCCGTCGCCTCGGTCAGCGCCGCGTCCCACTCCTCGCGGCTGCCGTAGTCCTTGACCGGGCACACGAAAGTGGGGATCCCGGCCTTCTCGGCCCGTTCGAGGCCGGCGATGTTCGCGCGGTCGGCCCCCACCGCGACGACCTCGGCGCCGAATCCCTCGGCTCCGCCGGGGTGCGCGTCGATGGCATCGAGCAGGGCCTGGAGGTTGGTGCCGGAGCCGGAGACCAGCACGACCAGCCGGGAGGCGGGCATGGGAGGCCCTTTCTTACGGGATTGCCGTCGTTCGTCTTGTGTGGTCATACGAAACTTCGGGGTACCGATATACGGGGAACCATACGAAGCCACCGACCGCCTGCAACGATACCGGCACACGGGACCGCCCCCGAGGGACGGGGGGACGGGCGAGCGGTAGCGTCTGGCGTACACCGCACGCCGGGCGCGCGCCCGGCCCACGACACAGGGGAAGTAACGCACTCGATGCCGGACCGCCGTCAGCCCGACCCCTCGACCGACGACAACCCCTTCGCGGCGCCCCCGGAGGGCCGGCCGGACCAGCCGTGGCAGCCCCGGCAACCGCAGCGGCCCCACGACGGCGGCGGCTCCGGCGGGGGCCCGTCCGAGCCCGGCGGCCCCGGGGGCCCGGCCCGTTGGGACCCCATGGACCCGCTCCAGCGGCGCGCGCGGTACGCCCTGCTGGCGGGCATGTGGGGCTTCTTCTTCGGGATCTTCGGGATCCCCTCGGTGGGGCTGCTGCTGGGTGCGCTCGCGATGTACTGGGGCATCAGCGCCCTGCGCGGCCGCCCGGCGGCCAAGGCCGACCCCACGACGGGCACCCCGGCCCGGCCGGCGGGCCTGGACTCCCTGGGCCCGGCGGCCCGGCCGCAGCGCGCGGCGGCGGTCGGCGGCCTGGTGACGGCGTCCATGGCCCTGATGCTGGCGGCGAGCTCGTACGCGTTGCAGCTGGCGTACAAGGACTTCTTCGTCTGCCGCGACGACGCCCTGACCCGCACGGCGGAACTCCAGTGCAACAACCTGCTCCCGGACAACGTCCTGGGCGACATCCTGAAGGTCCAACGCTGACGCACCCCAGCCCGGCCCACGCCTCAGCCCCGGGTCCGGGGCGCGGGCCCAGCGCCGTACCCGCACCGCCCACGCCCGCCGCATCAAGCCCCGCCGGCGACTGAGGCCCGGGGTCCGGGGCTCGGGCCCAGTGCCGCCCCCGCACCACCCACGCCGGCCGAATCAAGCCCCGCCGGCGATTGAGGCCCGGGGTCCGGGGCGGAGCCCCGGGAGCACCCCGCCCCGCCGACGCCCGGGACCGCACGCACGGCCGGTCATGACGGGGGCCGCCGCCGGGCCAGCACCCGCACCCCCACCGCCGGCGGCAGCAATGCTTCCGTCGGCGCCGCCAACAGCGGTACATCGGGGGCGTCCGGAGCCACCACGACCGGCGGAGCCACCGGTTCGGGCGGAGCCACCCGAACCGCCACCACCGGCGAAGCCACCGGCTCCGGCGGAGCCACCACCCCCGCCACCACCGGCGGAGCCACCGGCTCCGGCGGAGCCACCACCCCCGCCACCACCGGCGGAGCCACCGGCGCAGCCGGGGCCGCCGGAGCCGCCACCACCGGCGGAGCCACCGGTCGGGCCGCCTCCCGCAACGCCGCCCAGCGCAGCTCCCGTACCCCCGAGTCGTGCCACGCGTCCTCCCCGCCCCCGCCGGAGGCACCCCGCACCGGCCGGGTCCGCCACATGTGGACCCCCACCGCCAACGGCACCGCCAGCAGCAGCGTCCACCCCGCGGCCGCGCCGCCCACCGCCCACCACACGGGCCCGAAGCCGGCCAGTGCCCGCGACCCGAGCGGCCCGGCCGAAGCCGCCGCCAGGCCCGCCATCGCCAGCCCGCACACCACCGCGCCCAGCGCCGCCGTCAGCGCGGTCTCCCCGGAGGAGACCTCCCGCGCCCGGCGCACCGCGAACCAGCCCACGACCAGCCCGGCCGCCACCGGCACCCCGGCCGCCGCCCAGGTGACGGGCGTTCCCGGCCCCTCCGGCGGCAGCGCCGCGAGCAGCGGGAACCTCGGCAGGGCCGGCGCGCCCGCGAAGCCGAGCGGGGTGGCCGTCACGCCGGCCCCCACCGCGAACCCGGGACCCAGCCCGTACGCCGCGCCCCACACCATGGCGTTGGGGATCAGGGCCAGCGCGAGCAGCAGGACCGCGAACCGCCCGGACCACACCCCGGTCAGCGTCAGGAAGGAGGACTGCACCTCCGCCCCGTGCCATGCCAGCGACGCGCCCACGAGCAGGACGCCGCCGCCCAGCAGAACGAGGGCCCCGGCCGCGCCCGACCGCAGCGCCAGCGCGTAACGGGGGCGCGCGACGGCCTTCCTCGCGCCTCCTGGAATCCAGCCCGGCAGCGGCCCGAGCGGCCTCCCCTTCGCCGACCACACCCCGGCCGCGGCCGCGAGCACCGCCACCAGCGGGACGTGCCAGGCCGCGCTGAGCGGGTCGGCGGGCATCGGCCCCCCGGCGGCGTACACGGTGGCCAGCGCCCCGACGCCCAGGTAGCCGCAGGTGACGGCGGAGAAGACGACGCCGGCCGGCAACACCTCGTCGGCCTCGTCCCCCTCACCGCCCCCGCCGTCCCCGGACGCGCTGCCGAGCCGGGCCGCCCGCCGCATCAGCAGCACCGGCAGTGCCACCAGCAACAGCGGTGTCAGGCCGACGGGCGCGGGCACCCCGGAGAGGGTCTCGTAGCGGACGAGTTCCGTCCCGTGCGCCATCAGCCACAGCCCCGCGGCGAGGTGCAGGGCGCCGCCCGGACCGCTGTCCGGGTAGGGGGAGCTGATCCACAGGACGATCACGAGCACGGCCAGGAAGCCGAGCCCCAGTCCGGCGGCCACGGCGCCGCCCAGCACGCAGGCCGCGGCGGCCGGCGAACGCCGCCTCGCACCTGCCCTCGGGACCGTCGGCAACGAGGTCCCGTGTTCGGTCACTTGGGTCACCCCGCCATGGTGCCAACGACACGCGCTATGGGCGGGTAACAGGCGAATGCCCGTGGTGTCGCTCAATATACGTTTATGTACTTTTTCGCGCAGGACTGTCGGGTCGCGGGGAGTGTGGCATGACACAAGGCGTCGAGACGACCTCCGACGCGGAGCTGGGCCTGCCGTCCCCCAAGGAACGCCGCAGGCTGCGCGAAGCGGGCCGGCTGACCCACGAGGAGGTCGCGGCGGCGGTGGGCGTCACCGCGACGACCGTCCGCTCCTGGGAGACGGGCCGGACCGAACCGCGCGGACGCAAGCGCGAGGTGTACACCGCGCTGCTGGCCCGCCTCGCGGAGGAGCAGGCCGAGGCCGACACCGCCCCGGAGGCGGAGGCGGACGCGGACGCCCCCGGCGCACGGGCCGCCACCACCACCGCCACCACCCCGCTCGAACCGCCCGGCCCTCCCGAACCACCCGCCCCGGAAGCCGTGGACGCTCCCGCCGGGCCCGCCGTCGGCGCAACTCCCCGGGCCGCCACCGGCGGCGTACGGGCCTTCGCGGCGACGGGCGGGGTCCCGGCGCGCGCGGCCGGGCCCGGTACCCGCCCCCGCCCGGCCGGCAAGGGCGCCGCCCGGCCACCCGTCTCCCTGACCCGCCACGAGACGAAACACCCCGTCAGAACCGGGGCCGGCGGGGGCGGCCCCTCCCCCGCGGCCGCCGGCCCGACGGATCCGCCCCCCTCCGCGCCCCCGCGCACGGACCCCGCCCGGCCCGCCCCGCAGGCCGGCGCTCCCGCACGCCCCGACTCCGAGCGGCCCGCCCCGCAGGCCGCCGACCCCGCACGCCCAGACCCCGCCCGACCCGACCCGCAGGCCGCCGACCCCGCGAGCCCCGACCCGGCGCCGCCCGGGGAGTCCGCGCAGCCGCCCCCGACGGAACCCGCGCGGGCCTTCGACGGCCTCTACCTCCGCGCCGCCCCCGCGCTCGTCCGCCAGGCCTACCTGCTCACCGGCCGCCGCGCCCTCGCCCGGCAGTCCGTCGAGCACGCCTTCCGCCAGGCCTGGGGACGCTGGCCGGAGGTGGCCACCGACCCGGATCCCGTCGGCTGGGTCCGGGCCGTCGCGTACCAGTACGCCCTCTCGCCCTGGCACCGGTTCCGCCGCGCGTACCGCACCCCCGACCCGGGCCCGGTCGAACCCGTCGACCGGATGCTGCTGGACGCCCTGCTCGACCTGCCGCCCGTACACCGCAGGACCGTGCTGCTCTACGACGGCATCGGCCTCGACCTGCCCGACACCGCCGCCGAGACCGAGGCCAGCACCCCCGCTGCCGGGCACCGGCTGCTGCGCGCCCACGCCACCCTCGCCGAACGGGTTCCCGGGCTGGCCGACGTACCGCCGGAGAAGCAGTCCGCCGCGCTGCGCGAGCTGCTCGGCGGGCTCCGGCCCGCCGTGCCGCTGGAACCCCGCAGCACCCCGGCCACCATCCGCTCCCTCACCGAGCGCACGGCCCGACGGTGGTCGCGGGCGGCGATCTGCCTCACCGCGGCGATCGCGGTGGCGACCGGGTACACCGCCGTCACCGCGCCGGACCGGTACGAGCCCCCGGTCGCGCCGGGCAGCAGCGTCTCCGGCGTCCCTCCGCACAGCGGCCCGCAGCGGCTCACCGACCAGAGCCGGGAGCTCCGGGAAAGGCTGCGGAGCGACCCGGCGTCCGGCCCCGCCCGGATCTCCCCGGCCCTGGAATGAGGAACGGGCGTGGGGGGGGGGGGGGGGGAGGGGGGGGGGGGGGGGGGGGGGGGGGGGGGGGGGGGGAGGGGGGAAGGGGGGGGGGGGGGGGGGCCCCCCCCCCCTTTTTTGTGGTTT
>NZ_JBVIKC010000081.1:0-15142 GCF_055581065.1 Streptomyces sp. NPDC031479
TCGCGAAGCGACGCGACCGAAGGGAGCGCCCTTGACAGCCCGGCCCGACACGGAAGGACGATGAGACTGACGGGAAACCCCCAAACCCTCCCTGACACGGACCAGCCAAAGTCCCGCCGCCCCCCGACCCCCGCCTGCCCCCGCCTGCCCCCGACCCGCCCACCCCCCTCTCCCCTTGCACCCCGCCCCGCCCCCGGGGCATGCTTCGCGAGGGCGAAGCGGGAGGGATCATGGCGGTGGACAAGCGGACCGTGGTGACGGCGGTGCTGTGTGCGGTGGCTGCCTTGGGCGCCTCGGCCGCGGTGGCCGAGCTGGTGCCGCCGCCCGACGGGGCCGACGCTCCGGTGTACGCCAAGTCGGCCACGCCGTCCGGCTCTCCCACCGGACCCTCGCGGTCGAAGGCCTCCAAGCCTCAGCTCGCCTCGCCGCCGCCGGCCGCCGCGACCCCCAAGCCCGGCGGGCCCGCCGCCTTCACCGGAGCCCTGTTCACCGGTGGCCTGGACGGCGATCACTTCTGCACCGCCACCGTCGTCCGCAGCCCCGGCAAGAACCTGCTGATCACCGCCGGTCACTGCCTCATGGAGGGCGAGCAGGCGCGCGACGGCGGTGCGGTCTTCGCGCCCGCGTACGCGAACGGTGTCGCCCCGTACGGGACCTGGAAGATAGAGCAGGTCTACGAGGACGAGCGCTGGGCCGACGGCACGGACGACGACTACGACCTCGCCTTCGCCCGCGTGGCCCCCGACGCCAAGGGCCGCAACATCGAGGACGTCATAGGCGGCGCCCCCCTGGACACCTCCGGCCGCGCGGGCGAGGAGGTCACGGTGACGGGCTACCCCGCGGACCGCAAGGTCCCCCGTACCTGCACGGCCGTCTCCGTCCGCCTCAGCCCGACGGAACAGCGCTTCGACTGCTCCGACTTCCCGGGCGGCACCAGCGGCAGTGCCTGGATCGGCCGCGACGGGAAGATCATCGGCATCCTGACGGGCGGGGACACGGACGACGTGTCCACGAGCACCGTCCTCGGCGACTACGCGGCGCAGCTCTACGCAAAGGCCACCGCCAAGCGCTGACCCACCCCCACGCTGACCCTTCCTCCCCCAACCGGGGGAGGGCGGGTCGCTCCCGGGCGCGATGGCGGGGGAGCGGCGGCCCGACAGGATCGGAGGCGACCGCACCACCGCTTCCGGAGGGGAAACCACCGTGATCGAGTCGACCCTGCGCCGTACCGTTCCGCTCGTCCTCGTCCTGGCCGTGGCGGCGGCCGCGCCGATGGCCACCGCCACGACCGCCGCTGCCGCCCCCGCCCCGACGGCCTCAGCCCCCGCCCCCTCATCCGCCCCCTCATCCGCCCCCGGCCTCGCCGGCATCCGCGGCTGGGCCCGTATGGCGTACGGGGATCCGCGGGACGACGTCCGGATCCTCGTCGACGCGCACGGCTTTTTCGACGGCCGCGATCCTGCCGTGGCGGCGCGCTCCTGGGGGACGTTCCGCATCCAGCACTTCATGGGCGGCCCCTCCGACGGCTCCGACGGGCCGCGGCCGGGCTTCAACTGGGGTGACTTCCGGGTCGACTGCGTACGCGTCGACGGCGCCGACGTGGCCGTGACGGGCAGGCTCGTCGACGCCGGACCGGGCTGGGAGGAGTTCCTGCACGGTACGCCGCCCGCCCGGATGGGGGTGAGTTTCCACGTCGCCGCGCCGGGGACCGGGGAGACCCGGATCGGGATCACGGCGCCGCCCCCGGCCGGTGCGCCCGAGTTGGCGCCCTGCGCGGCCGGGCCCGCCGACGCCGGTACGACCGCGGGCGGCTACACCCTCACGGACACCCGCCGCCGGTCCGGGTGATCCGGGCGGAGTGCGGGGGCGGCCGGCTGCGCGGACCCTCCCCGCCCGGGGCTACGTCACGAGCCCCAGGTGGACCGGTTCGGCCGGGGCGTCGGCGAGGAGCTCGGGCAGGCGCGGGGGCCAGAGGGGTTCGCCGAGGGTGGCGAGGCGCTGCGGGGAGAGCCACTGCCAGTGGATGTCGGGGGCTTCGAGGCGCGGTTCGCGGCGCGGGCCCGTGGTGACGTAGATGTGCTCGTGCTGGCGGACCGGGACGCCCTGGTGGGTGAAGTCGTGCTCCCAGGTGCACAGCAGCCGCTGCGGCTCCAGGTCGGTCCACCCGGTCTCCTCGCGCAACTCGCGCCGCACGCAATCCTCGGGGCTCTCGCCGGGATCGATCCCGCCGCCCGGCGGCAGCCAGTGGATGCCGACTTCGACGTTGTTCTCCCGGAACAGGAACACCGATCCGCTGGGAGAGAGGACGACAATGCGCGCTGCCTGACGAGGAGTTCTCATCAGTTCAGGGTACGTCCGGGCCCCTGCGGGCGGGAGGGGGCGGCGGGCTCGGCGGGGTCGGCGGGACCGGCGGGACGGGCCGCCCGGTCCCGCCCGGCCCCCTCGCCCCGTCCGCCCCGTCCGCCCCGCCCCGCCCTCCCTCCAGGGGGTCAGATGGTGACGCAGATGCCGTCCTCGATGGTGCGGCCGTCGCGCTCCAGGCCGCCGCAGACGAGCTTCGCGCCGGCCTGTTCGTATCCGACGCCCCAGCGGTGGGAGGCGGCGGTGACCCGCCCGGAGCGGAACTCCCCCCAGTAGGCGCGCAGGACACCCGGGTTGCCGTCGCGGGTCTGGACGGTGATGTCCTGCACGAACCGGTTGTGGTGTGCCGTCATGACGCAGATGTACTGACCGCACTGGCTGTCCACCGCGGCGTTGGCGGGCGATGCCCCCACGAGGGCGAGGGCGAGGGCGGCGAGCACGGTCGCGGACTTCCGCATGACAGATCCTCCTGTTAGGGACGGCGCGCACCCCCGTGCGGCCGGCCTGCCCAGTAGATCGCCCCGCGGCCCCGGGGAGGTCGTTCCGGCCACCATTTCCCCTGATCAGGTGGCCTTTGCCATCTGATCATGCGACCGGCACGCCGACCGAAACGTTCCTCCCGGGGTGGACCTCCCCGTCCCGGCGGAGCCGGCGGCGGGCCGGGGGCAGCCGCCCGGCGCCCGGTCGGTGTCCGGCAGGCGCCCGGTCGACGCCCGGCAGGCGTCCGGGGTCGACGGGAACGGAGATCGCCTCCTGTACGGTCGGGTCAATGAGCAAGCACGCCCGAGCCCGCTCCCGTTCCCGGGGCCGCACCCGTACGCGCTCCCGTTCGGCCGCCCGCCGGCCGCGGGCGCTGACCGCCGTCGCCACCTTCGGCCTGCTGGCCTTCGGTGCCGGCTGGGTGCAGGCCCTCCACCAGCAGCCGGGGGCTCCCGTCCCGCCGGCCCGCTCGGACTCCCGCCCGCAGACCCCCGACCGGGCCGCGCGCGACGCGCACCGCCCCGACGCCCGCCACGGGCTGCCGGCCTCGCTCGGCGACGCGGCCCGCGCCCGGATCCCCGCCGAGTCCCGGCAACTGGTGCTGGTCACCGGCAGGGCGAAGGACTCCTCGGAGTCGGACGTCACCCTCTACACGCGGGCCACGGCGGGCGCCGACTGGACGGCGGCCGGGCACTGGCCCGCCCGCAACGGCGCCAAGGGCTGGTCCGGCGAGCGCGAGTACGGGGACCTGACCTCCCCGCAGGGGGTGTTCTCCCTCACCGACGCGGGCGGGCGGCTGCCCGCACCGCCCGGCACGAAGCTCCCGTACGACCGGGACGCGGCGTTCGTGGCCACCGGCCGCGGGGTCAACGGGGAGTCCCTGGAGGGCTCCTTCGACTATGTCGTGGCGATCGACTACAACCGCCGCCAGGGCGTGTCCCCGCTCGACCCCGTCAAGCCGGACGGCGAGCGCAAGGGCGGCAACATCTGGCTCCACGTGGACCACGACGGCCCCTCCCAGGGCTGCGTCGGCCTCCCGAAGGAGGCGATGCGCAAGCTCCTGGAGACCCTGGACCCGGCGGCGCACCCGGTCATCGCGATGGGGCCTCCCGGCTTCTGAGCAGCAGGCCGATGTAGACGAGGTCGTACACGCAGCACAGCACGCCGAGCCCCAGGACGAAGCCGGACCCCTCCAGCACCCCGAACAGAACGGTCGGGGCGAGCGTGCCGAGCCACTTGGCGACGGCGATGAGCAGGGACTGCCCGCGCGGACCGCGCCGGGCGACGAAGAACGCGATGAACAGCCCGGACATCAGAAGGTTCTGGAGGAACGCCGAGTAGCGGGTCGCGTCGTGCGTCCCGAACTGGGCGAGGAAGAGCCACTGCACGGCGAAGCCGGTGGCGAACAGGAGCGCGCTCCAGGCGGCGAACAGCGGCCGCGTCACGAAGCCGGGCAGCTCGGCGCGCCCGAAGCGCAGGTACGTGTACACGATCACGAGGTCGGCGAGTGCCCACACCACGTTGACCACGCCCTGCGCGGACACACCGGTGCGGAACTCGTTCACGGCGTAGGTGGTTTCCCAGGCGAAGTTCAGTGCGAGCGCGGCGACGGGCATCGCGTAGGTCCGGTCCCGCAGCCCGACACGGATCGCCTCCACGTAGACGACGGTCCAGGCGAGCCCGCTGACGAGCGTGAGCATCAGTTCCACGCGCCGCACCCTAGGCGCTGCGGGCCGGGTGCGGAACGGGGCGCGGGGCGCGGGCGGGCCGGCCCGGGCGGATCGCCCCCGCCTCTTGCCTGACGGTCCGTCAGCTACGACGATGGCCCGGCACCGGCGCAACGCACGGGTGCACCGCACCGGCACCACACCGCACCGGCACCACACCGGCACACACCGCACCGGCACAACGAACCGGCAGACGAAGGCGAGGCGGGCCCGCCATGGCACGCGTGTTTCCGGAAGGCCGGCTGGCGTACGGGATGCAGCTCCCCGTCCAGTCGCAGAGCACCATCTACGCCGAACCCTGGGAGGCCTCGGCCGGCGCCGCCGACCTCGCCGAGGTGGCCCGCGCCGCCGACCGGGCGGGCTTCGGGTACCTCGCCACCTGCGACCACGTGGCGATCCCGCGCCGCCTCGCCGGCCCCATGAGCACCATCTGGTACGACCCGGTCGCCACCCTGGCCTTCCTGGCCGGGATCACCGAGCGCGTCCGGCTGCTGAGCCACGTCGCGATCGTCGGGCTGCGCCACCCGCTCGTCACCGCCAAGCAGTACGCGACCCTCGACCACCTCAGCGGCGGCCGCCTGATCCTCGGGGTCGGCGCCGGGCACGTCCAGGAGGAGTTCGAGGCCGTCGGCGCGGACTTCCCCCGCCGGGGCGCCCTGCTGGACGAGACCCTCGACGCCCTGCGCGCGGCCCTGGGTCCCGAGGAGTACCCGGAGTTCGAGGGGGAGCGGTTCTCCTTCCGGGACCTCGGCCAGCGGCCGCGGCCCGCCCAGGAGCGGATCCCCGTCTGGATCGGCGGGTCCTCGCCCGCCGCCGTCCGCCGGGCCGCCGAGCGCGGCGACGGCTGGCTCCCGCAGGGCGATCCCCGCGAGAAGCTCCCGGCGCAGATCGCCCGGATCAAGGAGCTGCGCGCGGCGGCCGGGGTCACCGGCCCCGTCGAGTTCGGCGCGATCACCGAGGCCCTCTACGTAGGCGAGCCCGGGTGGGACACCGGCCGCCGCGCCCTGACCGGCAAGGCGGAAGCGCTCGCCGAGTCGCTGCGGGAGTACCGGGCGCTGGGCGTGGACCAGATCCAGGTCCGCTTCCGCAGCCGCGACCGCGCCGAGCTGACCGACCAGATCACCGCTTTCGGGGCCGAGGTGGCCCCCCTCCTCAACGACTGAAGGGTGTAGTGGCCATGGGAAAGCTGGACGGGCGCGTCGTCCTGATCACCGGTGCGGCGCGCGGCCAGGGCGAGCAGGAGGCCCGCCTCTTCGCCGCCGAGGGCGCACGGGTGGTGCTGGGGGACGTGCTGGACGAGCAGGGCGCCGCCGTCGCCGAGGACATCGGTGAGGACCGCGCGCGCTACGTGCGGATGGACGTGAGCCGGGAAGAGGACTGGGCGGCCGCGGTGGCCGTCGCGAAGGAGGCCTTCGGCCCGGTCAGCGGCCTGGTGAACAACGCGGGGATCCTGCGCTTCAACGAGCTGACCGCGACCCCGCTGGAGGAGTTCCGGCAGGTGATCGAGGTCAACCAGGTCGGCGCCTTCCTCGGGATCAAGACGCTCGCCCCCGAGATCGAGGCGGCGGGCGGCGGGACCATCGTCAACACCTCCTCCTACACGGGGCTGACGGGCATGGCGTACGTGGGCGCGTACGCGGCGACCAAGGCGGCGATCCTGGGCCTGACCCGGGTCGCCGCGCTGGAGCTGGCCGGGAAGAACATCCGGGTCAACGCCATGTGCCCGGGGGCGGTGGACACCCCGATGGCCAACCCCGGGCTCCTGGACCCCGCCGGGATGACGGACGAGGCCCGGGAGGCGATGGCGGAGCTGTACAAGCGGGTGGTCCCGCTGGGGCGGGTCGGCCGGCCGGAGGAGATAGCGCGCCTGGCCCTCTTCCTGACCGGCGACGACTCCTCGTACATCACCGGCCAGCCGTTCGTCGTCGACGGGGGCTGGATGGCCGGAGTGAGCATCCTCTGAGTTTCTGATGGACCGTCAGGTAGAGGTATTGACGGTCCCGGCCCGCGGTGGAACAGTCGGACCCATCAAATCTGACGACATGTCAGAAACCTAAGGACGGTGAACCCCCTTGGAATTCGGGCTCTTCGTGCAGGGATACGTGCCTGAGGCGCGGTCCAAGGTCGACCCCGAGGCGGAGCACAAGGCGCTGCTTGAGGAGACCGAGTACGTCATCCAGGCCGACCAGTCCGGCTTCAAGTACGCCTGGGCCTCCGAGCACCACTTCCTGGAGGAGTACTCGCACCTCTCGGCGAACGAGGTCTTCCTCGGCTACCTCGCCGCCGCGACCGACCGGATCCACCTCGGCTCGGGCATCTTCAACCCCCTCGCCCCGGTCAACCACCCGGTGAAGGTGGCCGAGAAGGTCACCATGCTCGACCACCTCTCCAAGGGCCGCTTCGAGTTCGGCACCGGACGCGGTGCGGGCAGCCACGAGATCCTCGGCTTCATGCCCGGCATCACGGACATGAACCACACCAAGGAGATCTGGGAGGAGACCATCGCGGAGTTCCCCAAGATGTTCCTCCAGGAGGAGTACGAGGGGTTCCAGGGCAAGCACTGGTCGCTGCCCCCGCGCAAGGTCTTCCCCAAGCCGTACGGCAAGGCCCACCCGGCCATGTGGTACGCGGCCGGCTCCCCCTCCTCGTACGCGATGGCGGCGCGGAAGGGCCTCGGTGTCCTCGGCTTCAGCGTCCAGAAGGTCTCGGACATGGAGTGGGTCCTCGACCAGTACAAGACGGCGATCCGGGAGGCGAAGGCCATCGGCGCCTTCGTCAACGACAACGTCATGGTCACCTCGACGGCGATCTGTGCCGAGACCCACGAGAAGGCGGTGGAGATCGCGGTCAACGCGAACATGAACCGCTTCCAGTCGCTGGTCTTCCGCTACCACGACACGTTCCCGCGCCCCGAGGCGATCCCGCAGTGGCCGGAGACCCTCCCCGAGTACAACGCGGAGATCATCGAGCTCCTCATCGCGGAGGAACTCCTCATCTGCGGGGACCCCTCGGAAGTCCGCGCCCAGTGCAAGCGCTGGGAGCAGGCGGGCGCGGACCAGCTGTCCTTCGGCCTGCCGACGGGGGTGTCGAAGGAGGACACGCTGACCACGATCAAGCTGATCGGCGAACACGTCATCCCCCACATCGACACGGACCCGGTCCACCGCACGACCCGCTTCCGCCAGTCGGCCTGACCCTCCGGGGGCCACCCGCCCCACCCGGACCCGGCACCGGAGCCCGGACCCGTGGGCTTCGTGTCGGCCAGGGTCGGGGCCGCAGGCCCCGTGCCCCCGGCCGCCGCCGCGGGGTCCGGGGCGGAGCCCCGGGGAACGGTGGAAGGGCGGGTAGGGGACAGCCCCGCAGGGCCCGCCCGTCCCGGGCCCCGACCGACCCCCGCCGGAGCGGCGTCTTCCCGGACCGCCGCCCCGGCAGGGCATCGCCGAGGGCCGGAGTGGCCCGGCAGCGGCCTGCCGCCCACTCCGGCCCGACGCGGACCACCCCGGAGGGCCCCCCGCCGGGGCGTCGCCATGACCCCGCCCCACTCCGGGCAGGGCCCGCGCCCCGCGCGGAACCGGAGCCGCCCGCCCGACCACGTACCCGCCCCGCCCCGCCCCGCAGGGCAACGGCAACCGCCCGGCCAGGGCACCCGCAGGACCACCCAGGAGGGGAACCGTCATGCTCGACCACCTCATCCGCGGAGCGACCGTCGTCGACGGGACCGGCACACCCCCGCGCCCCGCCGACGTCGGCATCCGCGACGGCCGCATCGTCACCGTCGCCGACCCCGGCACCGTCACCGAGGCGGCCCGTACGAGCGAGGACGCGACCGGGCTGGTCCTGACCCCCGGCTTCATCGACCCCCACACCCACTACGACGCCCAGCTCTTCTGGGACCCGTACGCCACCCCCTCCATGAACCACGGCGTCACCACCGTCGCCGGCGGCAACTGCGGCTTCACCCTGGCCCCCCTCAACCCCGCCCGCCCCGAGGACGCCGACTACACGCGCCGCATGATGAGCAAGGTCGAGGGCATGGCCCTCGCCGCCCTGGAGGAGGGCGTCGACTGGAGCTGGTCCACCTTCGGCGAGTACCTCGACGCCCTCGACGGCCGCATCGCCGTCAACGCCGGTTTCATGGTCGGCCACTGCGCCCTGCGCCGGCACGTCATGGGCGAGGCCGCGGTCGGCGGCCGGCCCACCCCCGAGCAGCTCCGGCAGATGGTCGACCTGCTCCACGAGGCCATGGACGCCGGCGCCTGGGGCCTGTCCACCACCCAGTCCTCCACGCACACCGACGGCGCCGGAGCCCCGGTCGCCTCCCGCCACGCGGAGCCCGCCGAGCTGCTCGCCCTCTCCGCGGCCGTCGCCGACCACGAGGGCACCCAGCTGGAGGCCATCGTCGCCGGCTGCCTCGACCGGTTCTCCGACGCCGAGATCGACCTCTTCGTCCGGATGAGCGCCACCGCCGGCCGGCCCCTGAACTGGAACGTCCTCACCATCGACGCCGCCGTCCCCGAACGCGTCCCGCGCCAGCTGGTCGCCAGCGAGCGAGCCCGCGCGGCCGGCGGCCGGATCGTCGCGCTCACGATGCCGATCCTCACCCCGATGAACATGTCCCTCGGCACCTTCTGCGCCCTCAACCTCATCCCCGGCTGGGGCGAGGTCCTCGCCCTCCCCGTCCCCGAGCGGATCGAGAAGCTCCGCGACCCGGACGTCCGCGCCGTGATGCTGCGCCGCGCCGACAGCAAGGAGGCCGGCGTCTTCCGGCGCCTGGCCGATTTCGGCCGCTACGTCATCGGGGACACGTACAGCAAGGAGAACGAAGGCCTGTCCGGCCGGGTCGTGAACGACATCGCGGCCGAGCGCGGCCAGGACCCCTTCCAGTGCCTGGTCGAGATCTGCGCCAACGACGACCTGCGCACGGTGCTGTGGCCCATGCCCACCGACAACGACCCGGCGAGCTGGGCCCTGCGCGCCGAGACCTGGCGGCACGAGGACGTGATGCTGGGCGGCTCCGACGCGGGTGCGCACCTGGACCGGATGTGCGGGGCCCCGTACACGACCCGGTTCCTCGGCGACTGTCTGCGCGGCCGCAGGCTGGTCCCCCTGGAGCAGGCCGTGAAGATGCTGACCGACGACCCGGCGCAGCTGTTCGGGCTGCGCGAACGCGGCCGGATCGCCGTGGGCTTCCACGCGGACCTGGTGCTCTTCGACCCGGAGCGGATCGAGGCGGGTCCGGCGACGCTCGTGCACGACCTGCCGGGGGACAGCCCGCGCCTGGACGCCCGGGCCGTCGGGATCGTCTCGGTACGGGTCAACGGCGTGGAGACCATCCGCGACGACGAGGTGACGGGCGCGGTCCCGGGGATCGTGCTCCGTTCGGGCCGGGACACGAGGACGGTGAGCACCCGATGAGTGGTGAAGCGGCGCAGCGGCTCTACATCGGCGGCGAGTGGGTGGAGCCGGACGGCGGCCACTACGAGGTGGTGAACCCGGCGGACGAGTCCGTCGTCGGTCTCGCCCCCGAGGCCTCCCGCGCCCAGGTCGAGGAAGCGGCCCGCGCCGCCGCCGGGGCCTTCGAGGGCTGGTCCCGTACGGCGCCGGAGGAGCGGGCGGCGATCCTGGACCGGGCCGCGGACGTCATGCAGCGGGAGTTCGAACCGTGGGCGGCCCTCGCGCGGGCCGAGACGGGCGCTCCGACGGGGATCGCGCGCGGGATGCAGGTGGGCGTCGGGGTGTCCCGCTTCCGGCGGTACGCGCGCGGCGCGCTGGAGCCGGTGGAGCGCGGGCTGCCGCCGCAGGTGACCGAGGCCGGCCCGATGGGGAGGGCGAGCGTGCTGGGCGCGCTGGAGGTGCGCCAGCCGGTCGGGGTGGTCACGTGCATCACCTCGTACAACAACCCGTGGGCGAACCCGGCGGGCAAGGTGGCCCCGGCCCTGGCCATGGGGAACACGGTGGTGGTCAAGCCGGCCCCGCAGGATCCGCTGTCGGTGTTCAAGATGGCCGAGGCGCTGCACGAGGCGGGGGTGCCGGCCGGGGTGGTGAACGTGGTCTCGGGTGCCTCGGTGGAGGTGGGCGAGGCGGCGGTGGACTCCCCGTACGTGGACATGGTGTCCTTCACCGGCTCCACGGGCGTCGGGCAGCGCATCGCCGAGGTGTGCGGGCGGAGCATGAAGCGGCAGTTGATGGAGCTGGGCGGGAAGGGCGCGGCGGTCGTCCTGGAGGACGCCGACCTCGACGCGGCGGTGCTGGGGATCGGTACGACGTTCTCCTTCTACTCCGGCCAGATCTGCACGGCGCCGACGCGGGTGATCGTGCACCGGTCGGTGTACGCGGAGCTGGTGGAGAAGCTGACGGGCTACCTGGCCTTCATGAAGGTGGGCGATCCGGGGGAGCGGGGCACGGTGGTCGGCCCGGTGATCTCGGGGGCGCACCGGGACCGCGTGGAGTCGTACGTGGAGCTGGGGCGGAAGGAGGGGGCGCGGATCGCCTGCGGCGGGGAGCGTCCGGTGGTCGGGGACGGCCGCGGCTTCTACGTGGCGCCGACCCTCCTCGTCGACTGCACCAACGACATGCGCGTGGTCCGGGAGGAGATCTTCGGGCCGGTGGTGGTGGTCGTTCCGTTCGACGGGGGCGAGGAGGAGGCGGTCCGGCTGGCCAACGACAGCGACTTCGGGCTGCTGAGCTACGTCTGGTCGGGGGACGCGGCCCGCGCTTTCCGCGTGGCGCGGCGGCTGCGGGCGGGCGGGGTCGGGGTGAACACGATCGGCCGGAACATGGAGGCGCCGTTCGGTGGGTTCAAGCGGAGCGGTGTGGGGCGGGACGTGGGATCGTACGCGCTGCACGCATACAGCGAAATCCAGTCGATCGTATGGGCTTGACCAAAAATTGATCTGGAAAGTTTGAAAAGCCGCAAAACGGACAGTGCTGCGGTTTCCGCATGGTGAAAGGTGGGCTCCGGGTCCGCCGAAACGATGACCGGTGGGCCCGTGAGCCTTTCATTGCGCGATCATTAACTCTCTCGACCTCAAGATTCCAAGGCATTTTTGGGTCCTCGGATCCGGACTTAAGTCTTCCGAATGTGGAAACCGCACCGTCTAACGTCCTGACCCATGACACAGCTGGACGTTCGGCAGAAGGTCGGAGACGCGGTAAATGGCGGCGCCCAGGGCGAGGGCGAGGGCCAAGGCGGCGGCGAGGGCGAGGTCCGCGGCAAGGGCCTCGGCAAGGGGTCCGTCGGTCTGGTGGGCAGCGCCGTCCTGGGCATCTCCACCGTCGCCCCCGTCTACTGCCTGACCTCCACCCTCGGCTCCACCGCCGGTGAGGTCGGCGTCCAGATGCCGGCCGTCTTCCTGGCCGGGTTCCTCCCGATGCTGCTGGTCGCCTTCGCCTACCGCGAGCTCAACAAGGCCATGCCGGACTGCGGCACCTCCTTCACCTGGACCGTCAAGGCCTTCGGCCCGCGGATCGGCTGGATGTGCGGCTGGGGCCTGGTGATCGCCACGATCATCGTGCTCTCCAACCTCGCGGGTGTCGCCACCTCCTACTTCTGGCTGCTGGCCGGCGAGATCACGAACAATCCGTCGATCGCCGGGCTGGACGACAGCAAACTCGTCCACATCACCACCTGCCTGACGCTGATCGCCGTCGCCACCGCCATCAGCTACCGCGGCATGACCGCCACCAAGGGCATCCAGTACACCCTGGTCGGCCTCCAGCTCCTCGTCCTCGCGGTCTTCGTCGCGATGGCCTTCCAGAAGGCCTCCGCCGGCACCTTCGACACGGGACTCAGCTTCTCGTGGGAGTGGATGAACCCCTTCGCGGTCGGCTCCATGGCCGCCTTCACCGCCGGGCTCTCCCTCTCGATCTTCATGTACTGGGGCTGGGACACCTGCCTCACCGCGAACGAGGAGACGATCGGGTCCTCCAAGACCCCCGGCCGCGCCTCGCTCATCGCGATGGTCGTCCTCGTCGGCTCCTACCTGGCCACCGGCATCGCCGCCCAGATGGCCGTCGGCTCCGGCACCTCCGGCCTCGGCCTCGGCAACCCGGAGACCTCCGCCAACGTCTTCGCCGCCCTCGCCGGCCCCGTCATGGGCCCGGTGCTCGGCATCCTGCTCTTCGTCGCCGTCCTCGCCTCGGCCGCCGCCTCCCTGCAGACCACCTTCATCCCGGTGGCCCGCACGGTCCTGGCCATGTCCACGTACGAGGCCCTGCCCGCCTCCTACGCCAAGGTCCACCCGAAGTTCAAGACCCCGGGCCGCGCCACCGTCACGGCGGGCGTCGCCACCGGTGCCTTCTACACGGTCATGACCCTGGTCAGCGAGAACGTCCTCACCGACACGATCTTCGCGCTCGGCCTGATGATCTGCTTCTACTACTCGCTGACGGCCTTCGCCTGCGCCTGGTACTTCCGCGGCGAACTGCGCGACTCCGTGCGCGACCTGCTCTTCAAGGGCATCCTCCCGGTGATCGGCGGCCTCCTCCTCGCCGCGGTCTTCTTCAAGACCCTCACCGACGCCTGGAACCCCTCCTACGGCTCCGGCTCGACCATCCCCGGCCTCGGCGTCGGCAGCGTCTTCGTCATTGGCGTCGGCCTCCTCGCCCTCGGCCTGGTCATCATGTTCGTCACCGAACGCCGCAGCCCCGCCTTCTTCCGCGGCGAGGTCCTCACCAAGTCCACCCCCGCCCTGGTGGTCGAGGACTGACCCCGCCCCGGCGGGGGTGCGCCGGGAGTACGCCGGGGGCGCGGGCCCGGGGCGCGGGCCCGCCGGGACGCGCCGGGCCGCCGGCGCCGGGGTAGCCCGATGCGCGGAACGCCCGCGGCGACCGGTGACCCGGGGTGCGGTGAGGTCGTTGGGCCGTGCATGAAGGCCATGAAGCGCACCCTCACCGCCCTGCTCCTGTCCGGCGGCGCCGCAATCGCACTCACCCCCGCCGCCCACGCCGCGGACGGCAACGCCACCGCGGTGAAGCCCCTCGCCAAGCGCGTCGGTCAGATCGTCGACCACCCCGGGCAGGCCGTGCAGGACACCAAGACCGCCGTCGGCGTGACCGCCCAGGCGGCCGGAACCGCCTCCAAGGCCACCGACGCCTCCCTCACGGGCGCCGGCACCGCCCTCTCCTCCGGCCTGCCCAAGGCCCCCAAGGTCGGCGGCTGACCCCGTCCGGCGAGCCGGTCCGGCGCCCTCCTCGAAACGCCGGACGTGCTCGACGCCCCGGAGGCCGGACCGGCGGGGGCTCAGCCCCAGGTGCGGGAGCAGAGCACGAGCCGGTAGCCGTCCGGGTCGGCGACCGTGACCCCGTACTCGTCCCAGTACGGGTTGTGCGAGGGGACCCGGGTCCCGCCGTGGTCGACGAGCCGGCTGACGAGGTCCTCGTCGGGGGCCTCGCCGAGGTAGACGACGAACAGGTCGTCGACGGTCGGGGTGGGCGCGAGCGGGTTCTCGGGGTCCCGGGTCAGCTCGAAGTGCCATCCACCGCCGGCGGGCCCGACCATGACGAGGTCGTGCTCCCCGGGAACCTGACCGGTCGTCCGCCACAGGACGTCCAGTCCGAGGCCCTGGACGTAGAACCGCTCGGCGGCCTCCAGGTCGAGGGACGGCCGGGCGACGCGGACGTGGGTGAGTGAATCGATCATGCGCGGAGGGTACGGCCCCGGGCGCGAGGGCGGGCCCGCCCGCCCCGTGATGTGTCAGATGCCGGACCGTACGGCGGTGTGGGACAGGTCACAGCGTCCGGAGCGATGATTCCCGCGCGACCCCGCAGTCTCTCCTTCTGTAAGCCCGACCGAGGCAGTTGAGGCAACTGCGGTACCAGAGGCACCCGAGGTGGCCGAGGTACCCGAGCAAAGGAACGAGTCCCATGCGCATCGTCATCAGCGAGTTCATCAGCCTCGACGGCGTCGTCCAGGCCCCGGGCGGGCCGGAGGAGGACACTGACGGGGGCTTCGCCCACGGCGGCTGGTCGCAGCCCTTCTTCGACCCGGAGGTCGTCGGCGGCGCCTTCGCCGACGCCACCGCCAAGGCCGAAGCCCTCCTCTTCGGGCGCCGCACCTGGCAGACGATGGCGGCCGCCTGGCCCGGCCGGGCGGGGGACCCCTTCGCGGACCAGATGAACTCCATCGCCAAGCACGTCGTCTCCGCGACCCTCACGGACGCCGACCTGACCTGGAACAACACCACCCTCATCCCCGGCGCCGAAGCCCTCGCCCGCCTCCGCGAACTGCACGCGGCCGACGGCGGCGACCTGCTGGTGATGGGCAGCCCCACCCTGGCGCGCACCCTCATCGCCGAGGGCCTGGTCGACGAACTCCGCCTGATCGTCATGCCGGTCCTCCTCGGCGGCGGCAAGTCGATCTTCCCGACGGACGGCGGCCGCCGAACCCTGGAACTCGTCTCGACGGCAACGAGCCCGGCGGGCGTCAACGTGTGCACGTACAGGCCGGTGGGGGACTGAGGGGGCGGGGCTGGAGCTGGGCGGGGTCGGGGGGCGGCGGGACTCGACTCGGCCCGTGTCGGGGAGGGTTTGGGGGTTTCCCGTCAGTCTCATCGTCCTTCCGCGTCGGGCCGGGC
>NZ_JBVIKC010000082.1:0-14481 GCF_055581065.1 Streptomyces sp. NPDC031479
CCCCCCCCCCCCCCCCCCCCCCCCCCCCCCCCCCCCCCCCCCCCCCCCCCCCCCCCCCCCCCCCCCCCCCCCCCCCCCCCCCCCCCCCGCTGCCGCTTGCTGGGTGCATGGAGACCACCACCGCCCGGATGGAGACGCCGCGCGCCGCGGGTGCGGCCGGGGTGCTCTTCGCGCTGCTGCTGGCGGCCTCGATCGTCCTGGTCCGCTACGCGCTCCCGTCGGACGCCGCCCACGCCCCCGTGGATCCCGACCGGCGCTGGGCGGTGAGCGCGGCGCTGGAGATCGTCCCGTTCGCGGGGATCTTCTTCCTCTGGTTCATGGGCGCCCTGCGCGCCCACACCGGGGACGCCGAGGACCGGTTCGTCGCCACCGTCTTCCTGGGCAGCGGCTTCGTCTTCACGGCCGCCCTGTTCGTCGCCGCGGCCGCGGCGGGCACCGTCCTCCAGGAGAGCACGACGTCGTCCGGCTTCGGCCGCTCCTTCGCCTACACGGTGCTGACGACGTACGGGATGCGGATGGCGGCCGTGTTCGTCTTCGCGACCTCGACCATCGGCAGGCGCCTCGGCGTCTTCCCGCGGCCGCTGGTCCTGCTGGGCTTCGCGGCGGGCCTCCTCCTGCTGCTGGCCGGCTCCTCCCTGCCCTGGTCCGAGCTGCTCTTCCCGGTCTGGGCGCTGGCCGTCAGCGGGTACATCCTGCGGGTGAGCAGGCACTAGTCCTCCCGGCAGGCGACCCCGGGGTGGTACGTGCATTCTGGAGGTCGGGGGTGACGGGGGTGATCGAGCCACGGAAAGGCTGATGCCTCATGAGGCTTGTCGTCGACCTCAACCGCTGCCAGGGATACGCCCAGTGCGCGTTCCTCGCTCCTGAAGTGTTCGCGATGCACGGTGACGAAGCGCTGCTCTACGACCCGAACCCGGTCGCGGACGGGGAAGCGGACGGAGAGCTGCGCGGGAACGTCACCCGGGCGGTGGCCGCCTGCCCGGTCCGGGCGATCCTGCTGGAGCTGGCGGACGGCCATGCCGGGGACGGACCCGGAGGCGCGTCATGACCGCCGACGGCAGCCTGGAGCGGCTCAAGCGCGAGGGGCGCATCGTCGTCGTCGGCGCTTCGCTGGCGGGCCTGCGGGCCGCCGAGACCATGCGGGAGAAGGGCTTCACCGGCTCCCTCACGATGATCGGCGACGAACCGTACGAGCCCTACGACCGGCCCCCGCTGTCCAAGCAGGTGCTGCTGGGCCGGGCCGGCCCGGAGGGCACCGCGCTCCCCCGCCGCCGGGACATCGGGGCCGAGTGGCGTCTCGGCGTCCCCGCGACCGGCCTGGACATGGCGGCCCGCCGGGTCCGCCTCGGCGACGGGAACGAGGTGGAGTACGACCGGCTCCTGATCGCCACCGGCGTGCGGGCCCGGCCCTGGCCCCAGGCGGACGAGGCCGCGCTCGACGGGGTCTTCGTACTGCGCACCCGTGACGACGCGGCCGCCCTGGAGCAGAAGCTCGCCGCCGGACCGCGGCGGGTGCTGGTGATCGGCGCCGGGTTCACCGGCTCCGAGATCGCCTCCGCCTGCCGGGAACGCGGACTGCCCGTCACGGTCGCCGAACGGGGCGCCGCACCGCTGGTCGGCGCACTGGGCGGGGTGATCGGCGAGGTGGCCGCCGAGATGCACCGCGAGCACGGGGTGGACCTGCGCACCGGGATCATGGTGACGGGGCTGGAGGGCGACGCCACCGGGCGGGTCCGCGCGGCGCACCTGTCCGACGGCACCACGCTGGAGGCGGACGTGGTGGTCGTCTCCCTCGGGGCCATGCGCAACACCGAGTGGCTGGCCGGGTCCGGGCTGGGCGCGGGCCCCCGCGGCATCGCGTGCGACGCGGGCTGCCGGGCCTTCGACATCCGGGGCATCGTCACCGACGACATCTACGTGGCGGGTGACGTGGCACGTTCCCCGCACGCCCTGTTCGGGTACCAGTTCCTGTCCCTGGAGCACTGGGGCAACGCGGTCGCGCAGGCGGAGACCGCCGCGCACAACATGCTCAGCGAGAGCACGGACCGCCGCCCCCACCTGTGGGTGCCGGCGTTCTGGTCCTCCCAGTTCGGCGTGAACATCAAGTCGGTCGGGGTGCCCTCCATGGGCACGGAGATCATGATCACCCAGGGCTCGCGCGGCGAGCGCCGGTTCACGGGCGTGTACGGGTACCAGGGCCGCGTGATCGGCGCCGTCACCTTCGACCAGTCGCGGTGGCTGCAGTTCTACGAGCGGCTCATCGAGGAGACCGCGCCCTTCCCGCCGCCGTTCACCACCGTGGACCGCAGGCCGGAGGGCAACCGGCCGATGCCCGCGGACTTCCCCGACCCCTCGGTGCCCACGCACGGCCCGACCATCACCCTCAGCGGCTATTCGCCGGCCGACCGGCGGATGACCTTCACCCCCGCGCACCACTGACCCGGACGCGCCCTCCCCGGAGGAGTGCGAGGAGCACGAGGCCCCCTCATGACCCAAGACATCCTGCGTCAGATCCTGGACTACTCCAACCGGGCCGACCCGTACCCGCTCTACAAGGAGCTCCGCCGGACACCGGTCTACCACGACGGCAGCGGCCCGTTCGTCGTCAGCACCTACTACGAGATCCAGGCCCTGCTGCACGATCCGCGGATCAGCTCCGACGCCCGCAACCTGGCGTCGGCGGCCGACGACCCGCTGGCCGAGCCGGGAGAGGAGGAGGAGACGGTCCTTCCGCCGTCCTTCCTGAAGCTCGACCCGCCCGAGCACGACCGGCTGCGCCGCATGACCAACCGGCCCTTCGGCCCGCCGCACTCCCCGCACCGCGTCCACGACATGCGGGGTGACCTGCACGACATCGTCAAGGGCCTGATCGACAAGATCGCGGAGAACGGCAACGCCGAACGGATCGACCTGGTCGAGGAGTTCTCCTACCCCTTCCCGGTGACCGTGATCTGCCGGCTGCTGGGCGTGCCGCCGGAGGACGAGGCACGCTTCCACGTCTGGGCGGACACCCTCGCGGCGAGCCTGGACCCGGATCCGGACGCGGACCCCAAGGAACGCGAGAGGCGTACGCACGACTCCCGCATGGAACTCGGCATGTACCTGTCCGGGCTGATCGAGGAACGGCGCAAGAACCCGACCGGCGACATGCTCTCCGAGCTGGTCACCGGGAACAGCCCGGACGGCACCATGACGACGATGGAGGTGCTGAGCACCGCGGCGCTGCTGCTGATCGCCGGTCACGAGACCACCGTCAACCTGATCACCAACGGGATGCTCACGCTGCTGCGCCATCCGGAGGTCCTCGACCGGCTGCGCTCCGAGCCGGAGCTCTCCGTCAACCTCGTGGAGGAGCTGCTGCGCTACGAGCCCCCGGTGCAGCTGGTCCCCCAGCGCAGCACCCTCGCCGACATCGAGGTGGCGGGCGTGTCCATCCCCAAGGGCGCCTCGCTGTGGCTGGTCCTGGCCGCCGGGAACCGTGACCCCCTGCGGTTCGAGGACCCGGACCGCTTCGACCCGGACCGCGAGGACATCCAGCACCTGGGCCTGGGCAGCGGCATCCACAGCTGCTTCGGGGCACCGCTGGCCCGGCAGGAGGCCCAGCTGGCCCTGAGCGAGCTGGCCCGCAGGCTGGAGAACCCCCGGCTGCTGGCCGACCCGCCCCCGTACCGCCAGAACGCGGTGCTGCGCGGCCCCCGCCACCTGCCGATCGCCGTGGACGGCATCCGGCCCTGAGGGCGCTGAGGGCGCTGAGGGACCTGAGGGACTGAGGGATCCGAGGGCGCCGAGGGATCAGAGGATCAGAGCGCCGGGCGGTCCGGGCGGGCCACGGCCCTCAGGGCCCGCCCGGCAGGACGACCACCTCGGACGGGGTGAAGGTCACCCGGACCCGGTCGCCCACGGCCGGAGCCCCCGCGAGGCCGCACTCGGCCTCCAGCACCGGTCCCTCCTCGGGCCTCAGCAGCAGCGCCACATGGGTGCCCCGGAAGGTGCGCGAGGCCACCTCGCAGCCCAGTCCGTCCGCCCCCAGACGTACGCCGACGGGCCGGATCAGCAGCCGCCGCTCGCCCTCCGGCGCCCCGGCGGGAACCGGGACCTTCCCCCACGGGGTCGCGGCCGCGCCCCCGGACACCGTGGCCGGGACCACGTTCTCGAAGCCGAGGAAGCGCGCCACGAACTCGGAGGCCGGCCGCTCCCAGACCTCCAGCGGGGTCCCGGCCTGCGCGATGCGCCCGTCCCGCATGACCACGACCCGGTCGGCCAGCGCGAAGGCCTCGCCCTGGTCGTGGGTGACGGCGAGCACGGTGGTGCCGAGGCGGGAGAACAGGGAGCGCAGTTCCACGACGAGCCGTTCCCGCAGCCCCCGGTCGAGCTGGCCCAGCGGCTCGTCCAGCATCAGCAGCCGCGGTGAGGGGGCGAGGGCCCGGGCCAGGGCCACCCGCTGCTGCTCACCGCCCGACAGCGAGGCCACCGCCCGGCGCTCGGCGCCCGGAAGGCCGACCAGCTCCAGCAGCTCCGCGACCCGGGCGGCCGAGGACCCGCCGGAGGCACCCCGCATCCGCAGTCCGAAGGCGACGTTCCCGCCGACGTCCCGGTGCGGGAACAGCTGGTGGTCCTGGAACATGAGACCGACCCCGCGCCGGTGCACGGGGACCGCCGCCTGGTCCGCGTCACCGAGCAGCACCCGCCCGCCGGACACGGGCTGCAGCCCGGCCACCACCCGCAGCAGGGTGGACTTGCCGCTGCCGCTCGGCCCCAGCACGCAGACGATCTCGTGCTCGGCGACCTCCAGGTCCACCGCGTCCACGACGGCCCGCTCGCCGAAACGGACCGATACGCCGTCGAGCCGGAGCAGGGTCATCAGAACTCTCCCGAGGTCGTGGCGGGTCGCAGCCGTTCCAGCAGCAGCAGGGACACCGCGCACACCAGCATCAAAATCGTGCTCAGGGCCATCGCCTGCCCGTAGTTCATCTCCCCGGCCCGCCCCAGCAGCCGGGCCACCGCCACCGGCAGCGTCGGGTGGTCCGGCCGGGCGATGAACACCGTCGCCCCGAACTCCCCGAGCGAGACGGCGAAGGCGAAGCCCGCCGCGATCAGCAGCGCCCGCCGCACCAGCGGCAGGTCCACCTCCCGCCAGGCCCGCAGCGGCGACGCCCCGAGCACGGCCGCCGCCTCCCGCAGCCGGCCGTCCACGGCCCGCAGCACGGGCAGCATGGTCCGTACGACGAACGGCACGCCGACGAGCGCCTGCGCCAGGGGCACCAGGATCCACGAGGTCCGCAGGTCCAGCGGCGGCTCGTCCAGCGTGATCAGGAAGCCGAAGCCCACCGTCACGGCGGACACGCCGAGGGGGAGCATCAGCAGCGCGTCGAAGCCCCGCACCAACGACCCGCCGCGACGGGTCAGCGCCGCGGCCGCGAGCCCTCCGACGAACAGGGCGATGGCGGTGGCGGCCAGCGCGTACTGCAGGGAGTTCCAGATGGCCTCCAGCGGCGGCACCAGAAACGTTCCGCCCCCGGAACCCGCGTCCTGCAGCGCCCGGTAGAACCCCAGCCCGTACCCGCCGGGCGCGTCGAAGGACCGCTCCACCAGCACGGCCAGCGGGGCCACGATCAGCAGTGCCACGGTCAGCAGCACCCCGCCGAGGAGGCTCCGCTGGGCCCAGCCGCGCGGGCGGTGCGCGGTGTGCGCCGGGTCCACGAGCCGCAGCGCGGTCTCGCGACGGCGCACGGTCCGGGCGTGCACGGCGAGGATCAGGCCGACAGCGGCGAACTGGACCATCGTCAGCACCGCGGCCGTCGGCAGGTCCAGGAGCTGCGCGGTCTGCCGGTAGACCTCCACCTCCAGCGTGGAGTACGCGGGCCCGCCCAGGATCTGCACGACGCCGAAGGAGGTGAAGGTGAACAGGAACACCATCAGCGAGGCCGCTGCCACCGCCGGTCCCAGCGCGGGCAGCGTCACCCGTCGCCAGGCGGCGAACCGCCCGGCGCCCAGGACCCGGGCGGCCTCCTCCTGGCGCGGGTCCAGCTGGGCCCACAGCCCGCCGACGGTGCGGACCACGACGGCGTAGTTGAAGAAGACGTGGGCGAGCAGGATCGCCCAGACGGTGGTGTCCAGCCGGACGCCCCACAGTTCGTCGAGCAGCCCGCCCCGCCCCACCAGGGCCAGGAAGGCCGATCCGACCACCACGGTCGGCAGCACGAACGGCACGGTGACCAGGGCCCGCAACGGTTGTTTGCCGGGGAAGTCGAAGCGCGCGAACACGTACGCGCCGGGAAGGGCGATCAGCAGGGTGAGCACGGTGGAGGCGAACGCCTGCCACGTGGTGAACCACAGGACGCCCGCGATGTCGGGCCTGGCCAGCACCTCGCCGACGCGCCCGAACTGCCAGCCCTCGTCCGTCTTGAGCCCGCGCCCCACGATCGCGGCGACGGGATAGGCGAAGAACTGCCCGAAGAAGGCGAGCGGCACCGCCATCAGGGCGAACCTGACGGCGGTGGCGCGCCCGCCCGCCTTCGGGGAGCCGTCCCGCACTACTTCACGACGAGCGAGGACCATGCCTTGACCCACTGGTCACGGTTCTTGGCGATGGCGTCGGGGGCGACCGTTTCCGGCTTCTCGACGACCACGCCGTGCTTCGTGAACACCTCCGGCAGCTTCGCGTCCTTGACCACCGGGTTCACGAACATCTGGAGCGGCATGTCCTCCTGGAACTTCTTGCTCACCAGGAAGTCGATGAGCGCCTTGCCGCCCTCCTCGTTCTTCGCGCCCTTGAGCAGGCCCGCGAACTCGACCTGGCGGAAGCAGGTGCCGGTGGCCACGCCCGTGGGGGCCTCGGCGGGCTGCGGCTCGCCGTAGAGGACCTCGACCGGCGGGCTGGAGGCGTAGGAGACGACCAGCGGACGGTCGCCCTTGGCCTTCTTGCCGCCCGCGGAGCCGGAGAAGCGCTCGTTGTAGGCCTGCTCCCAGCCGTCGACGACCTCGACGCCGTTGGCCTTGAGCTTGCTCCAGTAGTCCTTCCAGCCGTCCTCGCCGTACTTGCCGACGGAGGCGAGCAGGAAGCCGAGGCCGGGCGAGGAGGTCGCGGCGTTCTCGGTGACCAGCAGGTTCTTGTACTCCGGCTTGGTCAGGTCGTCCAGCGTCTGCGGCGGGGCGATCTTCTTGTCGGCGAAGTAGGCCTTGTCGTAGTTGACGCAGATGTCGCCGGAGTCGACCGGGGTGACACGGTGCTGCTGGTCGAGCACGAACTCCGGCTTGACCTGGTCCAGGCCCTTGGCCTGGTACGGGGTGAAGATCCCGTTGTCGAGGGCGCGCGAGAGGAGCGTGTTGTCGACGCCGAAGAAGACGTCGCCCCGCGGGGAGCCCTTGGTGAGGATCTCCTGGTTCAGGGCGGCGCCGGCGTCGCCGGACTTCAGGACCTTGACGGTGTAGCCGCTCTGCTGCTCGAACTCCTTGAGGACCGTGTCGGTCACGTTGAAGGAGTCGTGGGAGACCAGGGTGATCGTCTTGGACTTCGGGGCGTCGCTCGCGCCCGCCGGCTTGTCCTTGGTGTCGCCGCCGCCGCAGGCGCTGAGCGTGCCGACGCCCAGCGCGGCCACGAGCGCTGCGCCCGCGATCTTCTTGGTGGTGCTCACTGGTGAATTCCTCCTGGGATGTCCAGGAGAAGACGCGGCCCTGCCCGGCGCTCTGTGGGAGCGGACGCCGGGCAGGGCGCAACAGCTTGAGTGATGACCGAACTTCCTACCCCGAATGACCGGGGCGAGGTTCAGAGGGTCTGCGGATGACGGTTACCGCACTCTCAGCGCTGTGGCGCTCCCCTGTCGGAATGATGAAGTTGTCCGGCCACAGGGTACCCCGTGGCCGATTACGAGCGATCGCGGCCGGAATCTAGCGCTCGGAGGCGGCCAGCTGGCCGCACGCGCCATCGATCTCCTGGCCACGGGTGTCGCGTACGGTCACGGGCACACCGTGCCGGGCGATGGCCTCGACGAAGGCCTTCTCGTCCTCGGGACGCGAGGCGGTCCACTTCGAGCCCGGGGTCGGGTTCAGCGGGATCAGGTTGACGTGCACGCGCTTGCCCTTGAGCAGGCGGCCGAGGAGGTCACCGCGCCAGGCCTGGTCGTTGATGTCGCGGATCAGCGCGTACTCGATGGAGATGCGCCGGCCGGACTTCTCGGCGTACTCCCAGGCCGCGTCGAGGACCTCGCGGACCTTCCAGCGGGTGTTCACCGGGACCAGGGTGTCGCGCAGCTCGTCGTCCGGCGCGTGCAGCGAGACGGCGAGACGGCACTTGAAGCCCTCGTCGGCGAAGCGCAGCATGGCCGGGACCAGGCCGACGGTGGAGACGGTGATGCCGCGCTGCGACAGGCCCAGGCCGTCGGGCTCCGGGTCCGTGAGGCGGCGGATGGCGCCGACGACCCGCTTGTAGTTGGCCAGCGGCTCGCCCATGCCCATGAAGACGATGTTGGAGAGCCGGGCCGGGCCGCCGGGGACCTCGCCGTCGCGCAGCGCGCGCATGCCGTCGACGATCTGGTGCACGATCTCGGCCGTGGACAGGTTGCGGTCCAGGCCCGCCTGGCCGGTGGCGCAGAACGGGCAGTTCATGCCGCAGCCGGCCTGCGAGGAGATGCACATGGTGACCCGGTCGGGGTAGCGCATCAGCACGGACTCGACGAGCGTGCCGTCGTGCAGCTTCCACAGGGTCTTGCGGGTGGTGTCGTCGTCGCAGCTGATGTGCCGGACGACGTTCATCAGCTCCGGCAGCAGTTCCTGCTGGAGCTTCTCGCGCGACGTGGCGGGGATGTCGGTCCACTCGGCCGGGTCGTGCGCGTAGCGGGCGAAGTAGTGCTGGGAGAGCTGCTTGGCCCGGAACGGCTTCTCACCGATCGCGGCCACGGCCTCCCGGCGCTCGGCCGGGGTCAGGTCGGCGAGGTGCCGGGGCGGCTTCTTGGCCCCACGAGGGGCGACGAAGGTGAGCTCTCCCGGAACGGGGCGGGCCATGGCGGGTACTCCTTGTAAGACGAAAGGCGCGCCGCAGAAGCAGCGCGCCTTCCAAGAGTAACCGCCCGGCGTATCGCCCGGCTTTTCCGCAGGTCAGCCCGTACCCACGAAGGCCGCCAGCAGCAGCCAGACCACCGGAGCGGTCGGCAGCAGCGAATCGAGCCGGTCCATGATGCCGCCGTGGCCCGGGAGCAGGGTGCCCATGTCCTTGATGCCCAGGTCCCGCTTGATCATCGACTCGCCCAGGTCACCCAGGGTGGCGCTGACCGCGACCGCCAGGCCCAGCAGCAGGCCCTGCCACCAGGCGCCCCCGTCGATCAGGAACTCCATGCACAGCGCACCGGCCGCCATCGCGAAGGCCACCGCCCCGAAGAGTCCCTCGCGGGTCTTGCCGGGGCTGATGCGCGGGGCGAGCTTGGTCTTGCCGAAGCGCCAGCCGACCGCGTAGGCCCCGGTGTCGCTGACCACCGTCAGGACCAGGAAGGTCACCACCCGCTGGGGGCCGTCGTCGGCCGTGAGCAGCATCGCGACGAACGTGGCCAGGAAGGGCACGTAGAACGCCGCGAAGACGCCCGCCGTGACGTCCTTGAGGTAGTCCTCGGGCGCTTCGGTCATCCGCCAGACGAGCACGGCCAGCGCCGTGAGCGCCATCGCCACCCAGGCGCCCTCGGCCCCCCGGACGTATCCGGCGATCACCATGGCCGCGCCGCCGACCGCGAGCGGGACGAGCGGGGCCTTGATGCCCTTCTTCTCCTGGAGCCGGGAGGTGAGCTCCCACAGGCCGACGACGACGGCGACGACGATCACACCGACGAAGACGGCCTTGACGATGAACAGCGAAGCGAAGATCACCGCGCCGAGGCCGACGCCGACCCCTATGGCGGCACGCAGATCCCGCCCCGCGCGCTTCTTCTGCGGCGGCGGGGAGGCGTCCTGCGGTACCTGCGAAGGCGGAGGCGGGGGGCTGGGCATGGGCTCCTGCGGCGGCGTCTCGGTGCGGAACGGGGGGCCGCCGAAGGCGGCGGCCCCCCGATCGCGTGCTTCCCGGTCGTCGAAATCACGGCCGGCGGCATCGGGCACGATGGACATGGGCCGAGTCTGCGGGCCCACCAGCGCATCGTATGCGGGACCCGCCGCCACCGGCTCGGCGGCCCAGGGAGAGTCGTTCATCAGACCTCGAGCAGCTCGGATTCCTTGTGCTTGAGCAGCTCGTCCACCTGCGCGACGTACTTCGCGGTGGTGTCGTCGAGCTCCTTCTCCGCGCGGCGCACCTCGTCCTCGCCGGCTTCCTTGTCCTTGACGAGCTTGTCGAGGGCGTCCTTGGCCTTGCGGCGCACGGAACGGATGGAGACCTTGGAGTCCTCGGCCTTGGTGCGCGCGACCTTGATGTACTCCTTGCGGCGCTCACCGGTGAGCTCCGGGAAGGTCACCCGGATGATGCGGCCGTCGTTGCTCGGGTTGACACCGAGGTCGGAGTCGCGGATCGCCTGCTCGATGTTGCGCAGCGCGGACGCGTCGAACGGCGTCACGATCGCCATGCGCGGCTCGGGAACCGCGAAGGAGGCGAGCTGGTTGATGGGCGTGATGGCGCCGTAGTAGTCCGCCACGATCTTGTTGAACATCGCCGGGTGCGCACGGCCCGTGCGAATCGCGGCGAAGTCCTCCTTGGCGACGACGACGGCCTTCTCCATCTTCTCCTCGGCCTCGAGGAGGATTTCTTCGATCACCACGTGCTCCTGCATGTCAGATGTGGATGGTTCAGGCGGGCGGGGCGGTGCGAGCCGCCCGGACCGGGCCCGGCCGGAGCCGGGCCGCGGTGGGGCTCAGGCCCGGGTGCCCTGGTCGCTCACGAGCGTGCCGATCTTCTCACCCTTGACGGCGCGGGCGATATTGCCCTCGGCGAGGAGTTCGAAGACCAGGATCGGAAGCGCGTTGTCGCGGCACAGCGTGATGGCCGTGGCGTCGGCGACCTTGAGGTCGCGGGACAGCACCTCGCTGTATTCCAGCGCGTCGAACTTCACCGCGTCCGGGTTGGTCTTGGGGTCGGAGTCGTAGACCCCGTCGACACCGTTCTTGCCCATGAGGAGGGCTTCGGCGTCGATCTCCAGGGCGCGCTGGGCGGCCGTGGTGTCGGTGGAGAAGTACGGCATGCCCATGCCGGCGCCGAAGATCACGACGCGGCCCTTCTCCAGGTGCCGGACGGCGCGCAGCGGGATGTACGGCTCCGCGACCTGGCCCATGGTGATGGCGGTCTGGACACGGCTGTCGATGCCTTCCTTCTCCAGGAAGTCCTGGAGGGCGAGGCAGTTCATGACGGTGCCGAGCATGCCCATGTAGTCGGACCGGGCCCGGTCCATACCGCGCTGCTGCAGCTCGGCGCCGCGGAAGAAGTTGCCGCCGCCGATGACGATCGCGATCTCGGCGCCGTCTCGGACCACGGCCGCGATCTCGCGGGCGATGGCGTGCACGACGTCAGGGTCGACACCCAGCCCGCCGCCGCCTGAGAAGGCTTCGCCGGAGAGCTTCAGCATGAAGCGGCGACCCTTCTTCTCGTGGTCGCTCTTGTCGTCGGAAGCGGTGTGGGTGTCCACGCCCTGATTCATGGAGATCTCCTCGTGCACATACGAAGAAGGCCATTGCCGGTGGGTCCTTGCGGTTCCCTCTACGGCAATGGCCTCCTCGTCAGATCTGCGGTCGCCTCGCGCGAGCGCGGACGACTGCTTCAGACCCTACCGGGGTCCGGTGTCCGTCGCGTACGGACGGACTCAGATGCCGACCTTGATGCGGGTGAAGCGCTTCAGGGTGACACCGGCCTCGTCCAGAACCTTCTGGACGGACTTCTTGTTGTCCAGGGCGTACGGCTGGCCGAGCAGCGTGGCGTCCTTGAAGAAGCCGTTGACGCGACCCTCGACGATCTTGGCGATCGCGGCCTCGGGCTTGCCCTCGGCGCGGGTGGTCTCCTCGGCGACGCGGCGCTCGGACTCGACGATCTCGGCCGGGACGTCCTCGGCGGTCAGGTACTTCGGCGCGAACGCGGCGATGTGCTGGGCGATGCCCTTGGCCAGGTCGGCGTCGGCCTTGTCCAGCTCGACCAGGACACCGATCTGCGGGGGCAGGTCGGGCATGGTGCGGTGCATGTAGGAGGCCACGAAGGCACCCTCGTACGCCGCGAAGCGGTCCAGGACGATCTTCTCGCCGAGGTTGGCGTTGGCCTCGTCCACGAACGCCTGGACGGTCTTGCCGGCCTCGATCTCGGACGCCAGCAGCGCCTCGATGTCCGCCGGGGAGGTGGCGGCCACGTGGGCGGCGAGCTGGTCGGCGACGGCCAGGAACTTCGGGCTCTTCGCGACGAAGTCGGTCTCGCACTTGAGCTCGACGAGGACACCGGAGGTGCCGTCGGCGGCGATCAGGGAGGTGACGGCACCGTTCTCGGCGGAACGGCCCTCGCGCTTGGCGACACCCTTCAGGCCCTTGACGCGCAGGATCTCGTTGGCCTTGGTGACGTCACCGTCGGCCTCGACGAGCGCGTTCTTGCAGTCCAGCATGCCGGCGCCGGTGAGCTCGCGGAGCTTCTTGACGTCAGCGGCGGTGTAGTTCGCCATGAGTCTGTGATTCTCTCTCGAAGTCGTAGATCTACGGGTGAACGGCGGAGGCGCCGCGCTCGTGGCGCGGCTCCCCCGCCGTCATCGTCCGTGCTGCGAGTGCCCGGCGGATGAACGCCGGGCCCACTCAGTGGGTCAGGCCTGCTCGGCGTCGGCGGCCGGAGCCTCGACAGCCTCGGCGGCCGGGGCCTCGACGGCGGCGTCGGCCGCGGGGGCCTCGGCGTCGTCGGCCTTCTTCTCACCCTCGAGCAGGTCGCGCTCCCACTCGGCGAGCGGCTCGGCGGCGGCCTTCTCGCCCGGCTTCGAGTCACCGGTCGCAGCACCGGAGCGGGCGATGAGGCCCTCGGCGACGGCGTCGGCGATCACGCGGGTGAGCAGGGTGACGGAGCGGATCGCGTCGTCGTTGCCCGGGATCTTGTAGTCGACCTCGTCGGGGTCGCAGTTGGTGTCGAGGATCGCGACCACGGGGATGTGCAGCTTGCGCGCCTCACCGACCGCGATGTGCTCCTTCTTGGTGTCGACGATCCAGACGGCGCTGGGAACCTTCGACATCTCGCGGATACCACCGAGGGTCTTCTCCAGCTTGGTCTTCTCGCGGGAGAGGACCAGGAGCTCCTTCTTGGTGAGACCCGAGGCGGCGACGTCCTCGAAGTCGATCGCCTCAAGCTCCTTCAGACGCTGGAGGCGCTTGTAGACGGTGGAGAAGTTGGTGAGCATGCCACCGAGCCAACGCTGGTTGACGTACGGCATGCCGACGCGCGTCGCCTGCTCGGCGATGGCCTCCTGGGCCTGCTTCTTCGTACCGACGAACATGATGGAGCCACCGTGCGCGACGGTCTCCTTCACGAACTCGTAGGCGCGGTCGATGTACGACAGCGACTGGAGCAGGTCGATGATGTAGATGCCGTTGCGCTCGGTGAAGATGAAGCGCTTCATCTTCGGGTTCCAGCGACGGGTCTGGTGACCGAAGTGGACGCCGCTTTCCAGCAGCTCCCGCATCGTTACGACGGCCATGGCCATCTCCTTGTTTTCTCGGTTTGGTTCCTGACGCCCCGCCGCGCCCTGCCCCGAAGAGGGACCGAGAGACGCTGTTCACCAGGCCGGATCCGGCCGATGCTGGGGCGTGCGAAGTCGACCCGGTGACCCGGATCGCCACAAGAAGTGTACGGGACCCGGCGGTATGCCGGGTGACGCCGTTGTCCACACCCTTTCGGCCATCCACAGGCACGGCCGCCCGCGGCCGTGCGCGCGGCAGCCTTGTCGGCATGACGACACTGCTGCTCACCCTGCTGCTGGCGCTGGCCCCCGCCCTGCCCCGGACCCTCGTCCCGGAGCCCGTCCCGGCGGTCCGGCCACTGCCCCCGCCGCTGTCCGTGACGCGCTGGTGGGATCCGCCGCCGACGCCCTACGCGGCCGGCCACCGCGGGGTGGACCTGGCCGCTCCGGTGGGGGCGCGGGTACGGGCCGTCGGACCGGGGCGGGTGCACTACGCCGGGCAGGTCGCGGGCCGCGGGGTGCTCTCGCTCACCCTCCCCGGGGGCCGGCGCACGACCTACGAGCCGGTGCGGCCGCTGGTCGCGGAGGGGGAGGAGGTCACGGCGGGACAGGAGGTCGCGGTCCTCACGGCCGGCTCGCACTGCCCGGCCCCGTGCCTGCACTGGGGCCTGCTGACCGGCGAGAACACCTACCTCGACCCGCTGACCCTGCTCCCCCGCCCCACGCCCCGCCTCCTGCCGACGGCCGGGCCCTCATAGGACGGGCCCCTCACAGGACGGGGGGGACCGCCTAGTGACCTGAGTCAGAGGTTTGTCGTTGGTTTGGGTATGAGTCGTCCTGGTCCGAAGATTCCGCCGTTGTCGGTCACTGATGCCCAGCGTGC
>NZ_JBVIKC010000083.1:0-14134 GCF_055581065.1 Streptomyces sp. NPDC031479
GCGACGGAACCCATCGCCGAGGCGCCGACCGGTGCGCCCGTTCCGGCGACTCCGCCCGCGACCGCGAGCCACGCCAGGGCACCCGCCCCCAGAGCTGCGCCGACAGTGCGGACTACCGCACTCCGTGCCTTCATCACTGCCCCCGTCATTGGTTCCGGATAGCTGCCCGGAACGGCTGTCAAGACGAATGTGGAGGCCTCATTCCGAATGGGCGACATGATCGTCGACAGACGTGCATCCCCCGGAAGTCCCCCACTTCCGACCGGGAGCATAGCTGAACACCGAGCTGGCAACTCAAGCTGTCACAAAGAAACTTGATGATCTTTTAGCGCACGGAACGCGGTACTCAGAGCAGCCGTCGGGTGACTTGCGTCACTTCACTCATTGGGTGCCGCGACTGCGGAATCATGGATTCATGCACGAAGGCCGTCTTCAGGCCTATCGATCGCTTACGGAATGCGTGATTCAGTGACGCGGCCGTGCCAACGAACCGGCACTTTTTGGCATTTTGACTAGTGGTCAATCAGTCGTTCGCTGCATAGGGTCGCGGAGCAAAGCTCTCGGAACTCGTCGGGCACACCCCTGCCTTGGCGATGGAAAACGTGCGCCATCGGGCGCCGATAGCGAAGGGCCGTTTTGGACACCATCTATTGGAGCCGGCGTCGGGTTCTCGGTGCCGTTGCCGCCACCACGCTTGCCGTCACCGCATCGAGTCTCGTTCTCAACCCCGTGGCCGCCCTGGCCGCCACGGTTCCTCCGCCGGACGGCGCCGACGGCGACCCGTTCCGTCTCCCCGACACCGACCGGGCCAAGGTCGTCAAGGCGTGGCTGCTGGGAGGCAGGGCCGTCCGGGCCGCCGCCGCGGCGGCCCTGACCGGCACCGACACGGACGTCCAGAACTTCCTGGCCACGAGCCTGGCTTCTGAGACCGCCGAGGACAACCGCGTTGCGATCATCAGCTCGCTCGCCGGCGGCGGTAAGGGGAGCCGGCGCGAGGCCTCCGCCGCGATCAGCGGCGGTGACTCCGCCATCGCCGCCTATCTGGCCGGCGGCTTCAAGGGCGCCATCATGGAGGACCTGCGGGTCGCCACGAGCACGGTGATGGCCGTGGGCGGCAAGGCGGTCAACCGCGTCGGGAACACCGCCCTGAACGACGGTTCCCAGACAGCGCTGGAGACGTTCCTGCTGGACGGCCAGTACACCGCCCGCCTGGAGGACATGCGGGTCGAGGTCTCCAAGCTCTCCTTCCAGGCGGGCCCCGAAGTGCAGAAGTACGCGACCCGGGCGCTCTCCGGGACCGCGAAGGACGTCGAGTGGTTCCTGGAGATCGGCCAGCACATCGCGCGGGCCCGTGATCAGGAGGCCATGAAGATCCAGGAACTGGTCGCGGTCGTCCAGCGCGAGGGCAAGAAGGCCGACGCGATGACCAAGCAGGCCGAGGAGGCCTCGGCCCGTGCCGTCGAGGCCGCCGCCAAGGCCAAGGACGCGGCCGAGAAGGCCGCCGCCGAGGCCCAGGCTGCGCAAGAGGACGTGATCAAGTCCGGTAGGGCGGCCCGCAAGGCGAGCGAGGCCGCCTCCGGCGCCGCCGACGCGGCCCGCGTCGCCACCGTCGCCTCCCACGCCGCCATCCAGGCTTCGCGGCGCGCAGCCTACGCCGCCACCGCCGCGGGCCAGGCCGCCGCCAACGCGGGCTCCGCCGCCGCCCAGGCCTACAACGCGGCCATCGCCGCTTCCAAGGACGCCTCCCAGGCGCAGGCCGCCAAGGACGCCGCCCTGGTCGCCCGCACCGCCGCGTCCCAGGCACGCAGCGCGGCCGCAGCCGCCGACAGCGCCGCGAACGCCGCCGCCAGTGCCGCCGGCGCCGGCGACGCCGCCGCGTCCGCGGCCCGCAACGCCGCGGCCGCCGCCAACGCCTCGGCCGCCGCCGCCAGTGCCGCCGGGGCTGCCCAGGCCGAGGCCGCCGAGGCCAAGCGCCAGGCCCAGATCGCCAGCACCAACGCCACGATCGCCACCAACGCCGCCGGCACGGCCCAGGCCCTGGCCAACTCGGCCGCGGCGGCGGCACGTACCGCTCGCGATGCGGCCAACAGCGCCGCCACACACGCGGACAACGCCGCCGCGGCGGCCGAGTGGGCCGCCCAGTACGCCGGCCAGGCCGTGGAGTACGCCAAGAAGTCGACCGAGTTCGCCAACGAGGCCACCAAGGCCGCGAACACCGCCACCGAAGCGGTCGCCAAGGCCGTCGAGGTGGAGAAGGCCGCCCGCGAGGCCGAGTGGCAGCGGCTCGACCAGGACACCCAGCGGGCGATCCAGGAGGTCCGGCTGCTCGCCCAGATCGAGCAGAGCGAACGGGCCGCGTACGCCGAGAAGCGCACCCAGGCCGAGCAGGCCGCACAGGCCACGAAGGACCTGATAAGCCAGGCCGAGACGGCTCTCAAGGCGGGCGACACCGGTCTGGCGGCCGGGCTGGGCCGCAAGGCCGCCGTCGCCGTGATGGGCACTTCCCACGGCACCTGGACGCACGAGGCCGCGCGGTTCGCCCTGTCCGGCGCCGACTCCGACATCCACGTCTGGATCGACACCGACCGGAACCTCGCCCAGCGGCAGGACGACCGGGAGACCAGCCTCTACCTCGCCCGGACCCTGCCCGCGGACATCGGCTACGCCGCGGCCAGGGCTCTGGGGAGCAGCGACCCGGACGCCGTGGGCAAGTTCCTGGACGGCGGGCTCGTCCAGGCCTCCGCGATGGAAGCCCGCGTGGCAGTGACGCGCGCCCTCGCCGCCAACCCGGGCAAGGCGGTCACGAAGGCCGCCAACGCCGCGCTGGACGCCGGCACTCCGGAGGCCCTGTACGCGTTCCTCACCGTCACCGGCGAGGCGGCGCAGCGGGAGGACGACACGGTCGCCACTGCCGCCCTCCTCTCCTCGGACAAGGCGGGTCCCTACACCAGGGCCCACGCTCAGGCGGCCATGGAGGGCCCGACGTGGATGCGTCGGAACTTCATCGGCTCGGTCCAGTACAAGACGGCTCAGCTCGACTACGACTCGGCCAGCCACATCGCCGCCATGCAGGGCGCGATCGCCGCCGCCGCGAAGATCGCGCAGAAGGCGCAGGAGGACGCCGCCCGCGCCCAGCAGGCGGCGGCCGTCGCCCGCAACGCGGCCGCGGAGGCCATCGACTGGGCGAACAAGGCCAAGGACTGGGCCGTCCAGGCGGCGAACTCCGCGCAGCAGGCGAAGGCGAACGCCGACGCGGCCGACCAGTCGGCCAAGGACGCGCAGGCCTCGGCCGACAGGGCGAGCCAGGCCGCGGCCACGGCCCGCACCGCCGCGCGCTCGGCGAACTACTCCGCCAACCGCGCCTTCGAATCGGCGCGCAGCGCGTCGGCGTCCGCCAACGCCGCCCAGGCGTCGGCCGCTTCGGCCCACGCGTCAGCCACGCAGGCCGGCCAGGACGCGAAGACGGCGGCCGAGGCCGCGAGCCAGGCCCACCAGATTGCCGCGGACAAGCGGCAGCAGGAGCTCGTCGCGGCGGCCAAGCAGGCGGCCGCCGACGCGCAGGCCGCCAGGGACGCGGGCAAGTCCCCGGCCGACACCGCTGACAACGACACCGTCAACGGCGGCGACGTCCCCTGGTACAAGGACCTGAAGTGGTGGGCCAACGCCACGAGCTGGCTCAGCACCGGCCTGGGCTTCGCGAGCGCTCTCGCCGGCATCGGCGGTCTGATCTTCCCGCCCGCCGCCATCGTCCTGGAACCCCTGGCCTTCGGCCTGGGCATCGCCTCCATGGCGGTCTCCGGGATCAGCACGGTGCTCACCGGCTTCGCCTACGGATGGAACAGCAGCCAGTTCTGGGCCTCCGCCGGCAGCACCGCTCTGGGAGTCATCACCTTCGGGCAGTCCCAGTGGATCGGCTCCCTGAGTAAGGTGGGCGGCAAGGTCGTGGCTCCTGTGGCCACGAAGATCACGCAGTTCGGCCACGACCTGATCTCGCCGGTCACCTCGACGCTGTCGTCCCTCTTCGGCTGACGGCGCCGACGGTAACGGCCTGAGACCCGGTACCGGGCCAGGGGGAAGCCACGCCGGCGGCCCCCTGGCCCGGTCAGGAAGGACCCGACATCCTCGCGCGACTCCCCATCGGCTGGCTGCTGGCCATGGCCGTCTTCGCCACGTCCGTCCTCTGCCTCGGTGTGCACCGCTGCCTGAGGATGCCCAGACCGACCGCCATGGCGGCCGGTCTTTCCGTCGTGTTCCTTCTCGTGATGACGGGGATGGGCGGCCTGGGAGCCGTGCCGTGGAATGCACGGCAGATGATGGTCATGTACTCCTTCACGTGGGTCGGGTTCACCATCGGCGCGATCCCCTGCGGAAGGCTGCTCCGCGACCACCTCCGAGCCGGAGGCGGGCAGACGGAGGGCGAAGGGCCCGCCGTCCCGACGCGTTATGTGGTCTTCATGTGTGTGACCCTCTCCCTCATGCTGCTCCTGGCGTACGTGCTCGCGACGTGATCTGACGGCTGGCGTGGCCGTCGGGAGGTTGCCCCGGCCTCAGTCGTCAGTCACTGCAATCCGGAGACCTCGAAGACGCTGTGGGCCGTCTCGCGGTCGATGCGCTGCGCCAGCTGTTGCAGGGCGGTCGTGCCGTGCCGGAGGGTGCCGCCCCGGATCGATGTGCGGCTGTCCGCATCGAGGAAGTGCCACATCGCCGGATTGCGGCTCAGGACCGTCGGGTCGATCTCGACCCGGCTTCCCCGCGTGTCCTGGAGGACCAGCCGCTGTGCCACCCCGTCGCACCAGCGGACCGAGACGAGGGAGTCGGTACGGACCGTGTCCGTCGTCAGCATCCCGCGGGCGCTCAACCGTCCCGGGCGAACGGAGACCCGGCGCGGCAGCATGATCGCGAAGAAGAGGAAGGCCAGGCCGCTCCACAGGAGGCCGCGCGTCAGATCGAGCCTTCCGGAAGCGGCGTCCACCACGAACAGGGCCGTGAACAGGAGGGACGCGACGCCGATCGCCGAGCGCACCTCTGCAGCCCAGTGGACGTCGTGCGTCCAGGGGCCGGCAGGATCCGCTGCGGTGCCTGGTGCGCCGGGCGCGGCATGTGTGAAACGTCGTCCCATGAGGACGACGTTAGGGCTGGCAGTGGCGTCGTGGTCGGACCCTGACGCACCTCTGATGTGCCGGCTACGCCATGTTGACGGGCTTCATACCGGGTGGCGCTCCATCGGCCTCACGGGCCCGGTGGGCTGCTGCTCCATGGCGATGGCCGCGAGTAGTCGTACGGCGGCGGGCTCAGTGGCGCAGGATCCGGCGCGGGTTCGAACGGGCCGGCCCGGTTCGTCACGAGGATCAGCATGGTGCCGACGAAGAGCAGGGTGACGACGATGAGGGCCAGCCCGAGAGGGTTGCGGGGGTTGTAGTAGTAGCGGTTGGTACCCCATCTGCTCCGTCTGAAGACCGGTTCGTCGTCGTCATGCACAGGCTGGCTCCTCGGTTGAAGGTTCTCTGCGACCCGCATTGCCTCAGAGGGACGGCCCTCGGGTCAAGGGGTCAGGGCCGCCCTGCGGGCGCATCGGCGGCTGCGGGCAGGGACAGGACCATGGTCAGGCCTCCGCCCGGGGTGTCCTCGGGGGTGAGCGTGCCGTCCATCGCCTCGGTGAGCCCTCGGGCCAGGGCCAGGCCGAGGCCGAGGCCGGTGGTGTTGTCGCGGTCGCCGAGGCGCTGGAAGGGCTCGAAGGCGCGCTCGCGGTCGTCGGGGGCGATCCCGGGGCCCCGGTCGGCGATCCTCACTTCGACCCGGCCGGCCAGGGCGCTCGCCGTCACCAGCACCGGGCGGTCGGTGGGGGCGTGGCGGACCGCGTTGCCGACCAGGTTCGCCAGTACGCGTTCGAGTAGCGGAGGATCCGCCCGCAGCGCCGGTACCGACTCCAGGTTCTGTACGTTGACGGCGAGTTCCGTTGTGGTCGGCAGTTCCAGCGACTCCAGGGCGGCCGGCAGGACCTCCTCCAGGGTGGTGGCCCGGAGTGCGAGGGTGAGGGCGCCGGCCTGCAAGCGGCTGAGGTCGAGCAGGTTCTCCACCAGGCGGTTCAGCCGGTTCAAGGAGGTCTCAGCGGATTCGAGCAGCTCCGAGCGGTCCTCGTCCGAGAAGTCCACGTCCGGGGCGCGCAGTGAGCTGATCGCGGCCAGTGCCCCCGCCAGCGGGGTCCTCAGGTCGTGGCTGACGGCGCGCAGCAGGGCGGTGCGCAGGCGGTCCGCGGCCCTGATGGGTTCGACTTCGGCGGCGGCTTCCGCCAGGCGGGCCCGCTCTACCGCGGCGCCGACGTGTGCTGCGAAGGCGGCCAGTACGCGGCGTTCGGAGGAGGGCAGGGTACGCCCGCGCAGGACGAGGAAGGATCCGGTTCCGGCGGCAACCACCAGGGCGGGGCCGGTTTCCGTTCGCGTGCGGTGTCCGCCGTGCTTCTGCGCATGTGGGTCCGGGGGCTCGGACGTCAGGTCGACGGTGTCCATGCCGAAGGTCTCCCGGGCGCGTTCCAGCAGTGCCGGTACCGCCTGGTCGCCGCGGACGATGCTGCCGGCCAGCGCGGACATCGTCTCCGCCTCGGCGGTGGCCCGGGCGGAGCGGCGCGACAGCCGCAGGGACCGGTCCGCCGCGGCGGCCACGGTGGCGGCGACGACGGCGAAGACCACCAGTGCCAGCACGCTGTCCGGGTCGCTCATGGTGAACTCGCCTATGGGCGGCATGAACCAGTAGTTGAGGAGCAGCGCGGCGGTCAGCGCCGCGACGAGGGCGGAGGCCACTCCGCCGATGCAGGCCACTCCGACCACGGTCACCAGGAAGAGCAGTGCTTCGCTGGTGAGGTTGAACGTGCCGCGTATCCGGTCGAGGGCGAGGGTGAGCAGCACCGGGAGCAGCACGCCGGCCACGGGCCCGGCGATGAGCCGGGAGGTGGGGAGGGTGCGGCGGCGGGACGGCAGCAGCCGGCCGTGGCCCGCCCGCTCGTGCGTGACCATGTGGACGTCGATGTCCTCGGACAGCGCCACCACGGTCTCGCCGATTCCCCGGCCGGTGAGGAAACGTTCCAGCCTTCGGCGCCGACTCGTACCGAGGACCAGCTGCGTCGCGTTCTCCGCCGTGGCGAAGTCCACCAGTGCAGTGGGGATTTCGTCGCCGACGACGGAGTGGTAACTGCCGCCCAGGTCCTCGACGAGGGCCCGCTGCGCGGCGAGCGCCGCGTGCGACACCCCGGCGGCGAGACCGTCGCTGCGTGCGATGTGCACCGCCAGCAGCTCGCCGCCGGCGGACCTGCCGGCGATGCGGGCGGCGCGGCGGATCAGGGTCTCGCCCTCGGGGCCGCCCGTGAGCGCCACCACCACCCGCTCCCGGGTCTCCCAGACATCCCCGATGCCGTGCTCGACGCGGTATGTGTGGAGGGCCTCGTCCACCCGCCCGGCCAGCCACAGGAGGGCCAGCTCCCGCAGGGCGATCAGGTTGCCCGTGCGGAAGTAGTTGGCGAGGGAGGCGTCGATCCGTTCCGGGGGATAGATGTTGCCGTGAGCCATCCGGCGCCGAAGTCCCTCGGGGGGTATGTCGACCAGCTCGATCTCGTCGGCGCGGCGCACGAACTCATCGGGCACCGTCTCGCGCTGCGGCACTCCGGTGATCTTCTCGACGACGTCGCTCAGCGACTCCAGGTGCTGGATGTTGAGCGTGGTGACGACGTCGATCCCCGCGGCCAGGATGTCCTCGACGTCCTGCCAGCGCTTCAGGTGCCGGCCACGGCCCGGGACATTGGTGTGGGCGAGCTCGTCGATCAGCACCACCTGCGGGCGCCTGGACAGCAGCGCCTGGCGGTCCAGCTCCGCGTAAGTGCGCCCGCGGTAGTCGTGCTCGGCCAGGGAAAGGGCCTCCAGGCCGTGGAGCTTCGCCTCGGTGTGCGTGCGCCGGTGACACTCCACGAATCCGGCCACCACGTCCGCGCCACGGGCCGCCTTGCGGTGCGCCTCGTCGAGCATCCGGTACGTCTTGCCGACGCCGGGGGCCGCGCCCAGGAAGACCTTGAGCCTTCCGGGCCGCAGGACCGGCTCAGCCACTGCGTCCAGCCCTGTCCCGTCCATGGTCGTCATGCTCAGAACTTCTCGGGGAAGAGGTAAGCCAGGACGAGGTACCCGATCAAGCTGACCGCAATGATGATGCCGACGATGTTCTCCGTGCTCACCCGCACCCGACTCCTCCACGCGTCCTCAACCTCACCAGCCAACAGCGGGGAAGCCGGGAACGAAACGTCCCTGATGGACTCCTAACGGCTCCGGGGTGGGACTTTGACGGCGTGTTGACGGCCGTTGCGTCGACAGGGTGAAGGCGGTGTGCCGGGACGACGCCACCTCGCTCGTGCTCTTCCGTGTCGCCCTCGTGACCCCGTACGGCGCGTACGTGCCGGCGGAGGCGGTGCACGCGTCGGGAGTCACCTCCGTCGTCGTGGCGGGCGTCGTGCTCGGAGGCCGGGCCGACCGCTTGACCAACGCACGCATACGGATACGGCTGCACGCCGTCAACGGCACCGTGGCCTTCCTGTTCCTCGCGGGGCAGGGGAGTGGGGGCGGCCCTTCGGAGGGCCGCCCCCACGAGGTGGGCCGATGGCTAGCAGTTGGGCTTGCTGCCGTGGTTGGAGCCCTTCTTGCGGCGGGCCCTCTTCTTGCGTGCGCGCTTGGACATGTCGGTGGATCCCTTCAGGCGGTGTGGCCGACGAGGAGGCCGGCGAGCTTGTTGAGGCGCTTGACGGTGCGGTCTCCGGTGGCGGCGGGGGCCGGGGCGACGCGCTCGGAGCGGTCGTAGTAGGCGCCGTTGACGATCTCGGTGGCCGGGTCGCAGAGCCGTGCGACGTGCTGCGCGCCCTCGGCGGCGGGGGCGCCCTCGTGCCCGTACAGCGGGAGGAGTCCGGTCTCGCACACGCCGGGGTTGACGGAGACGGCGGTGACGCGCGGGTCGGCGGCGAAGACGGTCAGCGCGAGCTGGGACTGGGCGTACGCGGCGAGGCGGGAGTAGCGCCGCACGCGCTGCGGATCGTTCCACTGGATGGCGCCCGAGCGGTGGAGCGCGGAGGAGACGTTGACGACGCGCCCGCCGAGGTCGCTGGTGAGGGCGGGCTCCAGGAGGTTGGTGAGGAGGTAGTGGGCCAGGAAGTTGACCTGGAAGGAGATCTCGTTGCCGTCGGCTGTCAGGGTGTGGCGTTCAGGGGCCGCGATGGCCGCGTTGTTGACGAGTACGTCCAGGCGCGGGTGGTCGCGTACGACGGTGTGGGCCAGGCTCTCTACCTCCTCCAGGCGGACGAAGTCGGCGGCGATCGGCCGGAGACGGGCGCCGGCCACACCTGTGGTGGCGATGAGCCGGTCGGTGGCGGCCTGGGCCTCCTCGGGCGTACGGCCGTGCAGGAGGACGGTGGCGCCGTGCTCGGCGAGCCGGCGCGCGGTCTCGTAGCCGATGCCGGAGGTGGCTCCGGTGACGAGGACGGTACGGCCGGACAGAGATGAAGACATGGCGGATTCCCGAAAACAGGCATGGCTGACGTGCCCGGCGTCCCTGCGTGAGGCAGGGGCGTGGGCTCAGGTCATGCGGTGGAGGTGAGGACGCGCAGGGAGCCGCGGGCAGCGCCCTTCAGGGGCTGGTGGCAGGTACGCGGGAAGACGCGCGGCCGAAGTCAGAGGGCCGGGCAGACAGCGGGCGCCGTCGGCAGCACCTGATTCGGTGGCCGGTCTTCGTAGCGCGGACCGCTGTTCATGGCGCAATCCCAGCGCATCGGGGATGCGGGGGCAAGTGCCCGGTGGGCTCCTTGACGGCCTTCTGACGCCCGTCCATCAGGACCGCGTCAAAGATCGACTTCCATGCGGAAGGAACCCGTCAAGGAGTGGTGCCAGAGCCATCGGCCGGGCGCAGACTGGTGTGGCGACGGAGCCGGACGACGGACCGGCGGCATGCGGCTGTCGGGCGGTGACCTGAACACCCCCCGAATCCGCGCATGGTCCCACCGTGGGGGTACGGACCTGTGCGACCGCGTGTCGGTCACCCGTCGCACAACACATGAGCCGTCCGGCTTTCCGGTGTGGGGATACCGGGGCCGGACGGCTCGCGTGCTTCGGCCGTCCTCCCGTACTCGGCGGGCCGAGTGATAGGGCCGATCACCTTGATGTCACGTGACGGCAGACGTCGGAAGCTCCGGCGACACCGGAGGACCGTCGCCCGCTATGGGGAGTGTGATGACCATGGTGAGGCCGCCGCCCGGGGTGTCCTCGGCCGTGAGGGTGCCTCCGATGGCCTCGGTGAAGCCGCGGGCGACGGCGAGGCCGAGGCCGACGCCGGCGCCGCGCGGGGCGTCGCCGTGGCGCTGGAAGGGTTCGAAGATGCGGTCCTTGGCTTCGTCCGGGACGCCGGGTCCGCGGTCGACGACCCGGAGCTCGACGCGGCTTCCCAGGGCGCTCGCGGAGACATTGACGGGCTGTCCGCCGGGGCTGTACTTGACCGCGTTCTCGACGATGTTGGCCACGGCCCGTTCCAGCAGGCCGCGGTCGACGGCGATCATCGGGAGCGTTTCGGGGATGTCGAGTTCGACGCTGTCCTCCGGTACGCCGCCCAGGGCCATCGGCACGACCTCGTCGAGGTCGGTCTCACGGATGAGCGGGACGACCGTGCCGGTGTTGAGACGGGACATGTCCAGCAGATTCCCGATCAGGGCGGCGAGGCGGTCGGCGCCGTCCTCGATGCCTTCGAGCAGTTCGGCCTTGTCGTCCTCGGACCATTCGACGTCGTCGGAGCGCAGGGAGGTGACGGAGGCCTTGATGCCCGCGAGCGGGGTGCGCAGGTCGTGGCTTACGGCGGCGAGCAGGGCCGTACGGATGCGGTTGGCCTCGGCGAGTTCGCGGGCTTTCTCCGCCTCGTCGACGAGGCGCTGGCGGTCGAGCACGACGGCTGCCTGAGCGGCGAACGCGCCGAGGACACGGCGGTCCTCGGCGGGCAGGACCCGGCCGGTCAGGGCGAGCGCCATGTCGTCGCCGATGGGCAGGTCCACGTCGGCCTCCTCGGGGCGGGCGACCGTGCCGGTGCCGACGGATGCCGCCGTGGTCCAGGGGTCGACCTCGCTGGTGCGCTCCAGGAGGGCCACCGACTGCATCGCGAAGGTCTCGCGCAGCCGCTCCAGGAGGGCGTCGAGGGAGTTCTCGCCGCGCAGGACGCTGCCCGCGAGGAAGGAGAGGATCTCGGATTCGGCGCGCAGGCGGGCGGCCTGGTGGGTGCGTCGCGCGGCGAGGTCGACCACGGAGGCCACCGATACCGCGACGCCGACGAAGATCGCGATGGCGACGATGTTCTTCGGGTCGGAGATGGTGAACTCGTGCAGCGGCGGGGTGAAGTAGTAGTTCAGCAGCAGGGATCCGAACGCTGCCGAGGCGAGCGCGGGGAGCAGCCCGCCGAGCAGGGCCGCCGCCACCGTGAAGGTGAGGAAGAGCAGCATGTCGTTCGCGAGACCGAGCTCGGGGACGAGCTGGCTCAGCAGCACCGCGAGCACGGCGGGGCCGGCGATGCCGGTGAGCCAGCCCCAGATGAGGCGGGAACGGCCGAGCCGCGCGCCGCGGGCGACGGGCAGGCCGCGGCCCTTGGCGGCCTCGTCGTGGGTGACGATGTGGACGTCGAGGTCGGGTCCGGACTCGCGGGCGACGGTGGCGCTGACGCCGGGGCTGAAGACGGACTGCCAGGAGCGGCGGCGGCTCACGCCGAGGACGATCTGGGTGGCGTTGCAGCCGCGGGCGAACTCCAGCAGGGCGTCGGAGACGTCGTCGCCTATGACGTGGTGGAAGGTGCCCCCGAGGTCCTCGACCAGGGTCCGTTGGACGGCGAGTTCCTTGGGCGAGGCGGAGGTCAGGCCATCGCTGGCGGCGATGTAGACGGCGAGGACCTCGCCGCCGGCGCCCTTCTCGGCGAGGCGGGCGGCGCGGCGGATGAGCGTGCGTCCCTCGGGCCCGCCCGTCAGCCCGACGACGATGCGCTCGCGGGCCTGCCAGGTGGAGCGGATGTTGTGCTCGCCCCGGTACTCCTGGAGGTACTCGTCGACCCGGTCGGCCACCCACAGCAGCGCGAGCTCGCGCAGCGCGGTGAGGTTGCCCGGCCGGAAGTAGTTCGACAGCGCCGCGTCGACCTTGTCCGGCTTGTAGACGTTGCCGTGGGCCATCCGGCGGCGCAGGGCCTGCGGGGACATGTCGACCAGCTCGATCTGGTCGGCCCGGCGCGCGACTTCGTCGGGGACGGTCTCGCGCTGCCGGACCCCGGTGATCGTCTCGACGACATCGCCCAAGGATTCGAGGTGCTGGATGTTGACGGTCGAGACGACGTCGATGCCGGCCTGGAGGAGCTCCTCGACGTCCTGCCAGCGCTTGGCGTTGCGCGAGCCCGGCACGTTGGTGTGCGCGAGCTCGTCGACGAGGGCGACGGCCGGGCGCCGCGCGAGGATCGCGTCGACGTCCATCTCGGTGAAGACGGAGCCCCGGTACTCGATCTCGCGCCGCTCGACGAGTTCGAGGCCGTGGAGCATCACCTCGGTGCGCGGACGGTTGTGGTGCTCGACGAAGCCGACGACGCAGTCGGTGCCCCGCTCGATCCGGCGGTGCGCCTCGGAGAGCATCGCGTACGTCTTGCCGACGCCCGGTGCCGCACCGAGGTAGATGCGGAGCTTGCCGCGTCCCATGTTCAGACTCTTCTTCTTGGTTTGACGGTTTGACGGTTTGACGGTCGGGTGGGCGATCAGGGTTCGAAGCGGTAGCCCATACCGGGTTCGGTGATCAGGTATCGGGGGTGCGAGGGGTCCGGTTCCAGTTTGCGCCGCAGCTGGGCCATGTAGACGCGCAGGTAGTTGGTGTTCTCCCCGTAGCTCGGTCCCCAGACCTCCAGCAGCAGCCGACTCTGGGTGATCAGCCGGCCCGGGTGGGCGATGAGGATTTCCAGCAGGTGCCACTCGGTCGGGGTCAGCCGTACCGTGCGCTCGCCCCGGTATACCTTCTTCGCGACCAGGTCGACGGTGAACTCGTCGGTCGTGACCACGGACACCTCGTCGGCCTGCGAGGCGCCGGCCGGCTCCTGTCTGCGGGCTGCCGCACGCAGCCGGGCGAGGAGCTCGTCCATGCTGAACGGTTTCGTCACATAGTCATCGGCGCCCGCGTCCAAGGCCCGGATCTTGTCTTCCGAGGTGTGGCGGGCGGACAGCACCAGGATGGGCACGCGGCTCCAGCCGCGAACGCTCTTGATCACGTCGACGCCGTCCATGTCGGGCAGGCCGAGGTCGAGGACGATGACGTCAGGCTTGCGCGCGGCCGCGAGCCGCAGCGCGGAGCCACCGTCCGGAGCCTCTTCGACCTCGAATTTGCGCGCCTGAAGATTGATCTTGAGCGCGCGGACGAGCTGGGGATCGTCCTCCACCACCAGCACCCGGGTCATTGGCGTGCAGCCTTTCCTTCGTTGAGAGCAAGAGGTAAGGAGCCGGCAGGGCGCGAGCATTCCGCGCCCTGCCGGCTCCCGGTCCGTGCGATGGGGAACATCAGCTCTTGGTCAGTGCCTTGAGCGCGGTGTTGAGCTCGAGGACGTTCACGCGGGGCTCGCCCATGAAGCCGAGAGTCCGGCCGGTGGTGTGGTCGGCGACGAGCTTCTCGACCTGCTCGACGTCGAGCGTGTTCTGCTCGGCGACCCGGTGGATCTGGAGCTTGGCGTACTCGGGGGAGATGTTCGGGTCGAGGCCGGAGCCGGAGGAGGTGACGGCGTCGGCCGGCACGTTTTCCGGCTTGACCGTGTAGCCGGCGGTGGAGTTGTCGGCGATGACGGCCTCCTTGGCGGCGGTGACCTGTGCGCAGAGGGTGCCCTCCTCGGCGTCCTTGGTGCACTGGCCGTTCACGGCGCCGTTGTCGGCGGAACGGTTGGTGGCGCCGGACAGGATCAGGGAGTACTGCGTGTTGACGCTGTTGCTGCCCAGGCCGTTCGAGGGGCGCGGCTGGAACCACTTCAGGTCGGGCCTCGCGGCCTCGTCGGCGTCGTTCGGATCCTTCTTGGGCAGGTCGTACCGCTGTCCGATGAGGGAGGATCCGACGACGTTGCCGCTCTGGTC
>NZ_JBVIKC010000084.1:0-13728 GCF_055581065.1 Streptomyces sp. NPDC031479
GTCCACACCCGAGGACACCAGATCCCACAACCCCTCCGGAGAACTCACCCCACCCGGAAAACGGCACGCCATCCCCACGATCGCGATCGGCTCGTTGCCGCGCTCCTCGGCCTCGCGCAGCCGTGCCTGCGTCTCGTGCAGTTCGGCCATGGCGCGGCGGAGGTATTCACGGAGCCTGGTTTCGTTGCCCGTGGCGTCCTGGTTGGTGTCGTGAGCGGACACGGCTCTCCCCTGGAGGTGTCGGTGCAGGGCTTCAGATGGAGCGGAAGCCGCTGTCGAGCAGCTGGAACAGTTCGTCGTCGGATGCGGAGTGGAGCAGTTCGGTGACCTGGCCGCGGCCCGGGTCCGCCGGGGCCCCGGCGGTGGCCGGCGCGGTGGTGGCGGTGGCGGTTTCCGTGGCGGTGACCGTGGTGCCGAGTTCGGCGAGCAGCGCGTTCAGGTGGTCGGCGACCGTTCGGCGGGCGTCCTGGTCGAGGTCGGCCCGTGCGGTCGCCGCGCCGAGCTGCCCGATCAGGGCGAGCACGGAGGCTTCGGCGCCGGGCAGTTCCGCGTCGAGGTGTTCGGCGAGGGCCCGGGGCGTCGGGTGGTCGAAGACGAGGGTCGGTGTCAGGCGCAGGCCGGTCTCGGCACTGAGCCGGTTGCGCAGTTCGACGGCGGTGAGCGAGTCGAAGCCGGCTTCCCGGAAGCTGCGGTGCGCGCCGACGTCGGACGGGCCGGCGAATCCGAGGACGCGCGCGACCTCGGTGCGTACGAGGTCCAGGAGCAGTGCCGGGCGTTCGGCGCGGGACAGGCCCGCGATCCGGTCGGCGAGGGTCTCCCGCCGGGGGCCGGGGGCGTCGGGCCGGGGCGCGGCGGCAGGTCGCCCGTCCGGGCCGAGCAGGGAGCCGAGGACGGACGGAAGCGCGTCCCCGGCCTCCCGGGCGGCGGTCCGGTCGAGGCGCAGCGGCAGCAGGACGGGGCGGCCGGTGGCACGGGCCGCGTCGAAGAGGTCGAGGGCCTCGGCCTGCGGGAGCGCGACGAGGCCGGTGCGGCGCAGCCGGGCGGCGTCGGCGCCGTCGAGGGCGCCGGCCATGCCGTCGCCGGCCCAGGGGCCCCAGGCGAGGGAGACGGCGGGCAGTCCTTGGGCGTGGCGCCAGGCGGCGAAGGCGTCGAGGTGGGCGTTGGCGGCGGCGTAGGTGGACTGTCCGGCGCTGCCGAGCAGGCCGGCGGCGGAGGAGAAGAGCACGAACGCGTCGAGCGGCAGGTGGGCGGTGAGCTCGTGGAGGGCGTGGACGGCGTCGGCCTTGGGCCGCAGGACGGCGGCGAGGCGCTCCGGGTCCTGGGCGGTGAGGAGGCCGTCGTCGAGGACGCCCGCGGTGTGCACCACCGCGGTGAGGGGGTGTGCGGGCGGCACGGCGTCGAGGAGTGCGGCCAGCGCGGTGCGGTCGGCGGCGTCGCAGGCGGCGAGGGTCACCTCGGCGCCGAGGGCGCGCAGTTCGGCGGCGAGTGCTTCGGCGCCGGGGGCGTCGGGGCCTCGGCGGCCGGTCAGCAGCAGGTGCCGTACGCCGTGGCGGGTGACGAGGTGGCGGGCCACGGCGGAGCCGAGGCCACCGGTGCCGCCGGTGATCAGGACGGTGCCGGCCGGGTTCCAGGGCCGCTCGCGCCGGGCGTCTCGGTTGCGTTCGACGCCGGGGGTGTGGGCGGTCCCGGAGCGGACGGCGAGCTGTCCGGGGTGGTCGGTACGGGTGAGGGCGGCGGGGAGTGCGGCGTAGGAGGCCGGCTCCTCGTCGGTGTCTGCGAGGGCGAACCGGCCGGGGTGTTCGGTCTGCGCGGAGCGCAGCAGGCCCCAGGCTACGGCGGCGGCGGGGTCGGTGACGGACCCCGCGGGGCCGGCGTCGGTGGCGCCGTGGGTGAGGACGGTGAGCCGGGCCCCTTCGGGCCGTTCGTCGGCGAGCCAGCGCTGGGCGAGGGCGAGCACGGCACGGCCCACGGCCTGCGGTCCGTCGGCGCCGCGCGGGTCGGCCCGCAGGTCGGCGAGGACGTGGGCCGCCCCGGCCGGTACGGAGTCGAGGGCGCGGGCGAGGTCGCCGCCGGGGTGGTGGTGGACGGAGGCGCCAGTGGCGGCCAGGGCGTCGGCCAGGGCGGGGGTGCCCGTACCGAGCAGGTGCCAGGCGGGGGCGGCGGGGCCGGCCGGGCCGGCGGGGAGCGGGGTCCAGGCCGGCTGGAGCAGCGGGGTGCGGCCGGGGGCCGCGGCGGCGATCCGGTCGGTGGCGACCCGGCGCAGCGCGAGGGACGCGGCGCCGAGGACGGGCCGGCCTTCGGGGTCGGTGGCGCTGACGGTGTAGGCGTCGGGGCCGGCCGGGGAGATCCGGACGCGCAGGGCGTCGGCGCCGCGGGTGTGCAGGGCGGTACCGGTCCAGGAGAACGGGACGAGCCCGTGGGCGTCGGGCCGGGCGGCGGTGACGGCGTGCAGGGCAGCGTCGAGGAGGGCCGGGTGGAGTCCGTACGCGGTGGCGTCGGCGCTCTCCTCCGGGCGCAGGGCGGCGTACGCGAAGACGTCCTCGCCGCGCCGCCAGACGGCCCGGAGTCCCTGGAAGGCGGGGCCGTAGCCGATGCCGGCGGCGGCGAAGCGGGCGTACTCGCCGTCCAGGGCGACGGGTTCGGCGCCGACGGGCGGCCAGCTGCCGGTGAGGCCGTCGAAGGCGGCCGCGTCGGGGGCGGTGGGGACGGGAGGCGCGGTGCGGCCGGTGGCGTGCGGGGTCCAGTCGGTGGTGCCGGCCGGGGCGGAGTCGACGCGGACGGTCCGGGTGGCGTCGGCGTCGGCGGGGCCGAGGTGGACGCGCAGGCGGACGGCGGCGTCTTCGGGCAGGACGAGCGGGTTCTCGAAGGTGAGCTCCGCGAGTGCGTCGCCGGCGGCCGCCGTGAGGGCGAGTTCGAGGAGGGCGGTGCCGGGGAGGACGGTACGGCCGGCGACGGTGTGCCCGGCGAGCCAGGGCTGGGCGGCGGTGGACAGGGTCGCGGTCCACACGGCGCCCTGCGCGTCGGGCAGTTCGACGCGGGCGGCGAGCAGGGGGTGTCCGGCGGTGTCGACTCCGGCGGAGGCGAGCGGGGCCGCGGGCGCGGGGGCCGCGAGCCAGTGCCGGGTGCGCTGGAACGCGTACGTGGGCAGCTCGGCGGCGAGGCCGGTACCGGGGACGGGCTCGGGGGCGGGGGCGACGGGCAGGCCGTGGACGAACGCGGTGGCCATGGCACGGGCGAAGGTGCGGGCCTCGGGCTTGCCGCGGCGCAGCACGGCGAAGGCGGCCGGGGCAGGGGCCGGGGCCGGGGAGGCGGCGGTACCGGACGTGGTGGCGGACGTGGTGGCGGATCCGGTGCCGGCGTGCTGTTCCGCGTCGTCGTCGAGGACGGTGCGCGTCATGGCCGTGAGGACGGCGTCGGGGCCGATTTCGACGAAGGTGTCGATGCCCTCGACGCGCAGCGCGCGGATCCCGTCGAGGAACCGTACGGGACGGCGCGCATGGCGGACCCAGTGGTCCGCGGTGCGCAGGGCGTCGCCGGTGGCGAGCCGTCCGGTCAGGTTCGACATGACAGGAATCCTCGGCGGGTGGAATTCGACGCCGCGAGCGATCGCCTCGAACTGTGTCAACATGCCGTCCATGTGGGGCGAGTGGAAGGCGTGACTGACGGTCAGGAGCCGTGCGGCGCGACCGCGGCTCTTCCAGTGCTCGACCAGCTCCGCCACGTCGGGCTCGTCCCCGGCGACCACGACGGCGGCCGGCCCGTTGACGGCGGCGAGGTCGATCCGGTCCTCCCGTCCGGCCAGCAGGGGGCGCACTTCCTCCTCTCCGGCCTGGAGCGCGGCCATGGCCCCGCCCCCGGGCAGTTCGTCCATCAGCCGGCCGCGGGCCGCGACGAGCCGGGCCGCGTCGGGCAGCGAGAACACCCCGGCCGCGTAGGCGGCGGTGAGTTCGCCGACGGAGTGCCCGGCGAGGACGTCGGGCCGCAGGCCCCTTGAGGTGACGAGCGCGTACAGGGCGGCTTCGAGGGCGAACAGCGCGGGCTGCGTGTACCGGGTGCGGTCGAGGAGGGCGGCGTCGGGTGAACCGGGCCCGGCGAACATCACGGTGCGCAGCGGGCGCGGCAGGTGGGGGTCGAAGGCGGCGCAGACCTCGTCGAGGGCGGCGGCGAACACCGGTTCGGCGGCGTACAGTTCGCGGCCGGTGCCGGGTCGCTGGCTGCCCTGGCCGGTGAAGAGGAACGCGGTGCGGCGGTCCTCGGCCGCCTCCCCGGTGACGGTCGCCCCGGTGTCGGGGTGTTCGTCCCCGGCGAGGGAGCCGAGGCCGTGCAGCAGGGCGTCGAGGTCGTCCCCGAGGACGACGGCGCGGTGCGCGAAGGCGGTGCGGCCGTGGGCGAGCGCGGAGGCGACGGCGGCGGGGTCGGTACGGTCCGCGGGCCGGGCGGCGACGTGGTCGGCGAGGCGGCGGGCCTGGTCGCGAAGGGCGGACGGGGTCCGGGCGGAGAGCGCCCAGGCGAGGGGCCGTGGCTGCACGGGGTCCTCGGCGGACCGGTCGGGCTCGGCGAACCGGTCGGACCGGGCGAGCCGGTCGGACCGGGCGAGCCGGTCGGACCCGGCGGAAGCGGCGTTGGGCCCCACCGCCATCGGGCTCTGGGGCTGCCCGGCGGCCTGCGGCTGCTCGGCGGACTCCAGGATGACGTGGGCGTTGGTGCCGCTCGCCCCGAAGGCGGAGACCCCGGCCCGGCGCGGCCCGTCTCCCCGCTGCGGCCAGGGGGTGCGCTCGGTGAGCAGGGTGACGGCTCCGGCGGTCCAGTCGACGCGACTGGACGGGGTGTCGGCGTGCAGCGTCCGGGGCAGGACCCCGTGCCCCAGGGCCAGCACCGTCTTGATCACGCCCGCGACACCGGCGGCGGCCTGCGCGTGGCCGATGTTGGACTTGAGGGAGCCGAGGAGCAGCGGTTCTCCGGCGGGGCGGGCGCGGCCGTAGGTGGCGAGGAGGGCCTGGGCCTCGATCGGGTCGCCGAGCCTGGTTCCGGTGCCGTGGGCCTCAACGGCGTCGACCTGGTCGGCGGTGAGCCCGGCCTGGCGCAGGGCGGCGCGGATGACGCGCTGCTGGGCCGGGCCGTTGGGGGCGGTCAGGCCGGCGCCGCCGCCGTCCTGGTTGACGGCCGAGCCGCGCAGTACGGCCAGGACGGTGCGCCCGTCGCGACGGGCGTCGGAGAGCCGCTGGAGCAGCAGCATGCCGGCGCCCTCGCCGAAGCCGGTGCCGTCGGCGTCGTCGGAGAAGGCCTTGCAGCGGCCGTCGGCGGCCAGGCCCCGCTGGCGCGAGAAGTCGATGAACATGGTCGGCGTGGACAGCACGGTGGCTCCGCCCGCGAGCGCGAGGTCGCACTCCCCGGCCCGCAGGGCCTGCGCGGCCAGGTGCAGGGCGACGAGCGAGGAGGAGCAGGCGGTGTCCACGGTGACGGCCGGTCCGCGCAGGCCGAAGGTGTAGGAGACCCGGCCGGAGGCGACGCTGCCCGCGCTGCCGTTGACGAGGTAGCCCTCCAGGCCCTCGGGGACGGCCACGCCCGGGGTGTGGGGGACGCGGGCGCCGTAGTCGTCGTACATGACGCCCGCGTAGACGCCCGTACGGCTGTCGCGGACGTCTTCCCGGCGCAGCCCGGCGCGTTCGAACGCCTCCCAGGAGGTTTCCAGCAGGAGCCGCTGCTGCGGGTCCATCGCGAGGGCCTCGCGGGGCGAGATCCCGAAGAACTCCGGGTCGAAGTCGGCGCAGTCGTGGAGGAACCCGCCCTCGCGGGCGTAGCTGGTGCCGGGGGCGGCGCCGTCCGGGTCGTACAGCGCGTCGAGGTCCCAGCCGCGGTCGGCGGGCAGGCCGGAGATCGCGTCGGTGCCGGATTCGAGGAGCTGCCACAGCGCCTCGGGGGTGCGTACGCCGCCGGGGAGGCGGCAGCTCATGGAGACGATCGCGACGGGTTCGCGGGCGCTCTCCTCCACGGCCCTCAACTGTTCGCGGGTGCTGACGAGTTCGGCCGTGACCCGCTTGAGGTAGTCGCGGATCCTGGCCGAGTTGTCGTCGCTTCCGGCCGTGGGGTGCGGGGCGCTCTCCGTCACAACTGCTCCTCGATGAAGGCAAAAAGTTCTTCGTCGTCGGCCGAATCCAGGCCGGTCCCGGCGGCTGCGGCGGGGACCGCCGCGAGGGGGGCCGGTGCGGTGGGCGGCCCGGCGGCGGCCGCCACCGAGGCGACGAGCCGGGTGAGCCGGCGGTGTACGGTCTCGTGGGCGATGTCGTCGGCCTCCAGGGCGGCGAGGGCGGCCTCCAGGGCGGCGAGCCCGGCGAGGGCCGCTTCGCCCGCGGCGGCGCTGCCGTTCCCGGTGGCGCGCAGTTCCCCGCCGAGGTGTTCGGCGACGGCCTGTGCGGTGGGGTGGTCGAAGACGAGGGTCGGCGACAGGCGCAGTCCGGTCGCGGCGGTGAGCCGGTTGCGGAGCTCGACGGCGGTCAGCGAGTCGAAGCCGGTCTCGCGCAGCGGCCGGGCCGGTTCGACGGCGCCGGGTCCGGCGAAGCCGAGGACCGCGGCGATCTCGCCCCGTACCAGGGTGAGCAGTTCCCGGTGCCGGGCGGCCGGGTCGAGCCCGGACAGACGCAGGGCGAGCGCCCGTGCCGTCTCCTCGCCCGGGGCGAGCCCACCGGCCGCCGCGGCCTCCGCCGGGGCCCCGGGGGTTGCCGTCGTGGCGGCGCGGGGCGCGGGCGCCGCCGGGGGGACCAGGGCGCGGAGCAGGACGGGCACCGCGTCGGGTCCGTGCGCGGCCTGCTCGCGGCGCAGGGCCGCCGTGTCCAGGCGCAGGGGGACGAGGAGGGCCTCGTCGGCGGCCGCGGCGGGGGTGGCGAGGGCCCGGTCGAAGAGGGCGAGGCCCTGTTCGTTGCTCATGGGGGCGAGCCCGGAGCGCCTCATGCGCCGCAGGTCGGTGTCGGAGAGGTGCCCGGTCATCCCGGTGGCCTCCCCCCACAGGCCCCACGCGAGGGAGACGGCGGGCAGCCCGGCGGCCCTGCGGTGCTGGGCGAGGGCGTCGACGAAGGTGTTCGCGGCGGCGTAGTTGGCCTGTCCGGGACGGCCGAGGAGGCCGGCGGCGCCGGAGAACAGGACGAACGCCGACAGCGGCAGGTGGGCGGTCAGCTCGTGCAGGTGCAGTGCGGCGTCGGCCTTGGGCCGCAGTACGGTGGCCAGCCGGCCGGCGTCGAGGGCGGTGAGCGCCCCGTCGTCGAGGACGCCCGCCGCGTGCACGACGCCGGTCAGCGGGTGGGCCGCCGGGACGCGCGAGAGCAGTGCTTCCAGTTCGGAGCGGTGACCCGTGTCGCAGGCGGCGATCTCGACGCGTGCTCCCAGCGCGGTCAGTTCCCGCTCCAGCTCGGCGGCTCCGTCGGCGGCGGGTCCACTGCGGCTGACGAGCAGCAGGCCCCGTACTCCGTGGGCGGTGACGAGGTGCCGGGCGAGGAGCCGCCCGAGCGTGCCGGTCCCGCCGGTGACCAGGACGGTCCCTTCCGGGTCGAACCCGGCCGGGGCCGTCCCGGGGGCGTCGTCCTCGGGACGGCGCGCCAGGACGGGGGTGAGCGGCTCGCCGTCGCGGAGACCGAACTGCGGTGCGCCGGTGGCGAGGGCCTCGACGAGGGCCGCCGCCGAGGCCGGGGTTCCGTCGGTGTCGGCGAGGACGAAGCGGCTGGGGTGCTCGCTCTGCGCGGAGCGTACGAGGCCCCACAGCCCGGCGGCCGGCAGTCCGGGCAGCGCCTCCCCGGGCCGGGTGGCCACGGCCCGCCGGGTCAGCACGACCAACCGGGCCGCGCCGAGCCGTTCGTCCTGGCCGAGCCACTCGCGCAGCAGGGCCAGGCACCGCGCGGTGGTCTCGTGCACGGCGTCCGGGGCCGGGGCCCGGCCGGGCGTCGGCCCCGTGTCCGGGTCCGCGTCCGCGTCCGCGTCCGGGAAGGACACGACGACGGCGTCGGGCACGGGGGCACCCGCCTCGACGGCGGCGAACAGCGCGGCCAGGTCCGGATGGACGTCGACGGGTACGCCGGCCGCCCCGGAGCCGAGGCCGGTTCCGTCGGTTCCGACCACGGCCAGCCGGTGGACCGGGTTGCGCCGTCCGGTCCCGGCCGGCACGGGGTGCGCGGCGGGCGCGGGGCCCTGCCAGGCGATCCGGTAGAGCGGCGGCACGTCGTCGGCCGCCCCGAGGAGCGCGGCGAGGCGTTCGCGCGGGACGGGCCGCATGACAAGGGCGTCGAGGGTCAGGACGGGCGCCCCGACGGTGTCGACGGCCTCCAGTGAGACGGCGCCGTCCGCCGTGCGGGCGAGACGGACCCGCAGGGCGTCGGCCCCGGTCGCGTGCAGGGTGGCCCCCTGCCAGGCGAACGGCAGCAGCACCGCGTCGTCGGGCACGTCGAGGAGTCCGCCCGCGAGCCACGGCTGGAGCGCCGCGTCGAGGAGCGCCGGGTGGACCCCGTAGAGCCCGGCGGTGCTCCGCGCGGAGGCGGGGAGGCTGATCTCGGCGAACACCTCTCCGGGGCGGCGCCAGGCGGCGGTGATCCCGGCGAAGACGTCGCCGTACTCGTAGCCGAGGTCGGCGAAGCGGGCGTAGACCTCGTCCGGTTCGACCGGTTCGGTTCCGGGCGGCGGCCAGGCCGCCCCGCCGGCGCCCGCCCAGTCGGCCGGTGCCGGGACCCGCGGCGCGGCCGGGGCGGGGGCGAGGACTCCGGAGGCGTGACGGGTCCAGGGGGCGCCGTCGGCCTCGGTGCGGGAGTGCAGGTTCACCGCACGGCGTCCGCTCCCGTCGGCGGCCCCCACCCGTACCTGGACCTGGACGGCTCCGCGTCCGGGGAGCACGAGCGGTGCCTCAAGGCCGAGTTCCTCCAGCCCGGCGCTGCCCGTCGCGGCGGCGGCATGCAGGACGAGCTCGACGAAGGCGGTGCCGGGCAGCAGGGTCCGGCCGGAGACGGCGTGATCGGCGATCCACGGGTGGTCGACGAGCGAGATCCGCCCGGCGAACAGCACCTCTCCCGTCTCGGCGAGGGGCAGGGCGCCGCCCAGCAGAGGGTGGCTCTCCCACTCCATGCCGAACCGCGCGGCCGCGGCGTCGCCGACTCCGGCGGGGGAGGTGGGGGCCCAGTAGTGGGTGTGCTGGAAGGCGTAGGTGGGCAGGTCGACGCGGCGGGCACCGGTGCCCTCGAAGAGCTGCGCCCAGTCGATGTCGGTGCCGCGCACGAAGAGCTCGGCGGCACACGTCAGGAAGCGTTCCAGGCCGCCTTCGTCACGCCGGAGCGAACCGGTCGCCAGGACGTCGACACCGGCGGCGTCGGCGGCCTCCTGGATCCCGATGGTGAGGACGGGGTGCGCGCTGGACTCGACGAAGGTGGCGAAGCCGTTGTCCAGGAGGACCTTGACGGTCTCCTCGAAACGGACGGGATGGCGCAGGTTGCGGTACCAGTACCCGGCATCGAGCACGGTCTCCGTCAGGAGGCCGCCGGTCACGGTCGAATAAAACGGGACCTCCGCCTTACGCGGCACGACCGGCCCCAGAACGTCCAGCAGCTCGGCCTCGATCCGCTCCACATGCGCAGAATGCGAGGCGTAGTCGACGGGCACCTGACGGGCCCGGATCCCCTCCTCCACCGCCTCCGCGACGAACACGGCCACCGCATCCGCATCCCCGGCGACAACGGTGCTCGACGGCCCGTTCACCGCAGCCACACCCAGCCGGCCCGCCCACACCCCAAGCCGCGCCTCAACCGCTTCCAGCGGCAACGGAATCGACGCCATGCCGCCCAGACCGGCCAGCTCACGGCCGATCACCTGAGCCCGCAACGCAACCACCCGCGCCGCATCCGCAAGGGACAACGCCCCCGACACGACAGCAGCGGCGATCTCACCCTGCGAGTGCCCGACGACGGCATCCGGCACCACACCCAGCGAACGCCACAGCTCGGCGAGCGAGACCATCACCGCCCACGTCACGGGCTGGACCACATCCACCCGCTCCAGCGAACGACCCTCCCGCAACACCTCCACCACATCGAAATCCACGAACGGCGCCAGAGCATCAGCACACTCCCGCAACCGCCCCGCGAACACCGGGGAAGAGTCGAGCAGCCCCGCACCCATCCCCACCCACTGCGTCCCCTGACCCGGAAACACCAACACCCGACGACCGAACGACCCCGCCACACCCTCGACGGTCGTACCGCCGAGGACCACCCGGCGGTGTTCGAACCTCGCGCGTGCCGACGCCAGGGTGTAGCCGACGTCCAGCGGACGCGGCGCGGGCTCCCGTTCCATGTGGGTGCGCAGGCGTTCCACCTGGTCACGCAGGCCCACCGCCGACCTGGCGGACACCACCACGGGGACCACCGGCAGCTCCCGGGAGTCCGCTTCCGCGGCGGGCTCCGTCAGCGGGGCCTGCTCCAGGATCACGTGCGCGTTCGTCCCGCTCACGCCGAAGGCCGAGACGCCGGCCCGGCGCGGACGGTCGTCGCGCTCCGGCCAGTCCCGCGCCTGCGTGAGCAGCTCGACGGCACCCGTCTCCCAGTCGACCCGCGAGGACGGCGCGTCCACGTGCAGGGTCCTGGGGAGCTTCCCGTGCCGCAGGGCCATCACCATCTTGATGACGCCGCCCACACCGGCCGCGGCCTGCGGGTGTCCGATGTTCGACTTCAGCGACCCGAGCCACAAAGGCTGACCAGCCGGACGCTGACCGTACGTGGCCAGCAGCGCCTGCGCCTCGATCGGGTCACCCAGCCGCGTGCCCGTCCCGTGCGCCTCGACCACGTCCACGTCGGCCATGCCCAGGCGGGCGTTGGCCAGCGCCTGTGTGATGACGCGTTCCTGCGAGGGGCCGTTGGGGGCGGTGAGGCCGTTGCTGGCACCGTCCTGGTTGACCGCGTCGCCTCGGATGACGGCGAGCACGGGGTGCCCGTTGCGCACGGCGTCGGAGAGCCGTTCGACGAGGACCATGCCCGCGCCCTCGCCCCAGCTGGTGCCGTCCGCGGCGTCGGCGAAGGCCTTGCTGCGGCCGTCGGCGGCGAGGCCGCGCTGGCGCGAGAACTCCACGAACAGACCGGGTGCGGCCATGACGGTGACGCCGCCCGCGAGGGCGAGGTCGCAGGTGCCGGACCGCAGGGCCTGCGCGGCGAGGTGCAGCGCCACCAGCGATGAGGAACAGGCCGTGTCGACCGAGACCGAGGGCCCCTCCAGACCGAGGGCGTAGGAGATGCGGCCGGAGACGACGCTCGCGGACTTGCCGGTGAGGAGGTGTCCCTCGTACTCCTCGGACGCCTCGTGCAGGCGGGAGGCGTACTCCTGGTGCGTGAGGCCCGCGTAGACGCCGGTACGGGTGCCGCGCAGCGACTGCGGATCGATGCCGGCGCGTTCGAGGGCTTCCCAGGAGGTCTCCAGCAGCAGCCGCTGCTGGGGGTCCATGACGAGGGCCTCGCGGGGCGAGATCCCGAAGAAGTCGGCGTCGAACCCGGCGGCCCCGTGCAGGAATCCGCCTTCGCGGACGTACGTCGTCCCGCGGCGGCCGGCCTCGGGGTCCGGCTCGTAGATCTCGTCGAGGTTCCAGCCCCGGTCCACGGGGGCGGCGCCGATCACGTCGCGTTCCGCCATGAGGAGGTCCCACAGCGCCTCGGGGCTGTCGGCGTCGCCGGGGAACCGGCAGGCCATGCCGACGATGACGACGGGGTCGTCGTGGTCGGGGCCCGCGGCACCGGCCGGAGCGGCGGCGGGGGCCGGGGCCACGGCCGCGTCGCCCAGGAGCCTGCCGCGCAGGTACGCGGCGAGCGCGGCCGGGCTGGGCCGGTCGAACACCACGGTGGCGGGGAGGGTCAGCCCGGTGACCCGGCCCAGCCGGTTGCGCAGTTCGAGCGCGGTGAGCGAGTCGAACCCGGCGTCCTTGAACGCCCGGTCGGGGCGGATCGCGTCGGTGCCGGTGTGGCGCAGGACGGCCGCGGCTTCGGTACGGACCAGTTCGGTGAGCGTCCGGGTCCGTTCGGTTTCCGTCAGTGCCGTGAGCCGCGCGGCCAGTACGTCGGCGGGTGAGCCGGCGGACGCGTCGTCCCGGCCCGTGGCGACGGATCCGCCTGCCCGCCGACCCTCGGCTTCGAGGGCCTGCCGGGCTTCGGGGACGGTGTCGAAGAGGGGGCCGGGGCGGGCGGCCGCCCGGCGGGGGGCGAAGTCCGCCCATGCGACGTCGACGACGGTGACGCAGACGTCGGCGTGGTCCAGCGCCCGGTGCAGGGCCTCCACGCCGTCCTGCGGGTCGATGGCCCTGATGCCGCCGCGGGTCAGGTTCGCCTCGCCGGTTCCCTCGGCCATGCCTCCGCCGCCCCACAGGCCCCAGGCCACGGAGGTCGCGGGCAGGCCGTCGGCGCGGCGCCGTTCGGCGAGGACGTCGAGCGAGGCGTTGGCGGCGGCGTAGGCGGCCTGGCCGCCGTTGCCCCAGGTACCGGTGACGGAGGAGAACAGGACGAAGGCGTCCAGCTCCAGACCGCGGGAGCGGGTGAGTTCGTCCAGGTGACGTGCCGCATCGGCCTTGGGGGCGGCGATCTCGGCGAACCGGCCGGCGTCGAGCGTGGCGATCACGCCGTCGTTGAGGACGCCGGCGGTGTGGAAGACGGCCGTCGGGGGGTGGGCGTCGAGGAGGGCGGCGAGCGCGCTCCGGTCGGAGACGTCGCAGGCGGCGAGGGTCACCTCGGCGCCGAGGGCGCGCAGTTCGGCGGCCAGGTCCTCGGCGCCCGGGGCCCCGGCGCCCCGGCGGCTGGTCAGGACGAGATGCCCGGCGCCCTGCGCGGCGAGCCAGCGCGCGACGTGCGCCCCGAGCGCGCCGGTCCCCCCGGTCACCAGGACCGTGCCGCGGGCACGCCAGCGGGTGCCGTCGGCCGTCCCGGCGGGCAGGACGGCCCGGCTGACCCGGCGCCCGTAGGAGCCGGAGGCACGGACGGCGATCTGGTCCTCGGCGCCGGGGTGCCCGCCCTGGGCGAGGGCGGCGGCGACGCGGTCGAAGGCACGCGCGTCGGGCTCGGCGGGCAGGTCGACGACGCCGCCCCACAGCGCGGGCAGTTCGAGGGCGGCCACCCGGGCGAAGGCCCACACCTGGGCTCCGATGTCGGTCGGCATCTCCCGGGGCGCGGCGGCGACGGCCTCGCTGGTCAGCGCCCAGACCCGGGTGACGACCGGGCTCCGCTCGGCGTCCCCGGCGGCCTGGACGAGGCTCAGCGTCGCGCGCAGGGCATCGGGACCCGGCACGAGGGAGAGCAGGGAGAGGATCCCGGCCGGGGCGGTGTGCCCGGCCAGGGCGGCGGCCAGCCCGGCGCGGGTGGCGCCGGCGGCGTCGACGGTGACCCGTTCGACGCGGGCGCCGTGCCGTACGAGGGCCGCCTCCGCCCCGTCGGCGAGTCCGGCCGCCGGGGCGTCGTCCGAGGGGACCAGCAGCAGCCAGGTCCCGTCGAGGCGTACGGGCGTACCACCACCGCGCAGGCTCTGCCAGCCGGTCCGGTACCGCAGGGTGTCCACGCCCGACGCTTCTACGGGACGGGCCGGGGCGGGGGGTGCGGGCAGCCAGTGGTGGGTGCGCTGGAAGGCGTAGGTGGGCAGGTCGACGCGGCGGGCGCCGGTGCCCTCGAAGAGCCGGGCCCAGTCGATGTCGGTGCCGCGCACGAAGAGCTCGGCGGCACAGGTCAGGAACCGCTG
>NZ_JBVIKC010000085.1:0-13311 GCF_055581065.1 Streptomyces sp. NPDC031479
CGGGGAAGAAACGCCCCCAACCACCCCCCCCCCCCCCCCCCCAAAAACCCCCCCCCCCCCCTCCCCCACCCCCCCCCCCCCCCCCCCCCCCCCCCCCCCCCTCCCCCCCCGAAGCGCTTTCCGGTGACGGTGACGGCGCCGGTGACATCGCCGACGCCGACGCCGACAGCCCGCGAACGACAGAACGGCCGTGCCGTCACCGGCACGACCGTTCCCCACGCCCCCGCCTTCGCGGGGTTCCCGCTCCTCAGCCGTCGAGCACGGCCGCCAGCGCCGCGAGCGAGGGCGCATCCGTCGATCGCGTCCGCGGACCGTCCGGAGCACCGGTGCCGGGCCTGCGCACCGTCAGCGACAGGTGCACGGACAGACCGCCGCTCCGGCCGACGGCCGAGTGCGGCGCTCCCCGCGGGATGTAGAGCACCTGGCCACGTTCCACCGTGGCCTCCAGCAGCACCGGGCCCGGGGCCGGCTCGTACCCGATCCCCCACGCGTCGTCCGCCGGGGCGCCGTGCACCCGCCACCGCTTGCTGCCGTTCAGCTGTACGACGAAGACGTCCGCATCGTCACGGTGCGAACCCAGCCCCTGCTCCCCCGGCGGAGTGACGAAGACGAACGCTTCGACGGGGCGGCCGAGTTCGGCGCCCAGCCGGCCGGCGAGCGCCGCCGCCCCCGGATGCCAGTGCTCGACGTTGCGCATCAGCAGGGTGACTCCCGAGGAGATCCTCCTCAGCACCTTCCCCGGGTCGGCGTAACCGGGGAACTCGTGTTCACCGAGCCTTCGCGGGGTGGTGAAGTCACCCGGTTCCAGGTTCCGTCCGCCACGGACCATCTCCAGATACGGCCTGCGGAGCAGGCCACCGGTCAGCACGGCGTCCAGGTCGGCCGGCGTGACCAGCCCGGCGGGCGGCACGCCCGGGCTCAGCACACGGGCCTCACGCCGCCAGGCCGTCCCGAGGAACAGCTCGGGGTCACCCACCAACGAGCGCAGAATTTCCATCAGGTGCTCACTTTCTCTTACGAGGCACTGCGAAGCGGACGGGACCCGGCGCGCAGCGCCTCCACCGCGGCGCTCACGGTGGAGGGGAGATCGCCGTGGACCGGCAGCCCCGGCCGCGCGCAGCGCAGCTGCGCCAGCACGTCCGGGCGGCGCCGGTACCCGTCCTCGACGCCCACCGCGATCGCCCGTCCCGTGGCCGCCGCCGCTCCCAGTTCATAGAGTGCGATGGGCTGTTCCGGCCGAGCGGCGCCGCCGCTCGGAAACCAGAACAGCACCAGGTCCGCCAGCGCCAGGTGCCGGTGCTCCCAAGCCACCATGGACTCGTTGAAGCCGGACGAGCCGGCGATGACCCGACGCGGGCTGAGGAGGGCCAGCGAGCACCGGTCGGCGCCGCCCGCGGACCAGATCCGGCGGAAGGCGGATATCGCGTCGTGGCGCCAGTCGGGGCAGTCGCGCATTCCACCGGCGAGGAAGACCCTCCTCTCCCCGGCCCGGGGAACGTATTCCTGCATGGACTCGACGACTCGCACCTGTGCGGTCTTCATCATGCGCTCTCTACTGGTGACGGGAAGAGGAGAATTCAGCCCTCAAATGGAACTGGTCGTGTACCCGCGGCACTCGCCGCCGGCACACGACCAGGAACGTGACGGTCAGATCACTTCCAGCCCGCCCATGAGGTCTTCCATCCCGCCCGAAAGGGCCTCCAGCTCCTCGTCGTTGACCTCCAGGGAGGTCTCCTGCCACGCGGTTTCCGGCGCGTTCTTCTGGGTGTCGCCCATGTCTTTCTCCTTCTGGCTTGACCAACAGGCTGAAGTTCCGTCAGAAGTCTTCAAGGAATGTCTTTCGGACTCCCGGAGAATCAGTTCTCTCGGGTGAGATGAGTCGAACTTAAAGGCGCCCCGAAGTGGCCGACAAGCCCTTTCCGACAGTTGCTCCGTTGCCTGCACCCGCGCGACTCCGGGGTTCCATCGATCCGTGCAACCTCCCCGGCCAACTCGGACGGAGCCGCAGCCCTTCTCCCGGAAGGCCGGGCCGGCCGGTCCCCCCGGCCTAGGCTGCGGGCCGAGCGGCAGTCCGATCGAAGGGGCTGCTCGCCCATCGACCCCTCAGCCCGTGACCAGCTCTTCGAGAGGAGCGCCCAGATGTTCCTCGGCATGGCCATCGACGCGACCGGCTGCCACCCGGAGTCCCGGTGGCATTCACCCGGCGATCCGCTGGACCCCGAGCACCATCGACAGCTCGTACAGGAGGCCGAACGGGGTGGTTTCGACTTCGTGACGCTGGACGACTCCATGGTGCTCCCGGAGGGGCCCGGCGCCGCGCTCGGGCGCCCGGACGCGGTGACCGTGCTCGCCGGGATCGCTCCACTGACCACCACCATCGGCCTGGTGCCCACGGTGACGACCACGCACTGCGAACCCGTACACGTGTCCAGGGCGCTGGCCACGCTCGACCACATCAGCGGGGGCCGCGCCGGCTGGCGGAGGCGCGTGGTCACCGCGGAGGCGGAGGCCGCGCACTTCGGACCCGAGCCACCCGCCCGCCTGGACGAACTCGAAGCGGAGGACGCCGAGTTCGCCGAGGTGGTCACCAAGCTCTGGGACAGCTGGGAGGACGGCGCGGAGATCAGGGAGGTGGCGGCCGGGCGATTCCTCGACCGGTCGAAGCTCCACCACATCGACCACGCCGGACGGCACTTCCGCATCAAGGGCCCGGCGAACGTACCGCGGCCGCCGCAGGGCCATCCCGTCCTCGCGGTCGACTTCGATCCGCGCGGACAGCGGGCCGCCCTTCACGACGCCGACATGGTGTTCGCCGACGTCCGTGACGTGCCGGAAGCCCGGGCACGGTGCGGAGCGCGCACCCGGGTCATGGGCGAGCTGGAGATACTGTTCGCCGGGGACCACGGCGTGTCCGGCTGGGGCGCCCGTCCCGGGGACGCCGCGCCGCACCGCACCCGGTTCGCCGGATCCCCGGTCGAACTCGCCCATCTGCTGGGCGACATGTGGGACTCCGGGGACGTCGACGGGTTCCACCTCCACCCCGCGTTCCTGCCCACCACGCTGTCCCGGTTCGTCGCGGAGGTCGTCCCGGTCCTGCGCCGGCGGTCCTGGCTCCGCCCCCGCCGGGAGACCTCACTGCGCGCGCGGCTCGGCCTGCCCGGCAGGGCCCCGAACGTGTTCACGGCCTGAAAGGCGGCCCCGATGAACAAGCCCGTCAAGCAGATGCACCTCGCGGCGCTCTTCCCCGTCAACCACATGACCGTCTGGCGCGATCGGCGCGCCGGAAGCCAGGTCGATTTCTCCTCCTACTCCCACCTGGCCCGCACGGCGGAGCGGGGCAGGTTCGACGCCTTCCTCCTCGCCGACTTCCCGCGGCTGGTGGAGCACCGCGGCGAGGTCTCCGATGTCGGCGTCGCGGGTCAGCTGGACCAGATCACCGTGCTGTCGGCACTGGCCTCCGTGACGGACAGGATAGGACTGGCCGCCACCGTCAACGCCACCTTCAACGAACCCTTCGACACGGCCCGCAGGCTGGCCACCCTGGACCACCTCTCCGGCGGCAGGTGCGGATGGAACGTCGTGACCACGCCGGACGCCTGGACCGGCGAGAACTTCCGCCGCGGCGGCTACCTGGCGCATGCCGACCGCTACGTCCGGGCAGCGGAGTTCGTCGAGGTCGCCCGGACCCTGTGGGACGGCTGGGGACCGCACGGGGCCACCCGGTTCCACCACGAAGGGCCGCACTTCCGCGTCGGCGGACGGTTCACCGTACCGACCAGCCCCCAGGTGTACCCGCTGACCATCCAGGCGGGGGACTCGGAGCAGGGCCGTGAGTTCGCGGCCGCCACCGCGGAGATGATCTACAGCCGTCGTCTGGGCCTGGCCGGCCAGGCCTTCTACGCGGACGTCAAGCGCAGGGTGGCCCGCCACGGTCGTGCCCCGGAGCACGTGAAGATCATGCCCGGGGTGTCGTTCGTCCTCGGCGACACCGATGAGGACGCCCGGGCGAACGCCGAGGCCGGGCAACGGCGGGCGGTGAGCCCGCAGCTCGCGATCTGGTACCTGGAACGCACCTGGGGACGCGACCTGTCGGCCTGCGACCCCGACGGACCGCTGCCGGACGTCGACCCCGATCCCGAGGCGGCACCGCCCCGGTGGCCGGGGCTGGCCGACGCCGTGGTGCGCTCGCGGCGGGCGGAGAAGTGGCGGGCCCTCGCCGCCGAGCAGAACCTCGGCATCCGGGAGCTCGTGATGAAGCTGACGGCGGGCAGGCCCTTCGTCGGCACACCCGCACGCGTCGCGGAGCAGATGAACGACTACGTCCAGTCGGACGGTGCCGACGGTTTCGTGGTGGTGCCCCGGTTCGCCCCCGGCGGACTGGACGAGTTCGTCGACCGGGTGGTGCCCGAACTCCAGGACCGCGGCGTCTTCCGCACCGAGTACGCGGACCACACCCTGCGCGGGCACTTCGGCCTTCCGGCGCCCACCGGTCGGGGGCGGCACACCGGGTGAGGTCGGGCCGTCACCTTTCTCCGGCGCCCAGCAGGATCCTGTCGACCATCCGGGTGGTCGACCGCCCGTCGACATAGGGCAGGATCACCGTCCGGCCGCCCCAGCTTTCGACCAGGGCCGCCTCGGGCAGGTCGTCCACCCTGTAGTCGCCGCCCTTGACGTAGACGTCGGGCCTGATCCGGCGCAGCGCCTCCTGCGGCGTGGACTCCGCGAAGACCACCACCCCGTCCACGGAGGCCAGCGAGCCCAGGACCGCCGCCCGGTCCGGGGCCGTGACGACCGGGCGCCGCGGTCCCTTCAGCCGACGGACGGAGTCGTCGTCGTTGAGGCACACCACCAGGCAGTCGCCCAGCCGGCGGGCGCTCTCCAGCAGTGCGATGTGGCCCGCGTGCAGCAGGTCGAAGCAGCCGCCGGTCGCCACCACGGTGCCGCCCGCGGCGCGCACGCGGGCGACCGCCTCCAGCGGGTCGGCGGGTTCGGTGCCCGGCTCCGCTGCCGCCGCACCCGCGGTCCAGGCGGCCGCTCCGCCGGCCGCCACGAACTCCCCGGCGGCCCGGACGGCGCCGGTGACCGCCTCCGAGAGCAGCGCGCCGTCCGCGAGCAGTACGGCGGCCGACGCGGCGAAGCGGTCACCGGCGCCGCACGTGTCCGCCCCGACGACGTGCCGCCCGGGAACGGCGAGGGGTGAGGACTTCGCCGCGTCCAGCAGGACGGCCCCGTCGGCTCCGCGGGTGACGGCGACCCCGGCGGCCTGCCAGAGGTCGACGAGCCGCCGGCCGCGCTCGATGTCCGACCGCAGGTCCGTGCCCGCGCTCCCGGGCGCGAAGGCGCTCGCCTCCCCGCGGTTCGGGGTGACCAGCCGGGCGCCGGGGACCGGTCGGGCACCGCGCGGGTGCGGGTCCCAGACGATCGGCGTCACGGGGGCGGCGGCCGCGAGGGCCGCCCGGACGGAGGCGTCCTCCGTGAGCCCGCGCCCGTAGTCCGAGACCAGGACGGCGCTCGCGCCGACCACCAACGCGCGTTCCTCCTCGGTGAGGGTGCGGCGCGGTCCGGGCGCGGCCTCGGGGGCCCGGCTGAACATCAGCACCGTTCGGTCGCCGGCGCGGACCCGGCTCTTCACCGGTGTCGGCCCGGCGAGCCCGAGGTCGATCACCCGGATCCCGGCGTCTCGCAGCAGTCCGCCGAGGTCCCGTCCTTCGCGGTCGTCGGACAACGCCGTGACCAGGGTGACCGGCCGTGCGCCGCGTGCGGCGAGCACCGCGGCGAGCCCGGCACCGCCGGGCCTCGAACGGACCTCGACGTGGTCGACGACGACGACCGGTGCCTCCGGGGAGACCCTGTCCACCGTGCCCACCAGGTCCCGGTCCAGGAGCGCGTCGCCCACCACGACCAGCCCGCCCGGCGCCGTGGGCGCTCCCCCCGTGGGCGCGTCCCCCGTGGGGGTCGCCGCCGGGCAGACGCCGAGCGCGATGTCGACGGCGGCGCACAGGAGGTGCACGGCCACCAGGTGGCATTCCTGGACGGTCGCGGTGGGACCGTCCGCGCAGACCGACTCGTCGGCAAGTTCGGTGAGCGGGTTCGGCTCCGTACCGGTGAGGGCCCAGACCGTCATGCCCCTCTCGTGGGCCGCCCCGGCCGCCCGCAGGACGTTCCCGCTGCGACCGGACGTCGACAACAGCACCAGGATGTCGCCGGGGCGCCCGTGGGCCCGGACCTGGCGGGCGAAGACCTCGTCGTACCCGTAGTCGTTGCCGATGGCCGTGACCGCCGAGGTGTCGGCGTGCAGGGCGATCGCCGACAGCGGCTGACGGTCGTCCCTGAGCCTGCCGACCAGCTCCGAGGTGAGGTGCTGTGCCTCGGCCGCCGAACCGCCGTTGCCGGCCGCCAGCAGGCGCGCGCCGCGCCGGAGCCGCATGGCCAGCTCGCTCCCCCACGCCCGCAGCCGCTCTACCTCCAGGCGGGCGAGCGCCCGTTGGAGGTGCTCGATGTGGTCGGTGCCGTCGGCGAGCGGCTTCGGCTGCCGCGGGACACTGCGCGCGCCTGTCACGGAGGATCTCCAGGTCGTTCGGACGGGGACCGCTCGGGGCGGGCCGGGTCGAGGCCGGTGTGGCCGGTGTGGCCGGTGGTGTCGGGTGGCCGTCCCCGGCCGCCGCGTCCTTCAGGAGTGGATGTACCTGGTGCGCTCCGGGGCCTGCGCGACCTCCAGGCGCTGGACCACGGGGTTGCGCTTGCCGCCCGCGGTGAGCACGAACGCGCCCTCCGGCCGGTGGCGCAGGCGGAAGCCCCGGCGCGGCCCGAAGTGCTCGCCGAGCCTTGAGTTCACCGACCGTACGGTCGCCGCCGCGTCGGCCGGGGCTCCGACCGTGACGAGGTCGAGCAGCCCCGGTTCGTGCTGTACCACCTGGAAGTCCGGCAGTCCGGCGGCGCAGAGCGCGGCCAGGAGCGCGTACGGGGAGTACGCCGCCCCGTCGAGCCCGACCAGGCTGCTCCCGGAACGCCCGAGCAGACCGTCGGTCACCGTCCCCGGGAGTCCGCAGTCACAGGTGGTGGGCCGGGGTGCCAGATCGCCCGTGACGTAGCGGATCACCGGCATGGGAGTGGAGAGCAGCTGGGTGAGGACGATCTCGCCGACTTCGTCGTCTCCCGCCGGGGTGATCTCCGGCAGGACGAGGTCGTCCTGGAAGTGCATCCGTCCGCGCCGGCACTCCCAGGCCGCGTAGCCGGTTTCCGACGTGGCGTAGAGCATCGTCACCCGGCAGTCGAAGGTCTCCTCGACCAGGCGCCGGCCGCTGTCGGGCATGTGCTCGTAGGTGGCGACGACGCCCTGCGGCCGGAGCCGTATGCCGCGTTCGGCGCAGTACCGCGCCAATGCGATCACCCGGCTCGACGAACCGGTGACCAGGTCGACCGCGAGCCGGCCCACCACGGCCTCGTAGTCGGCGACGATCCCGGGGGAATCGGGGTCGAAGCCGGCGAGGTTGCACTTGACGTAGGGGCGCGGCAGCATCACCGGTTCGAGCAGCGGCGTGCCCCCGAAGAGCAGTCCCACGTTGAGGACCGTTCCGCTGTCCGGGAGGCCGAGGTGGGCGCTGAAGCGCTCCCGGATCACGTCGTTCGACAGGCCGCCGGTTTCCACGGTGGAGAGCAGGGCGACGGGCTGTCCGGTGCTGCCGCTGGTCTGGGTGAGGAAGAAGCGGCCGGGCTCCATCAGGCCCGTCGCATCACGGCTGATGGAGTCGAGGAAGTGGGTGCGCAGATCGCTCTTGCGGGTCAGCGGGAAGTCGCCCAGTCCCACCTGCTCCCGGCCGCGCAGCGCGCGGTACCGGGGCACCCGTTCCCGGGCGGTGGCCAGCAGCCGGTCCAGTCGCTCGGTCCCCCGGTCCCGGTCGTACGCGGCCAGCTCCGCTATCTCCTGGCGCCTCTCCCGGAACCAGGAGGACGACGTCTTGCGCGCCATCCGCTCGCGCATCTCCCGGACGTCGTGGGCGAGGTCATTCGGCGAATTCAAAACGGCCCTCCGGATCGCTCTTCGCACAGCCCTCGGGCGGGCCGCTCGTGGCATCGTGATTTCCCGGTGATTTCCCGGTGATTTCCCGACGGTGTGTTCCGCGCATTCGTCTCCCGTCGGGACGAGCCGAACGTAGGCCGCCCCTCGAAGCGTCGACAAGCCCCGTCCCGCACTTCCTCCGGAACGTGCAGGACAAAGGGAGAACGGTGTCATCGATTCGTGCCACGGATGCCCGGACGAGACCGCTGTGGGGTCGACGGCCCCGGCGGCCGGTGGCGCACGGGCTCCTGAACGGCGACTCCGTCGGGCAGTTGGCCGCGGGGGTCGCACTGCCCGCCGTCGAGCAGCTTTCGGAACAGGGTCCCGGGTCGAGCCCACAGGACGGCCGTGACGCGCGGGTTCGCCATGAGCGTCGGGCACTCCACCCGTTGCCAGGTGTTCCCCCTCCTGACGGCGTCGCCGAAAATGATCCGCACCTCGCCCCGCGCGGCTTCGGAGAATCCCACCGAAGCCCATCGCCAGAAGGTCGCGGCCCGTTCGGAGTAGTCGGAGTAGTACGGGGTGGGCAGGCCGAGGTCTTCGATCAGCATCATCATCGTCCGCCCGCCGTACTTCTCGGCAGTGGCCTTCGCCGCCCCCTCGACCGACTTCCCCCCGTAGGTGCCGCTGTAGTACCACAGCGCGCGGGGATCGCCGCGTTCCACGGCGTGGCGCATCTGCTCTCTCGTCACCCACCTGGAACTGTCGTTCGTCTGCCCGGGAAGAACGACGCCGCCGCCGTTGGTCGGCCCCTCGTGCGCGAAGGGAACCGACTCGCCGACCGGCTCGGCCCTGATGGCCGCGGCGGAACGGGCCGGCGGAATCGGTGGCTCGGGACGGATGTTCACGGCAGCGGGTTCAGGTCGTCGTCATGTGCCGTCACAGGTATGCCGAGCGTTCGGGGGTGTCCGGCAACGGCAGGTGCTGCACCACCGGGTTGCGCTTGCCCCTGGCGGTGAACTGGAACGCGTGGTGCGGGCGGTGGCGCAGGCGAAAGCCCCGCCGGGCACCGAAGTAGGCGTCGAGGCGGGTGTTGATGTCCCGCACGCAGGCCGCGGCGGCTTCGACGGGGCCGACGGTCACGAGGTCGAGCGTGCCGGGTTCGTGCTGCACCACCTGGAAGTCCGGCAGGCCGCCTCCGGCCAGCGCGGCCAGCAGCGCGTAGGGGGAGTAGGCCGATCCGTCGAGACCGACCAGGCTGCTGCGGGCCCGGCCCAGCAGGCCGTCGGTCACGGTGCCGGGCAGACCGCACCCGCAGTCGACGGGCCGGGGCGCGAGGTCGCCGGTCACGTAACGGATGATCGGCATGGGGGTGGACAGCAGGGGGGTCAGGACGATCGCGCCCGCCCCGTCGGCGTCGGCCGGCTCGATCTCGGGCAGGACGAGGTCGTCCTGGAAGTGCATCCGCCGCCGCCCGCATTCGAAGGCGGCGTATCCGGTCTCCGACGTCGCGTAGAGCATGGTCACCGGACGGCCGAACGCCTCCTCGACGATGCGGCGGCCGCTGTCGGGCATGTGCTCGTACGTGGCGACGACGCCGTGGGGACGCAGGGTGATGCCGCGGCTCAGGCAGTACCGGGCCAGGGCGATGACGCGGCTGGACGAACCGGTGATCTCGTCGACCGGGAAGCGGCCGACCACGGCCTCGTAGTCGGCGACGATGTCGGGCGCGGTGGGGTCGTAGCCGCGCAGGTTGCACTTGACGTAGGGGCGGGGCAGCATCACCGGTTCGAAGAGCGTGGTGCCGGGGAAGAGCAGTCCCACATTGAGGACGGTGCCGCTGTCCGGCAGACCGAGGAAGGCGCTGTACCGCTCGCGGATCACCCTGTTCGCCAGTCCGCCGGTCTCCGCGGTGGACAGCATGGTGACGGGCTGTCCGGTGCTGCCGCTGGTCTGGGTGAGGAAGAACGCGCCGGGGGCCATCCGGCCGCTCCCGTCACGGCTGATGAAGTCGACGAAGTGCTCGCGCAGGTCGTTCTTGCGCAGGAGCGGGAAGTCGCCCAGGCCCGGCTGCTCGCGGTCGCCGACGGAGCGGTAGTACGGGACCTGCCGCGCGGCGGCGGCCAGCAGGTGGTCGAGGCGCTCGCGCCCCCGGCCCGGATCGTACGGAGCCATGCTCTCGATCTCCCCGCGCTTCTCCCGGTACCAGGCGGTCGACGCCTTGCGCGTGATGAGCTCGCGAAGCACCTGGACGTCGCGTGCCGGATCGCTCGGCGGCTTCAACACACAGTCCTCCTCGTGGACGGGGGCCGGGTGCCGGCGGCGTGCGCCGGCACCCGGACGGGACGGACGTCAGATGCGCTCGAGACCGCCCGAGACGGCCTCCAGGTCCTCATCGCCGACCTCGACGTCGAACTCGTCCGACGTGTTCGCCGAATCGGCATTCTGGATGTCGCTCACTGTTCCTCCAAGCAGGGTGCGGGTGAATTCCGACGGAAACCGATCGGGAATGTTCCGGCCGGGCCTTTCGGAATTTGCGTCTCTCGGTCGAGACGATTCGAAACTAAGGCTCCCGACGCGATGGCCACAAGAACTTTCCGACGCTTCCTCAGGAGCGTGTACGGATGGGGCCGGAACGTTTCACCGATTCATGCCGCGGTCGCCGACGGACCACGCCCGCGGACCGGCCGCCGTTCGTGGACACGGCCGGACGGGGTGAACGCCCCGGCCGCCGCGACAGTCCTCCCGGGTCCGCGGACCGGGTCTTGGCCGCAGGCCTCATCACCCCCGCCGCAACACAGGGTGACGGTCTCGGTGGCAGGCGGAGACGGGGTGGGGTAACCATGGCTCCAGACGGGGTGATTGGCGCCTGAGAACCGCTCTGCTGGGAGGCCGCCGTGCATACACATTCTTCCGATGGAGGGTCGGGTGACGGGGAACCACAGGCGGAAGCGGAATCGGGCAGGAGGAAGAAGACTTTCTGGAAACGTCCTTTGACGTGGGTCGTTACAGTTCGCCTGGGGGCCGCGGCGACGGTTCCAAGCGGCGCTCTTCAGGGTTTGTTCAAGACGGTGGGCAGCAAGGTCGTGAACGAGTTCGGGAAGGAGCAGACTCCCTTTACCGTGACCTTCGAAGACAACACATGTCCGGCCGTTTGGTCGCATTTCCCCGACGAACTCCGGACGTGCCCTCCGGGCCGTCGCCGGCGATCGTGAATTTTCCCTACAAGATCTCCACGACCGACCCGGAGGTGTTCCATTTCTCGGTACGTACCGCCAGGTGCGACTGCAGCTGGCACCTGGACATCGAATGGACCAGCAACGGGAAAATCGGTGCTTACCGGCTGGACAACGGTGGGAAGCCGTTTCGAACGCTGGCGCTGAAAAGCGACATCTGGCAGCCGGTCGGACTCTACGTGGGAAAGGACGGTACCGTCACCGGCCTGTCCCAGACCTCGTACTAGTGCCGCATCAAGCAACGTTCGCCCTATGGTGATGTATCGCTGGAGTGCTGCGCCGGGTGGTATCGGACGGCCAGAATGATCACGTGGCGGAACGCGTGCAGGTCCGGGAGATTGATGACGATGAGGGCAGGCGTCTGCTGCGGATCATCCGCAGGGGTACCGGCTCGGTAGTGACCTGGCGACGGGCGCAGATGGTGCTGTTATCCGCGCAGGGCATGTCCGTGGGGAAGATCGCCGAGGTGACGTTCACCAGCCCTGACCGGGTCCGGGACGTGATCCACAACTTCAACGCCGACGCTTCGCGGCGCTCTACCCGAAGTTCAAAGGCGGCCGGCCGAGAACCTTCACCCTCCCGGAACGCCGGGAGATCAAGAAGATCGCCAAGTCCAAGCCTGCCGAGCACGGCCTGCCGTTCTCGACCTGGAGCCTGGCCAAGCTGGCCGACTTCCTGGTCGCCGAGGGGGTGGTCGACGATATCAGCCACGAGGGCCTTCGCATCCTGCTCCGCGAGGAAGGCGTCTCCTTTCAGCCCCACCCCGGCCGGCAATGGGCCGAACGCGGCGGCCGGCACAAGGACCCCGACCGCGAGCCCAGACCCCGACGCCGAGCGACCTACACACGCCCGCACGGGGTCCGTCACCTCTTCGCCGCCTACGACCTGGCCAAAAACCAGCTCTACGGGCACATCAAAAAGACCAAGAACAGGTCGAAGTTCCTGGAGTTCTGCCGCTACATGCGCTCGCTGCACCCGACGGACATACGCATTGCGATCGTCTGCGACAACTACTCCCCGCACCTGACGACGAGACGCTGCCAGCGGGTCGCGACGTGGGCGGCAGCCAACAACGTGGAGATCGCCTACACACCGACCAACAGCTCCTGGCTCAACCGGATCGAGGCCCAGTTCACCGCCCTGCGCTACTTCGCTCTCGACGGCACCGACCACGCCAGCCACAAAGAACAGGGAAGCATGATCCGCCGCTACATCATCTGGCGGAACAAGCACGCCGCCGACGAACGCCTCCGCGAGGTCGTGAACAGGGCGAACGTCGCTTGATGTGGCAGTAGGTACATCTCGGACGGGACGTGGACAGTCGCCACTACGGCACGTTCCACCCGAGCACGACGGGCAGCCCGTGCTCGTAACCCAGCGTGTTGATCGTCCCCGGATGCGGGTGCCCGAACTGTCGCGCGCCCGACGCGTCGAGCCCGAGCCAGCGCGCGGTGAGGATGCGTGACAGATGGCCGTGCGCGACGACGGCCACGTCACCCTTGTCCAGCAGCGGCCGGACCCGGCCAAGGAAGGCGTCGACCCGCACGGTCACGTGCCCGAGGTCCTCGCCTGCGTCCACGCCGTCACGCCACAGCTCCCAGCCGGGCTTGAGCTCCTGGATCTGCTCGGCAGTCAGCCCCTCGTAGCGGCCGTAGTTCCACTCGACCAGGTCGGCGTCGGTTTCCGCACCGCTCAGCCCCGCCAGCTCGGCCGTCCGCACGGCGCGAGTCAGCGGGCTGCTGTAGACGGCGACGAACTCCCGTCCGGCCAGTCGAGGCGCGAGCGCACGCGCCGCGGCCTCCCCCGCCTCGGTCAGCGGCAGGTCGGTGCGGCCGGCATGCTGGCCGGTCCGACTCCACGCGGTCTCGCCGTGCCTGATCAATATCAACTCGCCCATGGCCGAGGAACATATCTCACACCGCACACAGGGCAAACGTTTCCTGACGCGGCACTAGTTCCTTTGCCCGACGCGGGGAAGGGATCCGGACAGAGGCCTGGGCCCCTTTTGGGAAAACCTCCCCGCCCTCCCCCTGGTCCCCCCGCCCCACCATCATCCAGCACCCACCCTCTCCCAAC
>NZ_JBVIKC010000086.1:0-13293 GCF_055581065.1 Streptomyces sp. NPDC031479
GTGCTCCCCTTTTCCCCCCCCACCCCCCGGAGGGGAAAAAAAAAAAAACCCCCCCCCCCCCCCCCCCCCCCGCTGTTTCCCCCCCCCCCGCCGCCGTTCGTGTCGGCACCCGTACGGAGCCCGCTCCCTGGCGAGGCCCCCTGGCGGGGTCCGGCCGACGGGGTCAGGCTCCGGCGGGTCCGGGGGATCCGAACCACCTGGTCAGGGACTCGGCGAGTCCGCGCAGCGCGTCCGCCCGGTCGCCGTCGGCGTCCTCCGCCCAGGCGGTGCACCCGTCGGGGCGCACGAGCAGCGCGGCCGGCGCCGGTCCGGCGGGGCCGGCGGCGGTGACCACCCGCACCCGGTCCCCGTACCCGTCGGCCACGGCCCCGAAGCCCGCGTCCTCCGAGAGGTCCAGGAGCAGGGCCCGCCCGTCGTGCATCAGGTCCGCGAGCCGGCGCCCGTCGGCCAGTTCGAGGTCGGGGGCGCTGCGGCCCACCAGAGGGTGACCGCCGGGCAGTTCGTAGCGCTGCCACACCCCGGAGATCTTCTTGACGAAGTAGGTGGTGCCGGTCACGGTCGCGGTCAGCTCGCCGACCACGTCGCGCAGGGCCCGGGACGCGGGCTCCGGCCGCATCAGGGCGATCTGCGCCCTGGTCCACTGGAGCACCCAGGCCCCGATCGGGTGCCGTTCGGCGGTGTACGAGTCGAGGAGTCCTTCGGGAGCCCGGCCCCGGACCACCGCGGCGAGCTTCCAGCCCAGGTTCACCGCGTCCCCGATGCCGAGGTTCAGCCCCTGTCCGCCGAACGGCGAGTGGACGTGCGCCGCGTCCCCCGCGAGCAGTACGCGGCCCGAACGGTAGTCCGAAGCCTGGCGGGCGTTGTCGGTGAAGCGGGTGGCGGTGTGCACATCGGTGACCGTGACGTCGGCCGAGCCGGTGACGTGCCGCAGGCTCTTCTGCAGCTCCTCGGCGGTGACGGGCGCGTCGCGGTCGGCGGGCGGTCCGTCGAACTCGACCGTGAGGATGCGGCCGGGGACGGGGCCGTGGACGTACGTCCCGGTGTCGGTGTGGTGCCAGCCGGTCTTCAGGGCCTCGGCCCCGGTCATGCTGACGACGGCCTGGTGGCCGGTGATCTGCGGATCCGTTCCGGGGAAGGCGAAGCCCGCGAGCCTGCGCACCGTACTGCGGCCGCCGTCACAGCCGACCAGCCAGCCCGCCCGTATCTTCCGGTCCGGGCCGCCGCCCACCGGGGCCGCGCGGACCTCGACCCCCTCGTCCTCGGCGTCGAAGCCCGTCAGTTCCACGCCCCGGAGCAGCTCGACGCCGAGCCGCGCGGCGCGTTCGGCGAGCACCCGCTCGATGTCCTGCTGCGGTACGAAGCCCACCTCGGAGGCCGGACCGGCGTGTGCGAAGTCGGGGTCGGCCTCGTCCAGGAAGGTGCCGTCCAGCATGATCCCGCCGAAGTGGGCGGCGAACCGGGGCGGCGTACGAGGGGGCCGGGCGTCCTGGGAGCCTCCCGGCCGGTCGCGCATGAAGGTCCGGAACTGTTCGAGGGCGCGCTGCTGCACCTCGGCGAGCGCGGGCAGCATCCCGCGCCGGTGGAAGGCCTCGGCGGTGGGCGTGTTGATCGCCCCCGCCTTGATGGTCGGGTCCACGTCGGTGCGGCGCTCCACGAGGACCACGCGGGCCCCGCCGAGCCGGAGTTCGCAGGCGAGCATGAGCCCGACGGGGCCGCCGCCGGCCACCACCACGTCCGTGTCCGTGCCCGCTTCCGAGGCGGGGGCCGTGTGTGCGTCTGTGCCGAAGTCCGAGTCCATGCTTTGACTATAGTCACTAAAAGTTTGTAGTCGCTATAGTTATCCGCATGGAACACGAGAAGGGCGCGGGTCCGGCGACGGGCTCGCTGCGCGAACGCAAGAAGCGCGAGACCCGGCAGCGGATCTCCGACGTGGCGACGACGCTGTTCGCGGCGCGCGGTTTCGACCACGTGACCGTGGCCGAGGTCGCCAAGGCCGCGCAGGTCTCGACGATGACGGTGTTCAACCACTTCCCGCGCAAGGAGGACCTCTTCCTCGACCGGATCCCCGAAGCCGTCGAGCTGTTCTCGGACGCGGTGCGCGACCGTCCGGACGGCACGCCCCCGCTGACCGGCCTGCGGGAGCTGCTGCTCAGGCTCCTCGACCAGGGCCACCCGCTGGCGGGCGTCGGCGACACCTTCCCGCACTTCTGGCGGATCGTCCTCGGCTCACCGGCGCTGCGGGCACGGGCGCGCGAGGGCGTCGAGGAGCTGGAGGACGCGCTGGCCGAGGCGATCGGCGGCCCCGGGGCCCGGCTGACGGCGGCCCTGACCGTGGCCGCGTACCGGACCGTCTACGTCACCACGGCCGGGCGGCTGCTCGCCGGGGAACGCGCGGCGGACATCGCCGAGGACCACCGCGCACGGGTCAACGCCGCCTTCGACGCGCTGGAGCGGGCCCTGCCCCCGGGGGCTTGAGGTTGTGGGGGAGGCCTGCCGTACGGGGCTCCCCGCCCGCCGGGCTTCCCGCCTGCGGGAGCCCCGATTGGGCGCGAGCCCGGACCGGGGCTGAGCCTGAGCCCTGACCTGCGGGGTGCTCCGTCCTGCGGTGAGCCCCGCCCGCGTGAGCTCCCTCCTACGGAGAGCCCTGACCGCCGTGGGCCCCGCCCCGCGGGGTGCCCCGCCCGTGCACGGGGCCGGAGTCCGGCACCGGGTCGCGCCAGATGTCCGGCAGCACGGTCCGTACCCTGCGGCCCACCTGGTCCAGTTCCTGCGCCTCCGACTTGCGCACGCACAGCGCCACCGCCGTGTCGGTGATGCGCAGCCCCGGCAGCCGCCGCGACAGGTCGGCGGTGTAGCGGGACAGCTCCTCGACGGTGCGCAGCCGGGCGCTGATCATGAAGTTCCAGGGGCCGCTGACGGACATGCAGGTCCGGGTCTCGCGCAGCCCCGAGGCCACCGCCGCGCAGTCGGCGACCTCGTGCTCCGGCACCTCCGCCCACAGCGTCGCCGACACCGGCCAGCCGGACAGCCCCGAGGCCATCGCGCAGCTGTAGCGCAGGCCCTGCCGCGCTTCCAGCCGTCCCAGCCGGCGCCGTACCGTCGACTCGCTCATCCCCGACTCCCGGGCCAGCGAGGCCACGCTGCGGCGCGCGTCCGAAGCCAGTGCCAGCATGAGGGTCCGGTCCTCCTCCAGCATGACCGCCGGCCCCGGCGCCGAGGCGGAGACCGGGGCGGCAGTCCGGCGGGTGCGCCCCGTCAGCCGGTCGGTCTGGGCCGGCGTCAGCTGGTCCAGGCGCCAGCGGTCGGGGGCGGTGTGCACCGCGGTGACCATCGAGGAGCGGGTGCCGCTCACCCCGGGGATCCGCTGCACGCGGAACTGCAGGTAGCGGTACAGCGTGTGCAGGTCGGGCACGGCGACGAAGAGCAGCAGGTCGCGGCCGCCCGTGGTGTGCTCCACACCCATGGTGTGGGGGTCCGCCACCAGGCAGGAGCCGACCGTGGGGGAGGCGCCGGGCGCGCAGGTCACCTCCACCCACGCCATGCAGGGGGCCTGGGTGCCCGTCCGCAGCCCCAGGCCCGTGATCCAGGCCTCCCCGGCGGCGGTCATCCGGTCCCAGCGGCGCGCGAGGGTGTCCGGCCGGGCGCCGAGCACCGGTGCCAGCCGCTCCCAGCTCGCACGGGGTGCCAGCTGGAGCGCGTGGACCAGCGCCCGGTCGGTGTCGTCGATGGCGGAAACGGCGGAGTTCATGCCTTCCCCTGGTGGTTCTCCCGGTCACCGTCCGGTCGACCGGACGCTCGGCTGATGATCTCTCTTTGTGTGCTGAACTGTTGAATCAAACAGCAGTGCACACCTCGGCGAGAACAGCGGGAGGACGTGTGGGGGAGCCCGGCACGAGTGTGCGCCAGTCGGTGCCGGCCGAACTGTCCAGTTTCATCGGCCGGGAGCGCGAGCTGAGCCGTACGGCGGCCCTGCTCGCCACGGCCCGACTGGTCACCCTCACAGGACCGGCCGGCATCGGCAAGACCCGGCTGGCCGTACGCACCGTCCGCACCCTGGGCCGGAGCCAGGGGGTCGACGTGGTCTGGGCCGACATGGTCGGCGTGCCCCCGAACGGCAGCGGGGCGCTGGAGGCGGAGCTGGTCCGGCGGCTCGACCGCCGCGAGGCCCTGCTGGTGCTCGACGGCTGCGAACAGCTCGGCGCGCAGGCCGGACCGCTGGTGTCCGCGCTGCTGGTACGGCTGCCCCGGCTGCGGATCCTGGCGACCTCGCAGCGCGCCGTCGGGCCGGCCGGGGAGGCCCTGCTCGCCGTACCGCCGCTCGCCGTACCGCCGCTCGCCGTACCGCCGGCGCCCGTACCGCCGGCGCCCGTGCCGGACGACGTCGCGCCCGATCCCGCCCGGCGGGCCGTGGCCGAGGTCGCCGGGTACGAGGCCGTACGCCTCTACGAGGAACGGGCGCGCGGTGCCCACCCCTTCTTCGAGCTCACCGAACGCAATGCCGGAGCCGTCGCCGCCCTGTGCCGGGCCCTCGACGGGATCCCCGGCGCGCTGGAACTCGCCGCCGGGCGCGCCCACCGGTACGCACCCGCCGAGGCGCTGCGCCGGCTCACCGCCGACCCGCTGGGCTTCCTCTCGGGCGGCGCCGGCCGGGCCGGCGGGGCGGACGCCCTGCGCACCTGCAGCCTCGCCCCGCCGGACGAACAGCTGTTGTGGGAACGGCTCTCGGTCTTCGCGGGCTCCTTCGACCGCGACGCCGTCGTCGAGGTGTGCGGCTTCGGCCCGCTCACCCCGCGGCGGGCCGCCGAGGCACTGGAGCGGATCACCCCCGCCCTGCTGGAGGACGCCGGGCACCCGGGCCGCCACCGGCTGCCGCTGTCCGTACGCGCCCTCGCGGCCCGGAGGCTCGCCCTCGCCCCGAACGGCGACGGGGCGACCGCGGCACGCCGTCACCGCGAGCGGTACCGGGCGACGGCCGAGCGGGCCGCCCGGCTGTGGCGGTCGGGGGCGCAGCGGGAGGCGCGCGCACTGGCCGTCGCGGAACTGGCGGAGCTGCGCGCCGCGATGAACCCGCTCACCGCGGCCGGCCCCGGGGGCGCCCTGGAGATCGCCGTGTCGCTGTGGTTCCTGTGGTCGCCCTGCGGGCTGGTCGTGGAGGGGCGGCGGCACCTGGAACGGGCCCTGGCCCTGCACCCGGCGCCCCGGCCCGCCCGGGCGCTGTGGCTGGCCGCCTGGCTGGTGGCGAGTTCCGGCGAGGCGGAAGCCGCCGATCCGTTGCTGGTGGAGGCCTGGACCGCGGCCGTGCAGGAGGGAGAGGACGCCTGCGTGGCCTACCTGGCGCACCTGCGTGGGCTCGTCGCGCTCTGGCGGGACCGCCCCTGGGAGGCGGCCGCCGAATTCCGCGAGGCACTCGAACTGCTGCCCCCGGAGCCGGAGTTCGGACCGGGACCGGAGGCGCTGCGGGCGGCCCTGACGATGGCGCTCGCGCACACCGACCCGGCGTCCGTCCCCGTCGAGGACGGCCCGCCGGACGGGCCGGTGGACCTGTGGGCCCGCTCCTGGACCGGATACGCCCACGCCCTGGTCCAGCGCCGCGAGGGCCGCCCGGCGCTGGCCCGCGCCGAACTGCTGCGCGCCCTGGAGATCCAGCTGCTCCTCGGCGACGGGCTCGGGCAGGCGCTCTCGGCGGAGCTGCTCGCCGAACTGGAGGCCGACGCGGGCTGCTACGAGGAGTCCGCGCGGCTGCTCGGAGCGGTCGCCCGCATCCGCCCGGCCAGCGCCTGCCTCCCGCGGGCGGAGCGGGTCCTACGGGCCCGGATGGACCCGGAGGCCTTCCGGGCGGCGCTCGCGGAGGGGGCCGGGACCCCGCTGCGGACCCTCCTCCCGGAACTCTGATCCCGGCCGCCGGACGGTCCGCCGACGGGTCCGCCGACGGGTCCGCCGACCGGGGTCCGGGCCGGTCCCCGGCGGGCCCTGGGCCGGGTGTCGACGGGCGGGGCCCCGGGGGCTCCCGGGCCCGGAGTTGCCGCGCCGATCCCGCGTACGCCGTATACGACGCGGAAAGACATCGCATGAGCCCACCCACCCCGCCGAACGGACAGGTGGTACAGCCATGTCGCAGCTCCCCCAGCTCTGGATGCGCAGCGAGACCCGACCCACCGAGCGCCGCGCACCGCTGACCCCCGAGGACGCCGCGCGGCTCGTCCGGCAGGGCGTACGGATCACGGTGGAGGAGTCCGGCCACCGGGTCTTCCCGCTCGACGCCTACGCGGCCGCCGGCTGCGCCACCGCCCCGGCCGGGTCCTGGGCGGGGTCCGCGCCCCGGTCGGCGTACGTCCTCGGTCTCAAGGAACTCCCGCCCACACCCGAGCGGCTGCACCACCGGCACGTGTACTTCGGGCACGCCTACAAGGGGCAGGCGCAGGGCCCCGAGCTGCTGAGGCGCTTCGCGGCCGGCGGCGGGACCCTGTTCGACCTGGAGTACCTCGCCGACGCGCAGGGCCGCAGGCTGGCCGCCTTCGGCTACTGGGCCGGGTACGCGGGCGCCGCCCTGGCCGCACTGCACGCGCGCGGCCGGCTCACCGCTCCGCTGGCCCCGCTGCCCCGCGCCGAACTCGACGCGCGGCTGCGCCGGGCCCGCGAGGGCCGGCCGTTACGGGCCCTGGTGACCGGCGCGGGCGGCCGCAGCGGACGCGGGGCCCGCGACGCCCTGATCACCGCCGGGATCCGGCCCACGCTCTGGGACCGGGCCGCGACCCGCGATCTGGACCGGGCCGCGCTGCTCGGCCACGACATCCTGGTCCACGCGGTCCTCACCACCCGCCCGGCGCCGCCCTTCCTCACCGCGGCCGACCTCGACGCCTCCGCCGGGACCCGCCGGCTCTCGGTGATCGCCGACATCACCTGTGACACCGGATCCCCGCTCCACCTGCTGCCCGTCTACGACCGCCTCACCGACTGGACGGCCCCCGCCCGCCGGCTGCCCGGCGGCACCCCCGCGCTGGACGTCATCGCCATCGACAACCTGCCCTCGCTGCTCCCGGCGGAGGCGGCCCGCGCCTTCTCGGCGGACCTCCTGCCCAAGCTCCTCGCGCTGCACGCGCCGTCCCCGGACCCGGACTGGCTCCGCTGCCGCGCGGCCTTCGCCACGGCCCTGGCCGCCCTCCCGAGCGGCCCGCGGCGCGCGGCGTAGACCGCTCCGGCGCCTCGGTGCCTCGGCGGGGACCCGGAACGCGTCCATGGCCTCGGCCGGGGCGCCGAAGCTGATCATCGAGTACGGGCCGGGGATGGGGCCGTCCGCCTCGATGTCGACGGAGATGTACAGGCTCGGACGTGCGGGGCGTGCGGGACGGGCTGTCATGACCAAGAGGATGGCAGCCCGCCCCGTTCACCTCATCCGCTTTACGGGGCCGGTGTCAGGTACATCCCGGTGTGGTCGCCCCCGGCGGTGTTCTTGCAGCTCGAACCGGAGTTCGCGGGCTGGGCCACGGCCAGGGCCAGGCAGCGCCCGACGGCCAGCTGGCCGTAGTAGTTCGGGTGCATGGACTCCTGGATCGGCCCCTGGGTCTCGTTGTTGTCGATCCAGCGCGCCCACTCGCTCGTCTTCGCCGAGGCGGGGACGGTCGAGCTGACCAGCTTGCTGGCCTTCGCGCACACCTCGCGCCCCTGGAGCATGTCGCGCAGGTCGAGGAACTGGACGCCCTTGGCCGTCGCGACGCCCTTGATGCGGTCCGAGAGCTGCGGTACGAGCGAGTCGCGCGCCCAGTCCGAGTCACGGTTCCAGAAGGGACAGCCACCGGTGTTGAGCCGGCTCCAGTCGCTCTGGGTGTACCGGTTCTCCGCGCCCCGGGGGATCGGCGACGGGTACGACTGCAGCACGATCCGGTACGAGGAGTCCGCGTAGCCGGCCCCGCGCATCACGGCGCGGATCTCGTCGACGGACTTGCCGATGCCCGCGACCACCCCGTCGATCTTCTGGTCGACGACCTGCTGCTGGTCGTCGTAGCAGTACGAGTTCCAGAGGACGAAGTCGAGCGCGCAGTCCTTGATGATGTCGGCGAAGCCGAGGTCGTTGCCGCCGATGGACAGGGCGATGACCTTCACGTTCTTGGCCGCGGCCACGGCCGCGAGCTGGTCGGCCTGCGGGGCCTCGCCCTTGAAGGCCACGCCGCCGTTGGAGGCGCGGAACACGTTCTGCGAAGTGGCTCCCGAGCAGGCGAGGTTGACGGCCACGTCGGCGACGGCGCCCGCGCTCAGCACCTCGGCCGAGTCCGAGCGGTCGCACCCCATGGCGGTCGTGCCGTACACCTTGGCGGGGTCGTAGGAACTGCCGCTGACCCACGCCCGGTCGGTGCCGTTCCTGCTCCCGCTGTTGGTCAGGCTGTTGCCCTTCCAGCGTCCGGCCTCGCCGGAGATGTAGCTGTCGCCCATGGACACCACGGCGGTGGGCCCGGTCCCCGGGCTGGCGGCCGACGTTCCGGCCCCGGCGGCCAGCAGCGCGCCTGCGGCGAGCGGTACGGCCATCGCGGCGCCGGCCAGTCGTCGCACGCGGCCGCGGGCGGCGGCCCTGTCCTTGCCGGCCTTGCGGAATCCGATCACTGCGGAACTCCTGCGGTCGGCCACGCCGGAGCCGCCGAGGAAACGCTGGGCGGCAACTCCGGTGCGTGGCTTGGAAAGTGGGGGTACCGCCGGCGCCGGTGGCATCGGAAAGGTGACACGCCCCCGCTTGTTACCGCTAGGTACAGCAAGGTTACGATGAAGTAACGGCCGACCATTCGGTCGGTCCTCGACCGGCCCACGACCGGTCCACGACATGGCTCCGCCCCCGTCGCCTCGGTGGCGACGGGGGCGGAACCCGGCGTTCGACTGCTGTGCGTTTCAGCCGAAGGCCCAGGTCAGCCGATCAGCTGGTCGTATGCGGGGAGGGTCAGGAAGTCCGCGTAGTCGGCGTCCAGGGAGACCTGCAGGAGGAGGTCGTGGGCCTGCTGCCACTTGCCGGCCGCGAAGGCCTCCTCGCCGACCTCGGCGCGGATCTTGGCCAGTTCCTCGGCGGCGATCTCGCGGGTCAGCTCGGCGGTGGCCGTCTTGCCGTTCTCGAACACGACTCCGGCGTTGATCCACTGCCAGATCTGCGAGCGGGAGATCTCGGCGGTGGCGGCGTCCTCCATGAGGCCGAAGATGCCGACGGCGCCGAGGCCGCGCAGCCACGCCTCGATGTAACGGGTGCCGACCTGGACGGCGTTGACCAGGCCGTCGTAGGTGGGCTTCGCGTCGAGGGAGTCGATCGCGATCAGCTCGCCCGGGGCCACCGAGACGTCCTCGCGCAGGCGGTCCTTCTGGTTCGGCTTGTCGCCGAGGACGGCGTCGAAGGAGGCCATCGCGATCGGGACCAGGTCGGGGTGGGCGACCCAGGAGCCGTCGAAGCCGTCGTTCGCCTCGCGGTCCTTGTCGGCCTTGACCTTCTCGAACGCGACCTTGTTGACCTCGGCGTCCTTGCGGGACGGGATGAAGGCCGCCATGCCGCCGATGGCGTGCGCGCCGCGCTTGTGGCAGGTGCGGACGAGCAGCTCGGTGTAGGCGCGCATGAAGGGGGCCGTCATGGTGACCGCGTTGCGGTCCGGCAGGACGAACTTCTCGCCGCCGTCGCGGAAGTTCTTCACGATCGAGAACAGGTAGTCCCAGCGGCCCGCGTTGAGGCCCGCCGCGTGGTCCTTGAGCTCGAAGAGGATCTCTTCCATCTCGTAGGCCGCGGTGATGGTCTCGATGAGGACGGTCGCGCGGACGGTGCCCTGCGGGATGCCGACGTAGTCCTGGGCGAAGACGAAGATCTCGTTCCAGAGGCGCGCCTCCAGGTGCGACTCCGTCTTCGGCAGGTAGAAGTACGGGCCCTTGCCGAGGTCGATCAGGCGCTGCGCGTTGTGGAAGAAGTAGAGGCCGAAGTCCACGAGGGAGCCCGAGGCGGGGCCGCCCTCGAAGCTGAGGTGGCGCTCCTCCAGGTGCCAGCCGCGCGGCCGCATGACGACGGTGGCGAGCTGGTCGGCGGGCTTCAGGGCGTACGCCTTGCCCGTGCGCGGGTCGGTGAAGTCGATGCGGCGCTCGTAGGCGTCGATGAGATTGAGCTGGCCGAGGACGACGTTCTCCCAGGTGGGAGCCGAGGCGTCCTCGAAGTCGGCGAGCCAGACCCTGGCGCCCGAGTTGAGGGCGTTGATGGTCATCTTGCGGTCCGTCGGACCGGTGATCTCCACGCGGCGGTCGTTCAGCGCGGCCGGGGCAGGCGCGACCTTCCAGTCTCCCTCGCGGACCTGTGCGGTGTCCGGGAGGAAGTCGAGGGTGGAGGTCCGGGCGATCTCGGCGCGCCGCTCGCCGCGTCGGGCGAGGAGCTCGGCGCGGCGGGGGGCGAACCGCCGGTGGAGCTCGGCCACGAAGGCGAGGGCCGCTTCGGTGAGGACTTCGTCCTGCCGGGGCAGGGGCTCGGCGTCGACGATGGCCAGCGGGGACGGCGCTGGTGCGGACATATCTGTCACTCCTTCAGCGGCGGTGCCTGGCGGCCGCGGGGAATGCTCGCGCGAGACGGCACGCAGTGCCGTCGGGTGTGGAGAGTTCCGGATAACGGTCGCGGGCGCCGTCTGTGGTTCAGGGCGCTTCTGACCAGTGGATAGTAATTTCCTCATGGTGGAAGTTCAATGGTTTGTTGATGTCGAGATTCTCTGAGTCGACAGATTCCGATCACCCGTGGCCCTCAGTGCCATAACGGTCACAGCCCGCTCAAGTGATGCCCAAGCGCTCCTCAAGCCAGACGTGCCAGGTCGGGCGGGGTGTCGATGTCGAAAGGGGCGGCGACGTCCCCGCACTCCACCAGCATGACCTCCTCCGCGTGCTCCTTCAGATGGACCCGCGCGCCCCGGTCCCCGGTCGCCGTCGCCACGATGTCCGGCCAGCGGTCCGCCCCGAACAGCACCGGATGGCCGCGCTCCCCGTCGTACGAGGCGGCCACCAGACTCGTCGGGGAGCGGTACGCCTCCCGTACCCGGGCCACCGCCTCCGCCCCGATGCCCGGCTGGTCCACCAGCGACACCAGGGCCGCGCCGGCTCCCGTCCCGGCCAGGGACGCGAGGCCGACCCGCAGGGAGGAGCCCATGCCCTCGGCCCAGTCCGGGTTGTCCACCACCACGCAGCCGCTCAGGTCGGCCCGCTCCCGGACCTCGGCCGCGGAAGCGCCCAGCACCACGTGCACCGGATCGCAGCCGGCCTCGCGCAGCACGCGCACGGCGTTCTCGACGAGGGGCCGGCCGCGGTAGGGGAGCAGGGCCTTCGGCCGCCCCCCGAGCCGGCGGCCGCCGCCGCCGGCCAGCAGCAGACCGGCGACCACCGCCGCCGCACCCGGGCCCCGCGCGCCGGTCAGTGGGGCTGTGGAACGGTCGGGGCGGCCGCCGGGGCTGCGGCCGGGATCCTGCTCTGTTTCCGCTGGCATGGCTGCGATTCTCGCTCCTCACCCGCGCCGCGCGGCCGCCGCGCCAGGAGGGCGCCCACGGCGGCCAGGGCCGCCCCGATCCGCAGCGGCCGGGAGATCCGGTTCTCGGCGCGCAGCAGCAGGGCGCGTTCGTCACGGTCGGTGAACACCTCGGACGGCATGATGGCTTCTCCTTGCCAATCGGGGGCCAATACGGCGAGTCTGGACCTTGATTGGCCTGGCAGGCAGAGCCAATCGGGGGAGGTTGGCATGGCATACGGGCGAGTGGTCCATACGGCGGACAGGATGATCGGCAGCCGCCAGCTCGCGGCCATGCTCCCGGCCGAGGTACGGGCCCGCCCCGGCTACCGCTCCCTCGCCGACGCCCTGCGCACCCTGATCCTCGACGGCCGGATCGCCCTGCACGTACGGCTGCCCGCCGAGCGCGAGCTGGCCGAGGGGGTCGGAGCCAGCCGGGCCACCGTCACCGCCGCCTACGACCTGCTCCGCGAGAGCGGCTACGTCCGCAGCCGCCGCGGCTCCGGCACCTGGACCGAGCTCCCCGACGGCCACCGCCCGGTCGGCGCCCACTCCATCGTCGGCGCGGGCGGCTTCAACGCCGACGGCGACCCCGGCATCGACCTCGCCATCGCCGCCATGGGCGCCCCCGAGGGCAGCCTCACCGAAGCCCTGGCCTGGGCCGCGCCCCGGCTGCCCGCGCTCGCCCGCAACCCCGGCTACCACCCCTTCGGCCTGCCCGACCTGCGCGAGGCCGTCGCGGACCGCTTCACCGGGCGCGGCCTGCCCACCCGCCCCGAGCAGATCCTGGTCACGGCCGGGGCCCAGCAGGCCTTCGCCCTGGTCGTCAGCCTGCTCTGCCGCCCCGGGGACCGGGTGGTCACCGAGAACCCGACCTACGCCAACGCCCTCGACGCCCTGCGCCACGCCAGGCTGCGCACCGGCTCCTTCGCCGTCTCCGACCGGGGCTGGGACATGGACGTCGCCGAGTCCACGCTGGGGCAGACCGTGCCCAGGCTCGCGTACGTGATCCCCGACTTCCACAATCCGACGGGCGCCCTGATGCCCGAGCGGGAGCGGCTGCGGCTGCTCGCCGCGACCCGGGCCGCCGGCACCTGGCTGGTGGTCGACGAGACCATCGCCGACATCGCGCTGGACGTGCCCGCGCCCGCGCCGCTGGCCTCCCTCGGCGGGCGCACCGGCGCCGAACACGTGATCACCATCGGCTCGCTCAGCAAGACCCACTGGGGCGGCCTGCGGGTCGGCTGGATCCGAGCCACCGCCAAGCTGATCACCGAGCTGGCGGCCGTCCGCGTGTCCGCCGACATGACCGGCTCCGTGCTCGACCAGGTCGTCGCCCTGCCCCTGATGGAGCGGCTGGACCGGACCCTGCCGGCCCGGCTCGCACAGCTGCGGAGCCAGCGCGCGGCCCTGGCCCAGTCCCTCCAGCGGCACACCCCCGAATGGTCCTGGCGGCTGCCGCCCGGCGGCCTGTCGCTCTGGGTGGACCTCGGCGAACCGGTCAGCTCCGCGCTCGCGGAGCGGGCCGCCGCCGCGGGCGTGCACATCGGCCGCGGCGCCCGCTTCGGGGTGGACCCGGGCACCTTCGAGCACCGCCTGCGCATCCCGTACACCCTGCCGGCGGACCGCCTCGACCAGGGCGTGCGCCTCCTCGCGCAGGCCTTCCACGACGGGGTTCCGCTGGCCCCGGGGGTGGAGCGCCCGTACTGGGTGGCCTAGTAGTGCTTTGTTAGCCGGTCTTGTCACCTTGGGTGTTCGGTAGTTCGCTGGCGGTATGAGGGCTGGGGAGCTTGCGATGGTGCGGGGCC
>NZ_JBVIKC010000087.1:0-12257 GCF_055581065.1 Streptomyces sp. NPDC031479
ATATTTTTTCATTTGCTAATAACATTAATACGTATGAGGGCGGTACACATGAGTCAGGGTTTAAAACAGCCCTTACACGCGTTATTAATGACTATGCACGAAAAAGTGGTTTACTAAAAGAATCTGACGCTAATCTTACAGGTGAGGATGTACGAGAAGGGTTAACAGCTATAGTTTCTGTTAAACACCCAGATCCGCAATTTGAAGGACAAACAAAAACAAAGTTAGGGAATTCAGAAGTAAGTCAAATTACCAATTCTTTGTTCTCAGATGGCTTTGAGCGTTTTATGTTAGAAAATCCAACGGTTGCACGAAAGATTGTGGAAAAAGGATTAATGGCAGCCCGTGCTCGTGTAGCTGCGAAAAAAGCACGTGAGTTTACTCGTCGTAAAAATGCCCTCGAAGTATCTAGCTTACCGGGTAAATTAGCTGACTGTTCTTCTACTAACCCAGCTGATTGTGAAATTTATATTGTTGAGGGTGATTCTGCCGGCGGTTCGGCTAAATCTGGACGTGATCGACACTTCCAAGCAATTTTACCTTTACGTGGTAAAATCCTTAACGTTGAGAAAGCTCGTTTAGATAAAATCTTATCTAATGCGGAAATCCGTGCGATGATAACAGCATTCGGCACAGGTATTGGTGAGGAGTTTAATTTAGAGAAAGCTCGTTATCATAAAATCATTATCATGACAGATGCCGATGTCGATGGGGCACATATTCGTACATTACTTTTAACATTCTTCTTCCGTTTCCTTCGACCACTTATAGAAGCAGGCTATATTTATATTGCACAGCCACCACTTTATCAAGTGAAACAAGGTAAACATATTGAGTATTGCTATGATGAAGAGACATTAAAAGAAATTTTAGAACGGCTACCAAAAATGCCAAAGCCAAATGTGCAGCGTTATAAAGGTCTTGGAGAAATGAACGCTGAGCAGCTTTGGGAAACAACAATGGATCCTGAGTACCGCACATTATTACAAGTAGAATTAGATGATGCAATTAAAGCAAACCAAGCATTTGAACGTTTAATGGGCGATGAAGTTGAACCTCGTCGTCAATTTATCGAGGAAAATGCCGTATACGCTAATTTAGATATCTAATTTTTCTTGAGAGGAGGTCTACACTTTGTCAGAACAAGAACGCTCCGGTGTTAAAGGAGTTAATATAACAGAAGAAATTGAAACATCCTTTCTTGATTATGCAATGAGTGTAATTGTATCACGTGCATTACCTGATGTACGTGATGGATTAAAACCAGTTCATCGTCGTATTTTATATGGGATGCAGGAATTAGGTAATACAGCAGATAAAGCCTACAAAAAGTCAGCACGTATCGTTGGGGATGTAATGGGTAAGTACCATCCACATGGTGACTCTTCCATCTATGATGCAATGGTACGTATGGCACAAGATTTTAGCTATCGCTACATGCTTGTTGATGGTCACGGAAACTTCGGTTCTGTTGATGGTGATGGCGCAGCAGCCATGCGTTATACAGAATCACGTATGTCTAAAATAGCAATGGAAATGCTCCGTGATATTAATAAAGATACAATTGACTATACAGATAACTATGATGGATCAGAAAAAGAACCAATAGTTTTACCAAGTCGCTATCCAAATCTTTTAGTAAACGGTGCTGCAGGGATTGCTGTAGGTATGGCAACAAATATTCCTCCGCATCAATTGGGCGAAACAATTGATGCTGTTATAGCACTTTCTGAAAATCCGGCCATTACGACTGAAGAGCTGATGGAAATCATTCCTGGCCCTGATTTTCCTACTGGTGGATTAATTTTAGGACGTAGTGGTATTCGTAGAGCCTATGAAACTGGTCGAGGTTCCATTATCATCCGTGCGAAAGTGGAAATTGAGCAAAAGGCAAATGGTAAGGAAACTATTCTTATTCATGAATTGCCTTACCAAGTGAATAAGGCTAAGCTTATTGAAAAAATTGCAGAGCTTGTACGTGATAAAAAAATAGATGGAATCACAAATTTACGTGATGAATCAGACCGTCGTGGTATGCGTGTAGTGATTGAAGTTCGTAAAGATGCAAATGCTAATGTTGTACTAAATAATTTATATAAACAAACAGCTATGCAATCTAGCTTCGGTATCAATATGCTATCTTTAGTAAACGGTCAGCCTAAAGTATTAGGCTTAAAAGAAATGCTATACCATTATTTAGAACACCAAAAAGTAATTATTCGTCGTCGTACAGAGTTTGATCTTCGAAAAGCTGAAGACCGCGCTCACATTTTAGAAGGCTTACGAATCGCACTCGATCATATTGATGAAATAATCGCTATTATACGTGGTTCACGTAGTGGTGAAGAAGCAAAACCTCAATTAATGGAACGCTTTAGCTTATCGGAGCGTCAGGCTCAAGCTATTTTAGATATGCGCCTCGTTCGATTAAGTGGCTTAGAACGTGAAAAAATTGAAGCAGAATATCAAGAGCTTCAAGTTCTTATAGCTGAATTAAAGGCAATCTTAGCAGATGAAGAGAAAATTGTAGATATTATTCGTACTGAAATCTTAGAGTTGAAAGAACGTTTTAATGATACACGCCGTACTGAGATTACATCAGGTGGAATTGAAATGATTGAGGATGAGGATTTAATTCCTGTTGAAAACTCAGTTGTTACTTTAACACATAATGGCTATATCAAGCGTTTAGCTGCGAATACATATCGTAGTCAAAAGCGTGGTGGTCGTGGTGTACAAGGAATGGGTACAAATGAAGACGACTTTGTAGAGCATCTAATGAATACTTCTACCCACGATACAATTTTATTCTTCACGTCTAAAGGTAAAGTATTTAGAGCAAAAGGATATGAAATTCCTGAGTTCGGTCGTACTGCTAAAGGGTTACCAATCGTAAACTTGCTTAATATAGAAAAAGGCGAAAAAGTAACAGCTATGATTCGTGTTGCGTCGTTTGATGAAGATGCTTACTTTATCTTTACCACAAAAACAGGTATTACAAAACGTACCCCTGTATCACAATTTGCTAACATCCGAACAAATGGTTTAATCGCAATCAGCTTGAGAGAAGACGACGATCTTATTTCGGTACGTCTTACAGATGGAGAGAAACAAGTGATTATTGGTACTCGCGATGGTATGCTCGTTCGTTTCCAAGAAGACGACATTCGATCTATGGGCCGTACAGCTGGTGGTGTTCGAGGCATTAAGCTACGTGATGGTGATGAAGTAGTTGGCATGGAGATTGTTGAACCAGGGCAAGAAATATTAGTAGTAACTGAAAAAGGTTACGGTAAACGTACTTCTGAAGAGGACTATCGTTTACAAAGTCGTGGTGGAGTAGGACTGAAAACTATTCAGATTACAGATAAGAATGGTCCAATGGTGGCTGTAAAAACCGTCGATGGTTCTGAGGATTTAATGCTTATAACTATTAATGGTATGCTTATCCGTATGGATGTAAATGATATTTCATTAATTGGGCGCAGTACGCAAGGTGTACGTTTAATTCGACTAGGAGATGACGAATTGGTTGCAACTGTCGCTAAAGTGGAAAAAGCAGAAGAGTCTTTTGAAGACGAAGAGGAAGTCGAAGAATAATATAATCCGATGACGACATTATTGAATGTCGTCATCGGTTTTTTTACGTAAATAATGAAAAATAAGTAATTATTTTGAATTCCATGATAAAATGATAATACCTTATTTTGAAGCAAGAAATAGTGGAGAGGTGTTCATTCTGTGGAAACTATACATGTTCCAATTTCAGAGCTAGGTGTTGGCAAGGTAATTTCTGAAGATATATTTGCTAATACACAGTATCCGATTATTTTCAAAGATACAATGATTTCTTATGTACACTTGCAAGTTTTTCATGCATTTAATATTTTCACCGTCCCCGTTTATAAAAGTGAAAATGATATTCGTGTAGAAAAGAATGAAAGTGATGTCGAAGTTATAATAGAAGAACTTCCAACTTTTAGGAAAATCTATAATCATTCTGTCGAACAGTTTAAAAAAGAATTTAAAAACTGGGAAGCGGGCGCCAAGGTGGATATTGCAAAGGCCAGAACAATTATTTTACCTTTAGTAGAGATGGTACTAGAAGATCGTACTATTATTTTTGATTTAAATGAGTATTCAAATCCAAAAGACTACCTGTATCATCATTGTGTAGCAACTGGTCTGATTGCCTCAGTTATTGCTCAAAAACTTGGTTATGATAGAGGAACCACTATTCAAGTAGCCATCGGTGGTTTATTGGCTGATTGTGGTATGGCTAAAGTACATCCTCGTATCAGGGATAAGAAGACACCATTAACAGAGCAAGAATATGATGAGATATATAAACACCCGATTTATAGCCATAATATGGTGAAAGATTTGACCATTTTAAAGGAAACGATGAAAGAAGCAATCTTCCAACATCATGAACGTTTAAATGGTAGTGGATATCCGAAGAACGAAAAGATCGCCAATATTTCTATATTTGCACAAATCATTGCTGTTGCAGACGTTTTTCATGCTATGACATGTGAACGAGTATATAGAACGAAACAATCTTCATTTAAAGTAATTGAAATGATTAATGAATCTGAGTTTGGTAAATTTGATATTAAAGTAGTACGTGCATTAATTGATATTGTTGCAGATCTTCCGATAGGTACAATTGTAGAGCTTTCTAATTTAGAACGTGGGGAAGTAATGTTTGTAAATAAATTTGCCCCAACACGACCACTTATTAAATTAATTCATTCAGGGGAAATTTTTGATTTAGGGAAAAATCGCAGTTTTTATATTTCACGTATCATAACTAATTTATAGATAGACGGGCAAACTATATTATGTGGTTTGCCTTTTTTTATTAGGTAAGAGATGTACTCTACGCAAGTGCTAATATAATTTTTTTTTAACAAACACTTCGTAATAATAGTAATCAATTAAATAGTGAGCATTTTAACCATAATTGTTTTTTGAAACATTTATATATTGTATTAAAATATTTTTGGAGAAACTGTTGACTTTGTTTTGGAATCTTGATATTATAAATGAGTCGCCAAGAGGTGACAACGAAATAAACAAAATGAACCTTGAAAACTGAACAAGCAAAACGTAATCAATAAAGTTTTAAGTAGCTAGTTTTGCTAGTGAACGAAACACAATTTTGGACATCAAACATGATGCCAGCAAAATTTGAGCTAATCAAATTTCTTTTATGGAGAGTTTGATCCTGGCTCAGGACGAACGCTGGCGGCGTGCCTAATACATGCAAGTCGAGCGAACAGAAAAGGAGCTTGCTCCTTTGACGTTAGCGGCGGACGGGTGAGTAACACGTGGGCAACCTACCCTATAGTTTGGGATAACTCCGGGAAACCGGGGCTAATACCGAATAATCTCTTTTGCTTCATGGCAAAAGACTGAAAGACGGTTTCGGCTGTCGCTATAGGATGGGCCCGCGGCGCATTAGCTAGTTGGTGAGGTAACGGCTCACCAAGGCGACGATGCGTAGCCGACCTGAGAGGGTGATCGGCCACACTGGGACTGAGACACGGCCCAGACTCCTACGGGAGGCAGCAGTAGGGAATCTTCCACAATGGGCGAAAGCCTGATGGAGCAACGCCGCGTGAGTGAAGAAGGTTTTCGGATCGTAAAACTCTGTTGTAAGGGAAGAACAAGTACAGTAGTAACTGGCTGTACCTTGACGGTACCTTATTAGAAAGCCACGGCTAACTACGTGCCAGCAGCCGCGGTAATACGTAGGTGGCAAGCGTTGTCCGGAATTATTGGGCGTAAAGCGCGCGCAGGCGGTCCTTTAAGTCTGATGTGAAAGCCCACGGCTCAACCGTGGAGGGTCATTGGAAACTGGGGGACTTGAGTGCAGAAGAGGAAAGTGGAATTCCAAGTGTAGCGGTGAAATGCGTAGAGATTTGGAGGAACACCAGTGGCGAAGGCGACTTTCTGGTCTGTAACTGACGCTGAGGCGCGAAAGCGTGGGGAGCAAACAGGATTAGATACCCTGGTAGTCCACGCCGTAAACGATGAGTGCTAAGTGTTAGGGGGTTTCCGCCCCTTAGTGCTGCAGCTAACGCATTAAGCACTCCGCCTGGGGAGTACGGTCGCAAGACTGAAACTCAAAGGAATTGACGGGGGCCCGCACAAGCGGTGGAGCATGTGGTTTAATTCGAAGCAACGCGAAGAACCTTACCAGGTCTTGACATCCCGTTGACCACTGTAGAGATATAGTTTCCCCTTCGGGGGCAACGGTGACAGGTGGTGCATGGTTGTCGTCAGCTCGTGTCGTGAGATGTTGGGTTAAGTCCCGCAACGAGCGCAACCCTTGATCTTAGTTGCCATCATTTAGTTGGGCACTCTAAGGTGACTGCCGGTGACAAACCGGAGGAAGGTGGGGATGACGTCAAATCATCATGCCCCTTATGACCTGGGCTACACACGTGCTACAATGGACGATACAAACGGTTGCCAACTCGCGAGAGGGAGCTAATCCGATAAAGTCGTTCTCAGTTCGGATTGTAGGCTGCAACTCGCCTACATGAAGCCGGAATCGCTAGTAATCGCGGATCAGCATGCCGCGGTGAATACGTTCCCGGGCCTTGTACACACCGCCCGTCACACCACGAGAGTTTGTAACACCCGAAGTCGGTGAGGTAACCTTTTGGAGCCAGCCGCCGAAGGTGGGATAGATGATTGGGGTGAAGTCGTAACAAGGTAGCCGTATCGGAAGGTGCGGCTGGATCACCTCCTTTCTAAGGATTATTTCGGAATACAAACCTTGGGTTTGTAAGATTACGTTTTGCGTTCAGTTTTGAAGGTTCATTCTATCTGAATGAAACACTTCAAAACTTGTTCTTTGAAAACTGGATAAAACGACATTGAAATTGTAACAAACACATTTATTTTTTAAGTTTTTTATAGGCTTAATAACTTGGTTAAGTTATTAAGGGCGCACGGCGAATGCCTTGGCACTAGGAGCCGAAGAAGGACGGCACTAACACCGATATGCTTCGGGGAGCTGTAAGTGAGCTTTGATCCGGAGATTTCCGAATGGGGGAACCCACTACGTTTAATCGCGTAGTATCTTGACGTGAATACATAGCGTCTTGAAGGCAGACCCAGGGAACTGAAACATCTAAGTACCTGGAGGAAGAGAAAGAAAAATCGATTCCCTGAGTAGCGGCGAGCGAAACGGGAAGAGCCCAAACCAAGAGGCTTGCCTCTTGGGGTTGTAGGACACTCTATACGGAGTTACAAAAGAGCGAGTTAGATGAAGCGACTTGGAAAGGTCCGCCAGAGCAGGTAAAAGCCCTGTAGTCGAAAGTTCGTTCTCTCCTGAGTGGATCCTGAGTACGGCGGAACACGTGAAATTCCGTCGGAATCCGGGAGGACCATCTCCCAAGGCTAAATACTACCTAGTGACCGATAGTGAACCAGTACCGTGAGGGAAAGGTGAAAAGCACCCCGGAAGGGGAGTGAAAGAGATCCTGAAACCGTGTGCCTACAAGTAGTTAGAGCCCGTTAATGGGTGATAGCGTGCCTTTTGTAGAATGAACCGGCGAGTTACGATTACGTGCAAGGTTAAGCTTTAGAAGGCGGAGCCGCAGCGAAAGCGAGTCTGAATAGGGCGAAGTAGTACGTGGTCGTAGACCCGAAACCAGGTGATCTACCCATGTCCAGGGTGAAGGTGAGGTAACACTTACTGGAGGCCCGAACCCACGCACGTTGAAAAGTGCGGGGATGAGGTGTGGGTAGCGGAGAAATTCCAATCGAACTTGGAGATAGCTGGTTCTCTCCGAAATAGCTTTAGGGCTAGCCTCGTGATGAGAATACTGGAGGTAGAGCACTGTTTGGACTAGGGGGCCATCCCGGTTTACCGAATTCAGACAAACTCCGAATGCCAGATATTTATACACGGGAGTCAGACTGCGAGTGATAAGATCCGTAGTCAAAAGGGAAACAGCCCAGACCACCAGCTAAGGTCCCAAAGTAATCGTTAAGTGGAAAAGGATGTGGCGTTGCACAGACAACCAGGATGTTGGCTTAGAAGCAGCCATCATTTAAAGAGTGCGTAATAGCTCACTGGTCGAGTGACGCTGCGCCGAAAATGTATCGGGGCTAAACGATTCACCGAAGCTGTGGATTGACATCTACGATGTCAGTGGTAGGAGAGCGTTCTAAGTGCGTTGAAGTCAGATCGGAAGGACTGGTGGAGCGCTTAGAAGTGAGAATGCCGGTATGAGTAGCGAAAGACGGGTGAGAATCCCGTCCACCGTATGACTAAGGTTTCCTGAGGAAGGCTCGTCCGCTCAGGGTTAGTCGGGACCTAAGCCGAGGCCGATAGGCGTAGGCGATGGACAACAGGTTGATATTCCTGTACCACCTCCTCACCGTTTGAGAAATGGGGGGACGCAGTAGGATAGGGTAAGCGCGCCGTTGGTTGTGCGCGTCCAAGCAGTAAGGCGTGTGTGTAGGCAAATCCGCACACTGTAACGTTGAGCTGTGATGGCGAGTCCGTATGGACGAAGTTCCTGATTTCACACTGCCAAGAAAAGCCTCTATCGAGGTGAGAGGTGCCCGTACCGCAAACCGACACAGGTAGTCGAGGAGAGAATCCTAAGGTGTGCGAGAGAACTCTCGTTAAGGAACTCGGCAAAATGACCCCGTAACTTCGGGAGAAGGGGTGCTCTTGAGCGTGCAAGCGCATGAGAGCCGCAGTGAATAGGCCCAGGCGACTGTTTAGCAAAAACACAGGTCTCTGCAAAACCGTAAGGTGACGTATAGGGGCTGACGCCTGCCCGGTGCTGGAAGGTTAAGAGGAGTGGTTAGCGCAAGCGAAGCTGCGAATTGAAGCCCCAGTAAACGGCGGCCGTAACTATAACGGTCCTAAGGTAGCGAAATTCCTTGTCGGGTAAGTTCCGACCCGCACGAAAGGCGTAACGATCTGGGCACTGTCTCAACGAGAGACTCGGTGAAATTATAGTACCTGTGAAGATGCAGGTTACCCGCGACAGGACGGAAAGACCCCGTGGAGCTTTACTGTAGCCTGATATTGAATTTTGGTACAACTTGTACAGGATAGGTAGGAGCCAGAGATCTCGGAGCGCCAGCTTCGAAGGAGGCGTCGGTGGGATACTACCCTGGTTGTATTGAAATTCTAACCCATGCCCCTTAGCGGGGCAGGAGACAGTGTCAGGCGGACAGTTTGACTGGGGCGGTCGCCTCCTAAAAGGTAACGGAGGCGCCCAAAGGTTCCCTCAGAATGGTTGGAAATCATTCGTAGAGTGTAAAGGCACAAGGGAGCTTGACTGCGAGACCTACAAGTCGAGCAGGGTCGAAAGACGGGCTTAGTGATCCGGTGGTTCCGCATGGAAGGGCCATCGCTCAACGGATAAAAGCTACCCCGGGGATAACAGGCTTATCTCCCCCAAGAGTCCACATCGACGGGGAGGTTTGGCACCTCGATGTCGGCTCATCGCATCCTGGGGCTGTAGTCGGTCCCAAGGGTTGGGCTGTTCGCCCATTAAAGCGGTACGCGAGCTGGGTTCAGAACGTCGTGAGACAGTTCGGTCCCTATCCGTCGTGGGCGTAGGAAATTTGAGAGGAGCTGTCCTTAGTACGAGAGGACCGGGATGGACACACCGCTGGTGTACCAGTTGTCTTGCCAAAGGCATCGCTGGGTAGCTATGTGTGGACGGGATAAGTGCTGAAAGCATCTAAGCATGAAGCCCCCCTCAAGATGAGATTTCCCATTACGCAAGTAAGTAAGATCCCTCAAAGACGATGAGGTAGATAGGTTCGAGGTGGAAGTGTGGTGACACATGGAGCTGACGAATACTAATCGATCGAGGACTTAACCAAAAAAGTTTGAAACATTCAATGCACCGTTTATCCAGTTTTGAAAGAATAAATCTTTCAATTAAATACAAAGTCTAGTGATGATGGCAAAGAGGTCACACCCGTTCCCATACCGAACACGGAAGTTAAGCTCTTTAGCGCCGATGGTAGTTGGGGGCTTCCCCCTGTGAGAGTAGGACGTCGCTAGGCATAATACCCAGGAGGATTAGCTCAGCTGGGAGAGCATCTGCCTTACAAGCAGAGGGTCGGCGGTTCGAGCCCGTCATCCTCCACCATATGCCGGTTTAGCTCAGCAGGTAGAGCAACTGACTTGTAATCAGTAGGTCGTGGGTTCGATTCCTATAGCCGGCACCATTTTTTCGAGCCATTAGCTCAGTTGGTAGAGCATCTGACTTTTAATCAGAGGGTCGAAGGTTCGAGTCCTTCATGGCTCACCATTTATAAATAATAATAAGCGGGTGTGGCGGAATTGGCAGACGCACTAGACTTAGGATCTAGCGCCGCAAGGCGTGGGGGTTCGACTCCCTTCACCCGCACCATTATTTTCATTGCCAGATAAAAAAGCTTATGCACATGCGGAAGTAGTTCAGTGGTAGAACACCACCTTGCCAAGGTGGGGGTCGCGAGTTCGAACCTCGTCTTCCGCTCCAAATGTGCCGGGGTGGCGGAACTGGCAGACGCACAGGACTTAAAATCCTGCGGTAGGTGACTACCGTACCGGTTCGATTCCGGTCCTCGGCACCATTTTAAATGCGCCCGTAGCTCAATTGGATAGAGCGTCTGACTACGGATCAGAAGGTTATGGGTTCGACTCCTGTCGGGCGCGCCATAAGAACAACGGGAAGTAGCTCAGCTTGGTAGAGCACTTGGTTTGGGACCAAGGGGTCGCAGGTTCGAATCCTGTCTTCCCGACCATTTCCAAAAAGATTATGGGGCCTTAGCTCAGCTGGGAGAGCGCCTGCCTTGCACGCAGGAGGTCAGCGGTTCGATCCCGCTAGGCTCCACCATAAGTAAATTAACCAGTATAAAGATCCTGGCGGCGTAGCTCAGCTGGCTAGAGCGTACGGTTCATACCCGTAAGGTCGGGGGTTCGATCCCCTCTGCCGCCATCTTAAAGGACCTTTAGCTCAGTTGGTTAGAGCAGACGGCTCATAACCGTCCGGTCGCAGGTTCGAGTCCTGCAAGGTCCACCATTTATATATTGTAACGGAGGTATACCCAAGTCTGGCTGAAGGGATCGGTCTTGAAAACCGACAGGCGGGTAACACCGCGCGGGGGTTCGAATCCCTCTACCTCCTCCAGTTTTAAATTTTTATAAATGGTGCTTTAAAAACTCGAAACAACATAAAATTATCGCGGGGTGGAGCAGTGGTAGCTCGTCGGGCTCATAACCCGAAGGTCGTTGGTTCAAATCCAGCCCCCGCAACCAAATGGTCCCGTGGTGTAGCGGTTAACATGCCTGCCTGTCACGCAGGAGATCGCCGGTTCGATCCCGGTCGGGACCGCCATTTTTAAAGATAAAAGTCATGAGAAGCAAAAGAGTGAGCAAGCTTAGCATGGACGAAATGGGTCAGTAGCTCAGTTGGTAGAGCATTAGATTGAAGCTCTAAGTGTCGGCGGTTCGATTCCGTCCTGACCCACCATTTATGCGGGTGTAGTTTAATGGTAAAACCTCAGCCTTCCAAGCTGATGTCGTGAGTTCGATTCTCATCACCCGCTCCAAGGGCCTATAGCTCAGCTGGTTAGAGCGCACGCCTGATAAGCGTGAGGTCGATGGTTCGAGTCCATTTAGGCCCACCATTATTCCGAAGTAGCTCAGTTGGTAGTAGCACCTGACTGTTAATCAGGTTGTCGCAGGTTCGAGTCCTGCCTTCGGAGCCATTTTTATTTTGGGGAAGTACTCAAGAGGCTGAAGAGGCGCCCCTGCTAAGGGTGTAGGTCGGGTAACCGGCGCGAGGGTTCAAATCCCTCCTTCTCCGCCATGGGCCCGTTGGTCAAGTGGTTAAGACACCGCCCTTTCACGGCGGTAACACGGGTTCGAATCCCGTACGGGTCATACTAAGTGCAGTAGATGAATTTACATCTACTGCACTTTTTAATTTACTTGATATTTAGATTTATAACAAAGCTATAATAAATGAAAGCCTACACAGAAGGATTAAACTGTGTAGGCTTGTTGTTTTTCAAATTAGCGATTAAATTTTTCGCCCTTTTCCATATGGGATGCAAAGAGGTGTACCAAATATTGGATCTGTCGTCATTTGGCAATCAAGGTCAAACACATGATTAACTAAATCAGTGGTCATAATTTCTTCTGGTTTCCCTTGACGATAGACACCACGGTCACGCACTGTAATAATATGATCGGCATAGCGACAAGCAAGATT
>NZ_JBVIKC010000088.1:0-11277 GCF_055581065.1 Streptomyces sp. NPDC031479
ATAACCAGCCCGCCCCCACAAGGCTTGGCATCCCCCCCCCCCCCCCCCCCCCCCCCCCCCCCCCCCCGTTTTTCTCCCCCCCCCCCCCCCCCCCCACGCCGTCACCACACGGGGGTACACCCATGCAGCAGCTGTCCGACGCCCGGCTCTACCTGTGCACGGACGCCCGCAAGCGGCAGGGAGACCTCCCCGAGTTCCTCGACGCGGCCCTGTCCGGCGGCGTCGACATCGTCCAGCTCCGCGACAAGGGCATGGAAGCGGGCGAGGAGCTCGAACACCTCCGGGTCTTCGCCGAGGCCGCCCGCCGCCACGGCAAGCTCCTCGCCGTCAACGACCGCGCCGACGTCGCCCACGCCATCGGCACCGACGTCCTGCACCTCGGCCAGGGGGACATCCCCGTCCCCGCCGCCCGCGCCATCCTCGGCGAGCGCGTCCTGATCGGCCGCTCCTGCCACGCCGAGTCCGAGGTCGACGCCGCCGTCGCCGAGCCCGGCGTGGACTACTTCTGCACCGGCCCCTGCTGGCCCACCCCCACCAAGCCCGGCCGCCACGCCCCCGGCCTCGACCTCGTCCGGTACACGGCCTCCCTCGGCCAGGACCGCCCCTGGTTCGCCATCGGCGGCATCGACGGCACCAACCTGGACGAGGTGCTGGACGCCGGAGCCACCCGCGTCGTGGTCGTCCGCGCCATCACCGAGGCGGCCGATCCCCACGCCGCCGCCCACGAACTCTCCAAGCGGATCCGCGCCCGACTGGGCTAGTGTCCAAAAACGTGTCCAATGGATGGACACCGCTTCGGAGTCCGCGAGCGCGCGTCTAACCTGCCGGTATGGCCTTTGGTACCGCTTCCACCTGGTCGGACCGTGCGCACACGGTCCGCGACCTCCTCGCGTCCGGGCGCTCGTACTCCTTCGAGTTCTGGGCCCCGAAGACCGAGAAGGGCGAGCGCAACCTCTGGAACGCCCTCCGCCGCATCGAGGCGGTCTCCCCGAGCTTCGTCTCGGTCACCTACGGAGCCGGCGGCTCCACCCGGGGCGGCACCGTCCGCGCCACCGAGCAGATCGCCGCCGACACCACCCTGACCCCCGTCGCGCACCTGACCGCCGTCGACCACTCCGTCGCCGAGCTGCGCCACGTCATCGGCCAGTTCGCGGACGCCGGCATCCGCAACATGCTCGCCCTGCGCGGCGACCCGCCGGGCGACCCCATGGGTCCCTGGGTCAAGCACCCCGAGGGCGTGGACTACGCCGCCGACCTGGTGCGCCTGCTCAAGGAGTCCGGCGACTTCTGCGTGGGCGTCGCGGCCTTCCCCGAGATGCACCCCCGTTCGGAGGACTGGGACACGGACATCCGGCACTTCGTGGACAAGTGCCGTGCGGGCGCCGACTACGCCATCACCCAGATGTTCTTCGATCCCGAGAATTATCTGCGGCTGCGCGACAGCGCCGCCAAGGCGGGCTGCGAGACCCCGATCATCCCCGAGGTCATGCCTGTTGTGGGCATCAAGCAGCTCGACCGGCTGCCGCAACTGAGCACCGCGGTCTTCCCCGCGGATGTGAAAGAGCGCATGCTCGCCGTCAAGGACGATCCGGCCGCTGTACGCTCCATTGGCATCGAGTTCGCCACGGAGTTCTGCGCGCGGCTGCTGTCCGAGGGTGTCCCGGGGCTGCACTTCATCACGCTGAACAATTCCACGGCGACTCTCGAAATCTACGAGAACCTGGGCCTGCACCAGCGGGCCTGAGCGGCCGTCCCCCGTTCCCGCGCCGACGGCCGTACCGAGAGGGGCCTTGCATGGGAATGACGGTCCTCTACATCGCGTTCGGCATCGTCGCGTTGTGGCTGCTAGCCGAGGTCCTGATGCAGTACAAGGCCCGGCTCCGCTGGCGCCTGCTCGCCTTCGCGGGGTTCCTCGGCGTGGTGGCCGGGGTGGTACTGCCCTCCGTCCTGGTGATCGCCGCGGGCGCGACCGCCTTCGCCGTCGGCCAGACCCTGGTGACGCTGTCCTTCCGCAAGGGCTTCGTGGCCGGCTGGGCGCTGCGCCGCGGCGGTGAGCCCGTACGGCAGCAACGCGGCAGGCGCCGGAGCGGCGGCGCGCCGCGCCCGGCACCGGAGCTCAAGGTCAGCGACCTGGAGTACGGGTCCCAGGACCCGGACGGCACCTCCGCGGACGCGGGCCCCGGCCCCGGCGACGAGGTGTTCACCCCGCAGCCGGTGCCCGAGGAGACGGGCTCGTACGGGATACAGAGTTTCGCCCCGGACCGGCCGGACGCCACCGCTCCGTTCGCCTCGCCCTTCACCGGCGCCGAACAGGACGCCCACCAGTACGCGGCCTCCTACGACCCCGGGCAGGGCCAGGGCGGTTACGACTACACCGGCTACCCGGCGGGCGAACAGCAGGTCTACGCCGCCTACTCGGACCCGTACATCGGCACCGGCGGCGCGGTGACCCCGCCGGCCCCCGACAACTACCCCGACTACACGGCCTACACCGCCTACCCGGCGTACTCCGACCCCGCGCAGCAGTACTCCACGGACACCCCGCCCGGCGGGGTCTGGGTGCCGCAGCAGCGCGCCACGGACAACCAGCAGCCCTACCCGGAGCAGGACCCGCAGGGCTACCCGTACCAGAACAACGGCAACCCTCACGGCAACGGCGACCAGGGGCAGTACCGCTACTGACGCCGCGCTCCGGGGCTCACTGGGAGCCCCGGAACTCCGCCCCCTCCACGATCAGCCCGGCCACCAGGGCCCCGGTCATCCCGGCGTGCGCCAGCCCGCCGCCGGGGTGGGCCCAGCCGCCGGCCAGGTACAGCCCCGGCAGGGCCGTCGTGTTCGCCGGGTACAGCAGCCGCCCGCCGGCTCCGGCGAGGGCGGGCGGGGGCACCGAACCGCCGAGCGCGCCGGTGGCCGCCTCCACGTCCTTCGGGGTGCGCACCCGCATCCACAGCATCCGTGAGCGCAGCCCCGGCACGGCCCGCGCGGCGAGGTCCAGCAGCTCCTCGGGGTCCGGGACCGGCGCCCCGCCCGCGGGGCCGCACACGGCGGTCACCGTGACCGCCTCGTGGTCGGCGTCGGGCCGGGTGGCCGGGTCGTCCGGGCGCAGCACGGTCACGTCCAGCCCGGGGGAGTGCACCAGGGTGCGGTGCACGGCGTCGGCTGGGCGGGAGCCGCGCAGGGCCAGCAGCAGGGTCAGCCGCGCGGGTACCCCGTCCCCGCGGGCCGGAGCCCCGCCGTGCGGCCAGGACACGGACTTGGCCGGCAGCCGCCGCGGGTCGATCCCGCAGACGACGGAGTCGGCGGGCGCCTCGGTACCGTCGCCCAGCAGCACCCCGGCCGCCCGGCCGCCCCGCGCCAGGACCTCACGCACCGGGGTGGCGAAGGCGAAGGTGACCTTCCGCTCCAGGCAGCGCTCGTACACCGCGGTGGCCAGCTCCCGCATGCCGCCCCGGACGTACCAGCTGCCGAAGGTCTGCTCCATGTACGGCAGCGCGGCCGCCGAGGCGGGAGCGGCGTCCGGGTCCAGCCCGTACGCCCGCACCCGGCCGGCCAGCAGCTCCCCGAGGTGGCCGCCCAGCTCGCGCGAGGCCACCTCCGCCAGCGAGGGCGGGCGGCGGCGCAGCAGGCCGCTCCCGCGGAGCGCCGGGTAGGGGTCGCGGCCCAGGACCTGCCAGTCGGGGCGCAGCGGCTCCTCCAGCAGGGGGCGACGGGTGGCGTCCCAGGTGTCGCGGGCGCGCCCCAGGACCGCGTTCCAGCGCTCGCCCGCGCCCTTGCCGAAGGCCCCGTCGAGGGCGGCCGCGACCCCGCCGCGCGAGGCGCCCGGCAGGGTGACGGTGGTGTCGCCCAGGACGTGGCGGACGGCCGGGTCCAGCTGGACCATGTCGACCAGGTCCTCCAGGGGCCGCTTGCCGGTCTTCACGAACAGGTCGCGGTAGACGGCGGGCAGGTGCAGCAGCCCGGGGCCGGTGTCGAAGGAGAAGCCGTCCTGCTCGTACCGGCCGACCGATCCGCCGTAGGAGTCCCCCCGCTCGTACACCGTCACCTGGTGCCCCGCCACGGCCAGCCGGGCCGCCGTCGCCATCGCGCCCATGCCGGCGCCGATCACCGCAATTCTCGCCATGCGGCTGAGCCTATCGAGCGAGGTCAGGGGGTCGGACCGGTGGTGCCCCCGGCGCCGGGCGGGTGGGTGCCGGCGGCCGCGCGGACCTCGGCCCCCAGGCGCTTCTCCTCCCGGCGCCGGGCACGGCGGCGGCGGAAGCGGCGGATGCGGCTCCACAGGTAGACCACGAGGGCCAGGCCCAGGGCGAGCAGGACGGCGGCGATGACCGCGGCGGCCTGCGGGTTGAACATGGCGAAGGTGACCAGGCCGGCCACCCCGAGGTCCTCGGCGGTGCTGACCGCGATGTTGCTGAAGGGCTCCGGCGAGGTGTTGACCGCCATCCGGGTCCCGGCCTTGACGAAATGGCTGGCCAGGGCGGTGGAGCCGCCGATCGCGCCGGCCGCGATGTCGGTGAGGGAGCCGCTCTGCCCGGCCAGCAGGGCGCCGACCACGGCACCGGCGAGCGGCCGGATCACGGTGTGGACGGTGTCCCAGAGGGAGTCCACGTACGGGATCTTGTCGGCCACCACCTCGCAGAGGAAGAGCACGCCCGCGACGATCAGGACGTCGGTGCGCTGGAGCGAGGCCGGGACCTCGTCGGTCAGGCCGGTCGCGCCGAAGACGCCGAGCAGGAGGACCACGGCGTAGGCGTTGATCCCGCTGGCCCAGCCACTGGTGAAGACCAAGGGGAGCACACTCACACGGGCATCATGCCTCAGGACGGGCGGCCCGGTGGGCGAAAGGGGTGAGGGGACCGCCGCCTCGGGGCGGCCGTCCCCTCACGATGCTGTGCGTGCGGGGCTACTGCCCCTGTTCGTCACGGCGGCGCTGCCACCGTTCCTCGATGCGGTGCATCATCGACCGACGCTGGCGGTTCTGGCCGCGGGCCGATCCGCCGGTACTGCCGGAGACGGGCTGCTCGCCGGGCTTGGGTGCCTTGCGCCAACCGGTGACCACGAGGACCGTACAGGCCAGCATGACGAGGAATCCCACCACGCTGATCCAGAGCACTTCCTGCCAGATCACACCGGTCATGAGGAGCGCGATACCCACCACAATGCCTGCGACTGCCTGGTAGACCCGTCGCCGGGTGTACGTGCGCAGTCCACTACCCTCAAGCGCTGTCGCGAACTTGGGGTCTTCGGCGTACAGCGCTCGCTCCATCTGCTCGAGCATTCGCTGCTCGTGCTCCGAGAGCGGCACGGGAGTCCTCCTCATCCGTCGGTCGCGGGGGGTAGCGACCAGGGGTCCCCTTCAGGATAGGCGGGGAATCGCCCCCGTGATACCCGCCCTCTACGCCACATTCTGACAACCGCTGAGCCAACGAAAACGCGGTGGCGCTGAAGCGATGCGTCAAACGTACCGTCGCCAGCGCGGTCACTGAGGCGCTTATTCCCCAATGAGTTCTCCGCCATGCCGAACGGTGTCTCCGATCATACGGGGCGGAGCGCCGGTTCGGAGGGTGTGCGGCCGAGCCCGTTTGCGCAAGGCCGCAGATCAGGCGGGCTTCTCTCCCAGGACGTGCAGCTGGGTGGCGACCGCGTGGAAGGCGGGCAGCTCGGCGGCGGCCTCCTCCAGTCGCAGCAGCGCCTCCACCGCTCCGGGCTCGGTGTCGACCAGGACGCCGGGCACCAGGTCGGCGAAGATCCGCACTCCGTGGACCGAGCCGACCTCCAGGCCGGCCCCGCTGACGAGCTCGCTGAGCTGCTCGGCGGTGAAGCGGCGCGGGACGGGGTCGCCGGAGCCCCAGCGTCCGGCCGGGTCGGTCAGGGCGGTGCGGGCCTCGGTGAAGTGGCCGGCCAGGGCGCGGGCGAGGACGGCCCCGCCGAGCCCGGCGCCGAGGAGGCTGAGGATGCCGCCGGGGCGCAGGGCCGCGACCGTGTTGGCCACGCCCTCGGCCGGGTCGTCCACGTACTCCAGCACCCCGTGGCAGACCACCACGTCGTACGCGTCCCGCTCGACGACGTCCAGGAGGCCCTGGGCGTCGCCCTGGACGCCCCGCACCAGGTCGGCCACGCCGGCCTCGGCGACCCGGCGCTCCAGCCCGAACAGGGCGTTCGGGCTGGGGTCGACCACGGTCACCCGGTGGCCGAGGCGGGCCAGCGGCACGGCGAACTTTCCGGTGCCGCCACCGGTGTCCAGCACGTCCAGCACGTCCCGCCCGGTCGCCTTCGCCCGGCGGTCGAGGGCCTCCTTGAGGACCTCCCACACCACGGCGGTGCGGAGGGAGGCGCGGGGGCGGGAAGTGTCCGACACGGCTGATGGCTCCTCGGCGCGTAAGGGTGGGGCGAGCGGTGCGTGCCCCACCCTATTGCCTCGGCCGACCGGGCAGGTCATCCCGCGTGGGGACGCTCCGGCCGGGGCTGCGGGAGGGGCTGCGCCGGGGGCTGGAGCGCGAGCATCCGCTCCACCAGCCGCAGGAACATCCCGGCCTCCCGTACGAGGTCGTCCGCGTCCCGGGAGGTCGCCGCGTCCGGTATCCCCGCCTCGGCACGGGCCCGTCGGGCCGCGCCGGAGGCGAACAGGGCGCTCCACTCGGTCAGTTCCGGCGCTATCTCCGGGAGCACCTCCCACGCGCTGCGGATCCTGGGCCGCCGCCTCGGTCCGGCCGGCTCCGGGCGTCCGCGCGCGGCCAGTACGGCCGCGGCGGCGCGCAGCGCGGCCAGGTGGGCGGTGGCGTACCGCTCGTTGGGCCGGGGCAGCAGGGCCGCCTCGGCCAGGCCGCCGTGGGCCTTGGCGAGCAGGTCCAGGGCGGCCGGTGGTGCGGCGGCCCTGCGCGGGACGGGGTGGACAGGGGACGGGGACGGTGTGGCCATGACGAACCTCCTGTCGTTGCGTGGTGCTCGGCGGTGGTGCGGGCGGCCGTGCTCGCGCGCGTGGCCGTGGATCCATCGTGACGTCCCCCACTGACAATCGCGCTGACCTGCGCCTTCTCCTCCGGTCCGACCCGAGGCCCCCCTCGGGGTGCGGCCGTTGGTCGCGGACCTGATAGTTTTTGAACTGACCGGTCAGTTCAAAAGCTTCGACGGATTCGACAGAAAGGGGACGGCGTGGACAGCCCGCACGGCGCGGCCGTCAAGGCCGAGGCCTTCGGACTCAAGGGCCCGCGCGGCTGGGTCTTCCGGGGCGTGGACCTCGACGCGGCGCCCGGTTCGCTGATCGCGCTCGAAGGCCCCTCCGGCAGCGGCCGGACCTGCCTGCTCCTCGCCCTCACCGGGCGGATGAAGCCCACCGAGGGCCACGCCGAGATCGGCCGCCACCGGCTGCCGAAGAAGATGGCCGCGGTCCGCCGGATCTCCGCCCTCGGCCCGGTCCCCGGGGTCAACGACCTCGACCAGGCCCTCACCGTCGCCGAGCAACTGCGCGAGGGAGCCCTGCTCCAGCGCCGCTACGAAGGCCCCGTGCGGGCCCTGCTGCGCCCGCGCGGGGAGCGCCGCGCCTCCACCGAGGCCCGCATCGCCGCCGTCCTGGCCGCCGTCGGACTGGACCCGGCCACCCTGCCCAAGGGGCCGCGGACCTCCGTGCGCGATCTGGAGCGGCTGGAGAGCGTACGGCTCTCGCTGGCCGTCGCCCTGCTCGCCGGCCCCCGGCTGCTGGCCCTGGACGACCTCGACCTCAAGCTCTCGGACGCCGAACGGGCCGAGGCCTGGGCCCTGCTGCGCTCCATCGCGGACCGGGGGACCACCGTCCTCGCGGTGTGCAGCGAGGCCCCGGAGGGAGTCACGGTGCTCCGTACGGTCGCCCCCGGGGCGCCCGCCGAGGCCGCCGCCCCCACGGTGCCCGCCCGCCCGGCCGTCGCCCGCGACGCCGGTCCGAAGATCACCTGGGGCCTGTCCGGCGGCCCCGCGTCCCCCGCGTCCCCCGCGGCCGCGGACGCCGCCGCCGGTCCGGCCCCGGACAACGACACGGACGGCACGACGGACGGCACGACGGACGGCGAGCCCGGAACCGGCGAGGACGGCGGGACCCCGGACGCCTCGGCCACCGGGAAGACCACCGCCGGGAAGCCCGCCACCGCCGGGAAGCCCGCCACCGGCAAGCAGCCCACCACCAAGACCACCGACGACGAAGACCCGAAGGGGGCGGACGATGCGCTCGCCGAAACTGGCCGCGCTTGAGCTGAAGCGGTTCGGGCGGGGGAAGCTGCCCCGGGCCGCTCTCGTCGCGCTGCTCCTCCTGCCGCTCCTCTACGGCGCCCTGTACCTCTGGTCGTTCTGGGACCCGTACAGCCGTCTCGACAAGGTGCCCGTCGCCCTCGTCAACGCGGACCAGGGCACCACCGTGGACGGCAAGCACCTCGACGCCGGCGGTGAGATCACCAAGAAGCTGCACGACAGCAAGACCTTCGACTGGCACGAGGTCAGCCAGGCCGAGGCGGCCAAGGGCCTGGAGAACGGGAAGTACTACCTCTCCCTCACCATGCCCGCCGACTTCAGCGCGAAGATCGCCTCCAGCGGCGGCGCCGACCCCACCACCAGTGCCCTCCAGGTCCGCACGAACGACGCCAACAACTACATCGTCGGCTCGATCTCCCGCACCGTCTTCTCGGAGGTCCGCTCGGCGGCCTCCACCAACGCCTCCCGCGGCTTCCTCGACAAGATCTTCGTCTCGTTCTCCGACCTGCACGACAAGACCGCCGAGGCCGCCGACGGCGCCGACAAGCTCAAGGACGGCGCGGGCAGGGCCCAGCAGGGCGCGAAGGAACTCGCCGACGGACTCGACACGGCCAAGGAGAAGAACGGCGAGCTCACGGCCGGACTGAAGAAGCTCAACTCGGCCGCCGGCCAGCTGGAGACCGGCACGAAGGACATCGCCGACGGCACCCAGCTCCTCGCCGACAAGGTCAACGGCGCCGCCGAGAAGGCCCGCCCGTTCGTCAAGGACCCCAAGAACCTCGCGGACACCGCCAAGCTGGTCGCCGACACCGCCCAGGTGACGAACAAGCACCTCGACAAGTTCGCCGAGAAGGCCCCGGCCGCCGCCTCGATCACCAAGCAGGTCGCCTCCCTCGCCGACAGCAACTACACGCAGTACTGCGCCGTCCCCAACGCCCAGCTGCCCGCGGGCTTCTGCGAGCGGCAGAAGAAGATCAAGGACGACGCCGCCCAGGCCGCCCTGCTCTCCGGGGACGTCAACACCCTCGTCGGCAACAGCAACGGCGACATCACCAAGCTCCGCAACCAGCTGAGCGACCTGGAGACCAAGGCCCGCGAGCTCGTCGCCAAGGCCCCCGGCCTCTCCTCGGACCTCGAAGGGGCCGTCGCCAAGGTCAACGCCCTCAACACCGGCGCGCACAAGGTCGCCGACGGCATGGTCCAGTTGCACACCGGCATCGGCACGGCCGCCGGCGGCTCCGGAGCCCTCGGCGAGGGCGTCGGCAAGCTCGGCGACGGCGCGCACAGCCTGAACGGCGGCATGTTCAAGCTCGTCGACGGCACCGGCGAACTCGCCGGCGGACTGCACGACGGCGTCGGCAAGATCCCCGACTACGACCAGCATCAGCGCGACGCCCGCACCGAGGTCATGGCCGACCCGGTGAAGCTCGCCAACCAGTCCCTGCACAAGGCGCCCAACTACGGCACCGGCTTCGCCCCGTACTTCATCCCGCTCTCCCTCTGGGTCGGCGCGATGGTCGCCTACATGCTGATCGCCCCGCTCAACAAGCGGGCCCTGGCCGCCGGCGCCTCGCCCTGGCGGATCGCCCTCGCGGGCTGGCTGCCCGTGGCGGGCCTCGGCGCCGCACAGGTGGGCGCGCTGATGTCGGTGCTCCACTGGGGCCTCGGCCTGGAGATGGCCCGCCCGGCCCTCACCATCGGCTTCCTGTTCCTGGTCACCGGCTGCTTCGCGGCGATCGTGCAGTGGCTCAACGCCAAGTTCGGCGCGGCCGGCCGGATCCTGGTGCTGGCCGTCCTGATGCTCCAGCTGACCTCGGCCGGCGGCACCTACCCCGTCCAGACCAGTCCGGGCTTCTTCAACGCCATCCACCCGTACCTGCCGATGTCGTACATCGTCGAGAGCCTGCGCCGCCTCATCACCGGCGGCGACCTCGCCCCGGTGTGGCAGGGCTGCGGGGTCCTGGTGGCCTTCACCGTGGGCGCCCTGGCGCTCACCGCGCTCGCCGCCCGCGGCAAGCAGGTGTGGACGATGGACCGGCTGCACCCGGAACTGAGCCTGTAGGGGGCTGTTGACCTGTGAGAATCAGCGCCATGGAAAGCAGCAGCACCGGTACGGGCACCGGCGGCGCACGCCGCCAGGCCACCCGGCAGAAGCTCTACGAAGCCGCCGTCACGCTCATCGCCGAACAAGGTTTCTCCGCGACCACGGTCGACGAGATCGCCGAGCGGGCCGGCGTGGCCAAGGGCACCGTCTACTACAACTTCGCGAGCAAGACCGAGCTCTTCGAGGAGCTGCTGCGGCACGGGGTCGGTCTGCTGACCGCCTCGCTGCGCACCGCGGCCCAGGAGACCGAGGCGCGCGGCGGCAGCCGGATCGAGGCCCTCGACGCCATGATCCGGGCGGGACTGGTCTTCATCGACCGCTACCCGGCCTTCACCCAGCTCTACGTCGCCGAGCTATGGCGCACCAACCGGGCCTGGCAGTCCACCCTGATGGTGGTCCGCCAGGAGGCCGTGGCCGTGGTGGAGACGGTGCTGCGCGAGGGCGTCGAGCGGGGGGAGCTCAGCGCCGAGATCGACGTGCCGCTGACGGCCGCCGCGCTGGTCGGCATGGTGCTGGTGGCCGCGCTGGACTGGCAGGCCTTCCAGAGCGAGCGGTCGCTGGACGACGTCCACTCGGCGCTGTCGCTGCTGCTGCGGGGCCGGGTCAGCGGGAGCCGCTGACCCCCGGTCGGCGGTGCCCTCCGGGGACCGGGTCGGCGTAGAACTGAGTATCCGTACCTAGGGGCACAGATGAGTACGCGTACGGATGGCTCCCACCTGCGCGGACAGCAGACTGGGGGCATCGGACGGGGCGCACGGCCCGCACCGCGGACACGGGGCCGCGGAGCGGACCGGGGCTCCGGCCGGGAGTGTGGGGGGGGACCCGGTGACGGGAAACGCCGGTGGGGGGGGGGGGGGGGGGGGGGGGGGCGGCCCCCCCCACCCCCCCCCCCTTCCCCTCCCTTTTCCCGGGGGGTGGGGAGCGCCGAGGGTCTTCTTCACAGTTTTTTCAGGGGGGGA
>NZ_JBVIKC010000089.1:0-10155 GCF_055581065.1 Streptomyces sp. NPDC031479
TCGCAGGAGGGGCCCCGCGAACCCGGCACGAAAGCGGCCGAGGAGCGGACACGCCGGGCCTTCACCGCCTACTACCCCGCTTCGTATGTGACCTGCGTCCTATGGGACGGCTCACCGCCGGACCCCCCGGATCTCACCGATCGTGACCGGCCGTATCCCCCTCGGGGAGGGGATCCGGGGCGCAAACGCCCTCCCGCCCGAAGGAGACGGGGGCGTCGAAGGCGGCCTTCCGCGTGGCCCGCCGCAGCGCCTTCAGCAGGGTGGCCCCCAGGGCGAGGGTCAGGACGACGGTCAGCGCCGCCCGCCCCAGGTCCCAGCCCAGCGAGGTCGCCAGGCAGTACGCGACGAAACGCGCCAGGTTCTGCGCCACCGGGTCGCCCGGGTGGAAGGAGACCCCCTGGCCCATGCCCTGCAGGAGCACCCAGCCCTGGAGGTTCATGACCGTGCCGTACGCGAACGAGCCCAGGAACCCGTACGCCGCCAGCATCGCCAGCTCGGCCCGCCCCCGGATCCTCTCCGGGCCGGGCAGCAGCCCGGCGCCGAGCGAGAACCAGCCCAGAGCCAGCATCTGGAACGGCATCCACGGCCCGACCCCGCCGGTGAGCAGGGCCGACGCGAACATGGTGACGGAGCCCAGGACGAAGCCGAATCCCGGCCCGAGGACCCGGCCGCTGAGCACCATCAGGAAGAACATCGGCTCCAGGCCGGCCGTGCCCGCGCCGAGCGGCCTCAGGGCCGCCCCCACGGCGGCGAGCACGCCCAGCATCGCCACCGCCTTGGCGTCCATCCCCTGGTCCGCGATGGTCGCCACGACCACCGCCACCAGCAGGGGCAGCAGCGCCGCGAACAGCCACGGGGCGTCCTGGGAGTGGGCCAGGCCCGACTGGCGGTCGGCCAGCAGGGGCCAGCCGAAGGCGGCGATGCCGATCAGGGTGACGAGGACCAGGGCCGCGGCGGCACGCGGACCGACACGGACGGGGCGGCCGTGGCGGAGGGGGCGGGCCGGGCGGGCGGTGTCCGCGAGGCCGGGGCGAGGGTGGCCGTCCGGGAGGCCGGGGGCGGGGCGGTTCACGGGGTTCCTTCGAGGGCCGCGGCCACCTGGGACACCGTGAGCCAGTGCCCCGGGGCCAGGATCTTGGCCACCTGTGGGGCGAAGGCGGGGGAGGAGACGACGACCTCGGCCGTCGGGCCGTCCGCGACGACCTCGCCGCCCGCCAGGATCACCACCCGGTCGGCCAGCTCGGCCGCCAGCTCCACGTCGTGCGTGGCCAGCACGATGGCGTGCCCGTCCGCCGCGAGCCCGCGCAGCAACCCGACCAGCCGCGCCTTGGCCGCGTAGTCCAGCCCGCGGGTGGGTTCGTCGAGGAGGAGCAGGGCCGGCCGGCCGGTCAGGACCAGGGCGAGGGCCAGGGTCAGCCGCTGGCCCTCGGACAGGTCCCGGGGGTGGGTGTCGTCCGGTACGCCGGGCAGCAGGGCCGCGACCAGGTCACGGCAGGTCCCGGGGGCGGCGCCGGCGTCGGCGTCGGCCGCGGCGCACTCGGCGGAGACGGTGTCGGCGTAGAGGAGGTCGCGCGGCTCCTGGGGGACCAGGCCCACCCGGCGCACCATCTCCCGCGGCGGGGTGCGGTGGGGCGCACGGCCGGCGACGGTCACCTCTCCGGCCGCGGGGGCCAGGGTGCCGATCAGGGCTGCGAGGAGGGTGGACTTGCCGGCGCCGTTGCGGCCCATCAGGGCGACGGTCTCGCCGGGGGCGACCGAGAGGGTGACGTCCCGGAGCACCTCGGCACGTGCGCCGCGGCGCACGGAGAGGTTCCGCACGACGGCGGCCGGAGCGGCAGCGGCGGCCGACGGGTCGGCCGCGCCGGTCACGGGGGCGGGGCGGCGCCCGCGCAGCCGGGCGAACAGACCGGTGCCGGAGCGCCGGGTTCCCCCCTCCGGGGCCGGAACGGCGCGGTCCGGACCGACACCCTGGGCCGGGACGTGCGCCCCGGGCGCCGCCGGATCCCCGGCGTCCGGGGCTCCGGGGAGCAGCCGGCCGGGCTGCCCCGAGGCCGCCCGCGGCTCCGCCGCCGTGCCGGGCGCGGGATGCGGGGCGGGTCCTCCGGGCCGGGGCGGTCGCGCGGCAGGAGCGGCTCCGGCCAGGCGGGACCTCAGCGGAGCGGCCGCGCGGCGGGCGTCACGGACGGACAGCGGCAGGGGGGACCAGCCCGCCAGCCGGCCGAGGGAGACCACCGGGGGATGGACGGGGGAGACGGCCATGATCTCGGCCGGGGTGCCGACCACGGGGGCCGCGCCCGGGGAGGGGAGCAGCAGGACCCGGTCGGCGTACTGGACGACCCGTTCCAGCCGGTGTTCCGCCATGAGCACCGTCGTGCCCAGGTCGTGCACCAGGCGCTGCAGCACGGCGAGGACCTCCTCCGCCGCCGCCGGGTCCAGCGCGGACGTCGGTTCGTCCAGCACCAGGACCTTCGGGTGCGGGGTCAGGACGGAGCCGATCGCGACCCGCTGCTGCTGGCCGCCGGACAGGGTGGCGATGGGGCGGTCACGGAGTTCGTTCAGGCCCAGCAGGTCGAGGGTCTCCTCCACCCGGCGGCGCATCACCGCCGGTGGCAGGCCCAGCGACTCCATGCCGTACGCCAGCTCGTCCTCCACCACGTCCGTCACGAAGTGCGCCGGCGGGTCCTGGCCCACCGTGCCCACCACGTCCGCGAGCTCCCGCGGCCGGTGGGTGCGCGTGTCGCGCCCCGCGACCGTCACCCGCCCCCGCAGGGTGCCGCCCGTGAAGTGCGGGACCAGCCCGGACACCGCCCCGAGCAGGGTGGACTTGCCCACCCCGGACGGACCGACGAGGAGGGTGAGCTCCCCCTCGGGGAGGGTGAAGTCGGCATCCCGGAGGGAGGGGTGCGCGGCGCCGTCGTAGGTCACCGACACCTGCTCGAAGCGGATCACTGCGCGGACTCCTCGGACGGTACGGGTGCCACGAAGGCGGGAAGCAGGCCGATCAGGACCGCCGCCGCGGGCCACAGCGGCAGCGTCGGCGCGACCAGCGGGACCACGCCCGGCCGCAGCCCCTCCGGGTCCAGCGAAGCGGCCCGGACCAGCAGGGCCGCCACCGCCGCCCCCGACCCGGCGACGAGCCAGGCCCGCGCCCCCCACCGGTCGGGCCGGTAGCGGGTCCGGACGCTGCGCCGGCCGCCCAGGCGCAGCCCGGCCAGGGCCAGGACCAGCCCGATGCCGAGCACGGGCAGCCCGTACGCGGCGCCCTCGGCCGCGAGCAGCCCGTACGTGCCGGCGCACATGCCGAGGAGGCCGCCCAGGGTGAGCGCGTTGGTGGTGTGCCGGACGGCGGCCGGGACCCGGGCCGTGCGGCCGTAGCCGCGCGCGTCCATGGAGGCGGCGACGGCCACCGAACGCTCCAGGGCCCCCTCCAGTACCGGCAGCCCGATCTGGAGGACGGCCTTCACCCCGCCGGTGGGCCGGCCGCGCAGCCTGCGCGCGGTGCGCAGCCGGGCCACGTCCGCGACCATGTTCGGCGCGAACGTCATGGCGACGACGACCGCCACGCCCACCTCGTACAGGGCGGCGGGCAGCGACTTCAGCAGCCGCGCCGGATTGGCCAGGGCGTTGGCGGCGCCGACGCAGATGAGCAGCGCGGCCAGCTTCGCGCCGTCGTAGAAGGCGAAGACCAGCTGTTCGGCGGTGACCCGGCCGCCGAGGCGGATGCCCTGCGCCCAGCCGGGCAGCGGGAGCTCGGGCAGCGTGACCAGGACGTGCGCGCCGGGGAGGGGGGAACCGAGCAGCACGGAGAAGAGGAGCCGCAGCCCGATGACGAAGAGGCCGAGCCGGACGAACGCGCCGTAGGAGCGGGCCCAGGGCGCGGCGGTGCGCCGGACGGCGACCACGTACCCGGCGACACCGACGATCAGCCCGAGGAGCAGCGGATTGGTGGTCCGGGAGGCGGCGGTGGCGAGCCCGAGGGCCCACAGCCACCAGGCCCCCGCGTGCAGGGCGTTGCTGCGCCGCGCCTCGGGAGCCCGCCAGCCCGTCCTCTTCTCGTACGTCGCCCCGCGCACCCCCCGACCGGCACGATCCGGGCCGGGCCCGGCCGGGGGTGCGTGCGTACCCGCGGCGCCGTGCGTCATCGCCCGCGGCGGCGGGACTGCCAGACGGCGGCCGCGGCGAGGGCGATCACGGCCGCGATGCCCGCGACCAGCCCCGCGGAGGGGCCGGAGCCCCCGCCGGCGGGCGCCGCGTCGGCGTTCGCCGGACCGGAGGACGCCGTGGGGGAAGCCGCCGGGGCTTTGGACCCGGAGTCCTCGATCGGCTCGCCGCAGCCCGTCCTCGGATAGCCGGAGATCCCGCACAGCAGGGCCGCACCGTTGTAGCGCAGCGGCTTCGCCACCGCTGCCAGTGCCTCGGCGGCGGTGGCCTCCGGGGCGACCTGGGCGCAGGCGGTGCGCGGGGCCTCCTGCGGTGGGCGCTCGCCGCCGGGCGCGTCCTCGGGGACCCCGAAGTCGACGACCAGGGCGACCCGCTTCCTGCCGTCGGCGGCGGCGGTGCCCGCGCAGACGGCCTCGAAGTCGGCGGCGGCGCGCGGCCGGGCCGCCTCGGCCGCCGCGTCCTTGCTGACCGAGAAACGGAAGCCGAGGACCGTGCCGTCCGCGGGCCGGGCCGTCGAGGGTCCCTGGGTGGCGTACGCCCAGTTGCCGCCCGCACCGTCCCAGAACGACCAGTAGCGGTAGCCCGCCGCGAGGGCGGGGGAGGCGGCGATCAGGGTCAGCAGCAGGCCCAGGAGCACGGCGGCCGCGGTGCGCGGACGGCGGATCACAGCTGGTTCTTCTTCCGGCGGCCGCTCAGCAGGATGCCGATGCCCATGCCGGCCGCGGCGCCCGCGCCGACGATCCACCAGATGTTCTGGTTGCCGGAACCGTTGCCGCCGTCGCTCTCGACCTTCTTCGGCTCGGTGTCGGCCGCCTGCGGGGCGGGGCCCGTGGCGTTCAGCGCGCCGACCAGGTCGGCGGAGCCGAAGGCCTTCGGGTCGGTGCCGGTGGCGTGTGCGACGAGGACCAGGGTGCCCAGCGCCGCCGGGTTGCCCTTGGACCAGTCGGCGGAGTTGTTCTTCAGCCACTCCAGCGCGCCCGCCGCCGCCTGCCGGTGGCCGGCCGCGGCCAGGGCGATCACGGCGTCGGCGGTGTTGCCGGTGTCGGCGGTGGGCTGGTCGGCGCCCGGGGTGACGGCCGTGAGGTGGCCGTCCTTCTTCAGGGCCTCGGCGAGGTGGCCGGCCGCGCCCTGCGCGGCGCCCGCCGGGTCGGTGGCACCCGCCGGGCAGGGCAGCGCGGCGGCGGGGGTGTCCGTGGCGGCGGGGTCGACGACCGCGCCCTTGCCGAGACCGGCCAGCACGGCGGCGGCCGTGGCGTCGGCGTTGGCGGGGAGCTTGCCGTCGGCGGCCTGGTAGCCGAAGGCGCCGCGGTCGGCGGCCGGCTCGGCGGAGCAGCCCAGCTGGAAGGCGAGCAGGCCGTCGTAGGCGGACTTGCCCGCCTTCGACTTGACCTCGGCCGGCTTCTCGCCCGCCACCGCGAGCGCGCTGACCACGATCGAGGTGGAGCTGCCCTCGCTGGGGGAGCCCGGGACGTAGGCCCAGCCGCCGTCCTCGTTCTGGACGGACTTCAGCCAGTCCACGCCCTTCTTGACCGCCGCGTCCTTCCCGCCGATCGCCTTCAGCGCCTGCACGGCGATGGCGGTGGCGTTGGTGTCGAACACGGTCGTCGCGTCGCAGGCCTTGGAGGCGTCCGCGCGGAAGGAGGCGAAGCCGCCGTTCGCGCACTGCTGGCCGGTGAGCCAGTCCACGGCCTGCGCGGCGGGCTTCTCGCCCGCCGTCTGCTGGGCGAGCAGCGCGATCGACTGGCGCCACACGCCGTCGTACGTCGGGTCGGCCTTGCCGAACAGGCCCGAGGGGACGACCGGCGGCGCGGACGGGGAGGGCGGAGCGGTGTCGGCGAGGGCTGCGGGGGCGGCGCCCACGCAGAGCACGGCGGAGGCGGCGAGCGCGGCGGCGCTGCGGCGGACGTTCATGGCGGGGCGGGTGCCTCTCGTGCTGGGGAGTCGGAGGCAGGCACACGCGGGCACCGGGCTCCGGCTCCGTTTACCTCGACGGTGCCGGCCGCCGGAGGCCCCGGCGGCACGAGCCGCGCACCTCCCGTACGGGGCATTCCGGCTCCCCGTCCCGCGGAGCGGGTTGGGTCACGGTTGCGGGTCAGCGCCGGATTCGCACCGGCTTCCCCCCGTACTGAGGTGTGGACGACGGCCCCACTCTACCGGCCCGTAGCCCACCGGTCCGGGGGCGGCGGGCCCCGGCGCCCCTTACCGGGCGGTGCCCCGCGCCCCTCACAGCGCCCGGTACTCCACCGGCTCGGTACCCGGTACCGCTTCTGCGCGGCCCTGCTTCACCAGGCGCCGCAGATGCGCCTCCGCTTCCGAGACGGCGATGTTCCGGGAGCCGTACGGGATCCGCTCCCACGGGCGGTTCCACTCCATCCGCTCAGCGAGCGCCCACGGGGTCAGCGGCTCGGCCAGCAGCCGCCACAGCCCGGTCAGCCGCTCCTCGTGGTGCTCCAGGAGCTCCCGTACGCGGGCGGGCGCGTCGGTGAAGGCGTGCTGGTGGGCCGGGAGCACCTCGGCGGGCTCCAGGCGGCCGATGCGTTCGAGGGAGTCGAGGTAGTCGCCGAGGGGATCGGTGACGCGGGTGTCCTCCGGGGCCTCGTAGAGGCCGATGTGCGGGGAGATCCCGGGCAGCAGGTGGTCGCCGGAGAAGAGCCGGCCGTTGCCGGGCAGGCGGGCCGGGTGCTCCTCCTCCAGGTGGAGGCAGACGTGGCCGGGGGTGTGGCCGGGGGTCCAGATCGCGCGGAGCCGGCGCCCGGCGAGCGGCAGCAGCTCGCCGGGGACGATCTCCCGGTCGGGGACGGCGGCCCGCAGTCCGGGCAGGGTCCGCAGCCGGCCGCTCGCCCGGGCCGCGCGGAGCGGGGCGACGTGCTCCTCGGGGGCTCCGGCGGCGGTCAGCTTCCCGCTCATGTAGTCGAACCAGACACCGGGCTCGGCGGAGCGGGTCCGCACGACCACCTCCGTGTCGGCGGCGTGCATGGCGATCCACGCCCCGGAGGCCTCCCGCACCTGCCCGGACAGCCCGTGGTGGTCGGGGTGGTGATGGGTGATGACCACCCCGTGCACGTCGGCGACGGCGAGTCCGAGCGCCCCGAGCCCGGCGGCGAGGGCGTCCCAGGAGGCGGGGTCGTCCCAGCCGGTGTCGATCAGGACGGGGCCGCGGTCGGTGTCGAGGACGTGGACGAGGGTGTGCCCGAGCGGGTTGTCGGGAATGGGGACCTTGACGCCCCAGACGCCTCCGCCGTGGTCGGTGACGTGCGGCTCGGCCTCTGGTGCGGCCTTCGGCGTGACCTCTGGCTTGGCCTCTGACATGAGGACTCCCTGGCTGGCTCACTGTGGATCGGTCGGGCGGTCGGGTGGTCGGGCGGTCGGGCGGTCGGTCGGTCGGGCGGTCGGGTGGTTGGCCGGTTGGACGGTCGGGCCCATTGGGCGCTGGATGAGAACGTGTTTCAGTAGTCGCCCAAGTCGACCATCTCCCCGGCTTTCTGACCAGTCCTCGGATCTTCGGAGCGGCCTCGTCCTGGCCGTGGACTCCTGGAACTAGAACTGGTATCAGTTCTGCGACACCGCGCGCAGCCTCAGGAGGCATCAGCCATGACCGAGCTCGTGGAACACGGACACCTGTTCATCGGCGGGGAATGGACCGAGCCGCTGGGCACCGACACCATCCGCGTCGTCTCCCCCCACACCGAGCAGGTCATCGGCAGCGTCCCGCACGCCTCCCGCGCCGATGTGGACCGGGCCGTCGCCGTCGCGCGCAAGGCCTTCGACGAAGGCCCCTGGCCCCGGCTCTCCCTGGACGAACGGATCGCCGTCGTCACCCGGATCAAGGACGCCATCGCCGTCCGGCACGAGGAGCTCGCCCGATCCATCAGCTCCCAGAACGGCTCCCCGTACTCCTGGAGCGTCCTCGCCCAGGCCCTCGGCGCGATGATGGTCTACGACTCCGCCATCAAGGTCGCCGCCGACTACCCCTACGAGGAGCGCCGCCAGGGCGCGCTCGGGCCGATCCTCGTGCGCCGCGAGCCGGTCGGGGTCGTCGCCGCCGTCATCCCCTGGAACGTCCCGCAGTTCGTGGCCGCCGCCAAGCTCGCCCCGGCGCTGCTCACCGGTTCCGCGGTGATCCTCAAGCCGTCGCCGGAGGCCCCGCTCGACTCGTACATCCTGGCCGACATCGCGCGCGAGGCCGGTCTGCCGGAGGGCGTGCTCTCCGTCCTGCCCGCCGACCGGGAGGTCAGCGAGTACCTCGTCGGCCACCCCGGCGTCGACAAGGTCGCCTTCACCGGCTCCGTCGCGGCCGGCCGGCGGGTCATGGAGGTCGCCGCCCGCAACCTGACCCGGGTCACCCTCGAACTCGGCGGCAAGTCCGCCGCCGTGATCCTGCCCGACGCCGACCCGGCCGCCGCCGTCGCCGGGATCGTGCCCGCCGCCTGGATGAACAACGGGCAGGCCTGCGTGGCCCAGACCCGGATCCTCGCCCCGCGCAGCCGCTACGAGGAGTACGCCGACGCCTTCGCGGCGGCCGCCGGAGCCCTCGTCGTCGGCGACCCGCTGGACCCGGCGACCCAGCTCGGCCCGCTCGTCGCGCAGCGCCAGCAGCAGCGGTCCCTGGACTACATCCGGATCGGCCAGGAGGAGGGCGCGAAGATCCTCACCGGCGGCGGCCGCCCGGCCGGCCTGGAACGCGGCTGGTACGTCGAGCCCACCCTCTTCGGCGACGTCGACAACTCGATGCGGATCGCCCGCGAGGAGATCTTCGGGCCCGTCGTCTGCCTGATCCCGTACGGGGACGAGGAGGAGGCCCTGCGGGTGGCCAACGACTCGGAGTTCGGCCTCAGCGGCAGTGTCTGGACCGCCGACGTCGAGCACGGCGTCGACTTCGCGCGCCGGGTGCGCACGGGCACCTTCAACGTGAACACCTTCAGCCTGGACATGCTGGGCCCGTTCGGCGGCTACAAGAGCAGCGGCCTGGGGCGGGAGTTCGGGCCGGAGGGGCTGAGCGAATACCTGGAGCACAAGATGATCCACCTCCCGGCGGGTGCGTGATGGGGGACCGCTGGCAGATCGAGGTGGACCGGGGGGTCTGCATCGGCTCGGGCATGTGCGTGAACCACGCCCCGGAGGCCTTCGCCCTCGACTCGGCCCGCCAGTCCCACCCCCGCTCCCCGGAGACCGACGCCAACGAACCCGCCCTGACGGCCGCCGAGGGCTGCCCGGTGGAAGCCATCCTGATCACCCTCGCGGCAACGGGCGAACCGGTGTTCCCGCCGGAGGACTAGGGGGCGGGGGGCGGGGGGCTGAGGGCCGGGCCGCGCGGGGGATGATCGCCCGCATGGGCAGAACGAAGTGGGCGGCCGGAGCGGCGGCCGGGGCGGTCGGGTTGGTCGGAGCGGGCGTCGCCGTGGTGGGCGGACTCCTGTGGTCCACGGCCGGGGACGACACCGACGACGGCTGGTTCCGGGTACGCGAGATCGGCCCGGCCGACGCCGGGGGAGGCCCCTCGCGCCCCTCGCGCCCTGAAGTGCAGGCCGGGCTGGCCGCCGCCGCCGCTGCGGCGGGCCTGACCCCGGGCACCCCCCACCCCGCGCAGGAGGGGTCCCTGACCGACTGCGTCGCCGACTGGACCGGCTCGGGCCCCGCCGACGCGACCCGGTGGCGGACGCTCGAAGCGGCCCTGACGGAACGCGGCTGGCGGGTCACGTCCCGCCGCGGCGGGCCGGCCCCCGGGACCTCCCTGGAGAACGGCTCCTGGAACCTGGTCGTCACCAACGGCGGTCTCCTGGACACCCTCTCCCTCGTGGCCCTGAGCGCCACCCCACCCTGCGAAGCGGCCTTCCGGCACGACGCGGAGACGCGGGGGGAGCGGGGGTAGGGGGGGTGCGTACGGGGGGCTTTGGGCGCTGGTCGGGGTCGGGGGTGGGCGGTGCACCCTTGGTCCGGGTCTGGGGAGGGCTGGGGGCGTCCCGCCAGTCCACTGTCCTTCCGTGTCGGGCCGGT
>NZ_JBVIKC010000090.1:0-9363 GCF_055581065.1 Streptomyces sp. NPDC031479
GGCGGGTGAAGCACCCGTGCCGCCCGGCGACCCATCCAGTTCTACCGACGCCCCGACCGCCTGGCAAAGACCCCGCCTACTACACACCCTCGCAGCGGGAGGTCCGAGGCCTCGGCGGGACCGGGTGGATCCGCGCAGGCCGGAGCCGCTCCCGGACGGCTTCACCGACCCCGCGGACCGCTACTACCCCGGATCGTGTGTGACGTGGGCCCTATGGGCCGAGTCACCACGGGGAGCCCCGAACCTCACCTGCCGTGACCACTCGTACCCGTACCGGATGCCCTCCGGGGCCTTCGTCGGCCGGCGGCAGCGACCCGTGGCCCGCTCCCCGCGCGGAGAGCGGGCATCGGCCCCTGTGCCGGCGCCCTGCCCGTTCCGTACGCTGGGCGGCATGCGCACGCGCCCCACGCTGAGCTGGACACCCGCCGCGGACCTGCCGCCCGGCACCGAGGATCCACGGCCCGTCGCCGCCGCCCTGCGAGCGGGCGGGGTGCTGGTACTGAGCGGAGCGGGCCTGTCGACGGAGTCGGGCATCCCCGACTACCGGAGTGAAGGGGGGAGCCTGCGCCGGCACACCCCGATGACGTACCAGGCGTTCACCGGCTCCGCCCAGGCCCGGCGGCGGTACTGGGCGCGCAGTCATCTCGGCTGGCGCACGTTCGGCCGCGCCCGGCCGAACACCGGGCACCGGGCCGTGGCGGCCTTCGGACGACGGGGTCTGCTGTCGGGGGTGATCACCCAGAACGTCGACGGCCTTCACCAGGCGGCCGGCAGCGAGGAAGTGGTGGAACTCCACGGGAGCCTGGGCCGGGTCGTCTGCCTCTCCTGTGGCGCCTCCGGCTCGCGCCGGGAACTCGCCGAACGCCTGGAAGAGGCCAATGCCGGCTTCGAGCCCATGGCCGCCGCGATGAACCCGGACGGGGACGCCGACCTCACCGACGAACAGGTCGGGGACTTCCGCGTGGTGCCCTGCGCGGCGTGCGGCGGTGTCCTCAAGCCCGACGTCGTGTTCTTCGGCGAAGCCGTGCCCCCGTCGCGCGTGGAGCACTGCCGCGCGCTCGTCCGCGGGGCGACCTCGCTCCTCGTGCTGGGTTCCTCGCTGACGGTGATGTCCGGCCTCCGGTTCGTCCGCCAGGCCGCCGAAACCGGCAAGCCGGTGCTGATCGTCAACCGGGATCCGACGCGGGGCGACCGGCACGCGCTCACCCGGGTCGGCCTCCCGTTGGGCGCCGCCCTCACCACCGTGTCCGACCTGCTGGACGTACCACTCGACGGCCCGCCGACGTCCTGAAGCAGCCGCGCGCGGGGCAGCCCTGCGGTGGCCTCCGCACGGGCGCCGCCGTTCAGGGTCCCGGTGTCCGTGGGTAGGGGCCGCCGCGGACGAGCAGGCTGCCGTGGTGGCGGGGCCGGTCGCCGCGCTCGTGGGCGGCGTCGGAGCGGTCGGCCGGTGCCGAGCGGCGTGCCAGGGAGTGCAGGGTCGCCAGACCCGCCAGGACCTGGTCCCGGTGCTGCGCGGACTTCATCCAGCCCGGGAGCCGGGCGAACATCGCCCGCGTGGGGGAGGCACGGCGTTCGCGCAGCCGGGCGCCCACGTAGGCGGCGAGGGCATCGACGTGCTCCTCGTCGTAGGCCCACAGCACCCGTCCCACGCACCGCGTCTGGAGCCACAGCGGCCGCCTGAAGAAGGGGTCCTCGGTGCCGCCGGGCACCGCGCCGACCAGCCCGGCGCCCCGCTGTTCGGCCGTCCGGTCGGCGACCCGGCCGCAGCCGGGGCAGCTGAGGCGGCGGGGCAGGAAGAGCAGCTGGCCGGAGTACTCCGACGCCGCGAGCGGCGGCCGGGGTACGACGAGCGCCCGGCCGCCGCACCCCGGGCAGACCACGAGGATCCGAGCGGTGAAGCGGACGAGCCACGTGCCGTCGTCGTGGTGGCGGAGCGGGCCGGGGGCCGCGGAATCGGGGCTCATGACCAACACCCTGCCGCACCGGTGCGCGGACGCCCTCCAGGGGGTGCCCTGCGACGGCGTGCACACGGCCCGGAGCGCGTGGAAGCACTCCCCTGCCCCACCGCGCCATGTGCGCCCCCTGAGTGCAACGCACGCCGGCAGGACACGCCCCGTTCCGGCGCCGAGTTGGCCGAATTCCTGCCGTGCCGCGTCCCTGCCCCTACCGTGTAAGCCTGTTGGCCGCGGGCCTGACGAGGGGGATGCGGCGTGTCCACGTGGAACGGCATCGGTACGAAGTACCTGGGATTCAGCCACAGGCAGCCCGACGGCAGCCACCACGCCACCGAGTGGTTCGTGATCAGCTACATGCCGGTCGTACCGCTGCGGCGGTACCGACTGGTCGTGGGGGCCACGCAGTATGCGCCGGGCGCCGTGGGAGGCGGTACGTCGACCACCTCCTATGGCGTCCTCGGACGTTCGCCCTTACGCGTGCGCGACGTCCTGACCACCTACCTGATCTGGTGGGTGGCCGGTCCCGCCCTGGCACTCGGTCCGTTCTTCCTCATGGCCCGGGTGGCCCCGGACGCCGGCCGGGGATCGGCCTTCTGGAGCGCAGTGATCGTCATCGGCGCGCTGGTGTGGGTCGTGGGCCTGCCGCTGCTGCTCATCTCCCGGTCCAGGCGGTGGCGCGGCCTGCCCTGAGTCGCGCCTGCGGCGCGCGTGGCCCCGGGGTCAGGGCAGCCGGCAGTCGTGGAACCGGCCGGAATGGATGTGCCCGAAGGCTGCCGGGAGTTGTGCGATGCCCCGCCCCGGAAGGACGCTCAGGCTCCGGCCCTTGTAACCGGGCTTGCTGTAGACGGTGACGCACCGGCCCCACAGCGCGCCGTCCGCCGTGCGGGCGGCGGCACCGTTCCACACCGACGCCCCGTCGTTGAACCCTACGTAGGCAGTCGTCTCGGGGAAGCGCGGCATGTCCGTGGCCACCAGGCTGACCACGCCCGTGTACGCGGGACCGGTCCATCCGCACACCCAGCCCGGCGAACAGTGCTCGCCGGGTGCGTCGGAGGCGTCGGAGGCGCCGACTCCGGCGCGGGCCTCGGGGGCGAGCGCAAGGACGAGGACGAGGCAGGCCGCAGCGCCCAGAGCACGGGCCGCGCCGGTCCTCCTCCCGACTTCCGCGCGGCCCCTTCGGGTCACGGCTCCGGCCTGTGCGCTCACGTGGATCACCGCCGCTCTCCGGTCGTCCGCCGGGCTGGTGAGGGACTGCCCGCCCGCATCCATCGCACCTCCCCTCCACGGAGGTCGCACCTCGGACCGCGCGACGGCCGGAGCCGTACGCGGCGACGGGCACGATCCGGATGCCGGGTGCGTGGCCCTGCGGCCCCGGCACAATCCCTTTGGTGGTACCGGGAAGCTCCCGGCTAGCATCCGACGGTGATCACGCCCGCAGACACATCCTTCCGCGACGCGGTCCGTCGAGCCGACGTCCGCTGGCTGTCCGGCCACATCGACGCACGGCTCTGCCCTCCGGCCGTCTTCGGGCCTCTGGTCCGGCACGGGGATCCGGACCTGCGGCACCTGGGGCTGCTCCTGCTGGCCGAGCGCGTCGCGTCGGTCCGGGCGGGCGACGCGGCGGGGATGGCCGAACTCGCGGAACTGCTGCCGACGTCCGTGGAGGGGCCGCCGGAGGCGGCGCTCGTCCTGGCGCGGCTCTACGAACGACTGGGGCAGTATCTCCGGGAACCCCGCATACCCGCGTGGCGTTCGGCCGGGCTGCCGGCACGGGTGCGGATCGCCTGGCTGCGCGCCGAGCTCCTGAACGAGCCCACGATGGTCCGGAAGGAGGCTCGGGGCGAACTGCTGTACCAGGCCGTGCGGGAGACCACCGTCACCCGCGCGCCCCGGCCGGAGCAGCTCGTGGACGAGCTGGTGGACAGCGGTGACCCGGTGTTGCAGGCCGCGGCGCTGCGACTGACCCGGCAGGGGCTGCACGCCGGCCTGCTGGCGCCCGTACTGGTGCGCGGCCATCTGATCGGGCTCCTCGGCGCGGGCAGCGCGGGCAGCGCGGACGTCGCCGCCGCCGCGCTGGACGAACTCGGCGAGCCGTGGGCCGCGTTGTCCCCCTTGCCGCTCGGGTGCCTGTCTCCCTTCCTGGCGGCCGATTCGGTGGTCGCACGGCCCGCGGCGGCCGGCGCCGCGCTCACGGCCGCGGCCCGCCACGGGCACGCCGGGCTGCTGTGGCAGGTCATCGAGGATCCGGATCTGCCGCCGGGGCTCCGCAGGCGCGGGATGGAACTGCTCGGTGACCTGGCGGACCGGGGTGACATCGGCGCGTTGACGGCCGTCGCCGCACGGGATCCGTTGCTCTTCGGCGGGCCCGCGATGACCTGCCTGCGGGGGCTCCACCGGCGTGGGCACTTCGCCGACGCCGCGCAGGTCCCCTCCGTCCTCGGCCTGGCACTGGCCGATCACACGATCGCGCCCGCCGAGGTGGCGACGATCCTGTTCACGTGTCGGCAGGAGATGTTCCGCGCACTGGTGGATGCGCTCGCCGAAGATCCGTGCGGGCCTCGGCGGATCGCGCTGTTGGTCGCCCTGGCCGGACAGGGGGCGGCGGAACTTCCCATCGGCGACGCGATCACACGGGCGCTTCCCTCGGCCCCCGCCCCCGGGCCGCTCCTCGACGCGATCCGGGCGTTGCGGCACACGGATGCGGAAGAGTCCGTGATCGCCCTCCTGCCGTCGGCGCCCGCTGCGGCCCTGGCCGCTCTGGAGGCCATCGGCGGGCACCGGACGACGGCCGCGCTGAGGCGGGGACTCGGTCTCGCCACGGGCCCGGACCCGGCATCCGCCACCGCCACCGCCACCGCCACCGCGCCCTCCCCCGCGGAAAGCGCGGGCGTGATCGCACCACACCTGCGTGCCGTGCGCGACCGCGCCCTTGAGGTGCTGTGGCACCTGACCCAGGATCCGGCCCAGCGGCGCGACGTCCTCGACCGTCTCGATCCCGCCGATCTGCCCCCGCGCATCGCCGTGGATCTGGGCGGCCCGGACGAACGGGAACTGGCCCTCCTGAGTTCCCACCTGGACCCCGGCCGGCCGGTGGCCGCACTGCGCAGGCTGGCCGCCCACGGCGGCGCCGGCACGCTGCCGGTCATCGCCGACCTGCTCCTGCGCGTCGTGGCCGAGCTGGCGGCGTCCCACGAGCCGGGCGCAGCCGCCCCGCGTTCCGACGGCGGCCGGCCCGCCGGGGAGCCCGTGGTACCCGGGGAGGTCCTGGAGGCCGTGCACGGCCTGGGCCGTCGCCTCCACGAGCGGGGACGGATCAGGCCCTCCTGCCTGCTCGACGCGGCCACCGCGGCGGACGCCGGACACGCGCTCGTCGCGACCATGGCGCTGGACCTGCTGGACCGGCCCGGGCTGTCGGCCGGCGAGCAGGCGATCCTGCTCGAACTCCTGCTCCGTGCCCCCTACGCGGGCACCCGTGCGCGGGTGCACCGCCTGCTGCGGCACCGCGACCGGCACGTGCGCAAGCACGTGATCGCGCTGCTCGCCCGCGACGCCGCGGGGGACGACGCCCAGGCACTGTCGGCGACCTTGATCGCGCTGACCTCGGCCCAGGACGTCCAGACCGTACGGCAGGCGCTCCTGGCGCTCGGTCACGCGCGGGCCCGCTGGGCCTCCGCCGCGATCGCCGCCTGCCTCGGCCATCCGAACATGAACGTCAAGAAGACCGCCGCCGAGGTCCTGGTCGGCGCGGGCACGCCCCTGGCCGTGCCGGCCATGCTCCACTGGCTCGGGCGCCACGACAATCCGGGCCTGCGCGGCACGCTCGTCGAGGCACTGCGCGGCGTCCTCGGCGACGCCTACCCGGCGACCGTCCTCGCCGCCGCAGAACACAGCGAGGACGCCCGTACCCGCGAGCTGCTGCTGGAAGGCCTCGACCGTACGCTCTCGGCGCGCTCGGTCCTCGCCCTGCACGGCCAGTCGTCACGGGTCGCGCCGACGCTCCTCGCGCTGCTGGCGACCGGCCGGATCGGCCTCGCCTCCGGGACGGCCGGGGACCTGTCGACGGCCATGGCCCATCACGGGGTCACCCGGCCCGCCGTACCGCCTCCGACGGTGGCCTCCGGGGCGGAGCAGGACGTCAGGAAGCTGACGGAGCGGGGGTGGGACCCGTCCGTGGCGCTACGCCTCGCCGCGCGGCCCGAGCTGCCGGACCCCACCCGACTGCGGACGCTGCGGCCCATGCTGGCGGACTGGCTCCGTCTGGCCGGCGGCGAGCCCGCCGTCCGGGCGCGTCTCGTCCTGCGGCTCACGCTGCGGCTCTGTCCCGCGCCGTGGACGGCCGGGGAACTGACGGCCTTCGGCCGGTCCGCGAACGTCCTCCTCGACGGACTCTCCGGTCTCGCCCGGCCCGCCGGACCTGCCGGACCTGCCGGACCCGCCGGACCGGACGCGGCCTCGGCCGCAGACCGGGACGACCTCATCGCGGTGCTCGAAGCGGTCGCACCGCGCCTCGCGGCGGCCGAGGGGGCAGCCGTCGCCCGCACGGTGCGCGCGCTGCCCCCCGCCCCCGCGGGGAGCCGGTCCACCCTGACGCTGCTGCGCGCCCTGGGCGCGGTGCTGGTCCGTTCCGACCTGGATCGGGCGCTCGCCTCGGCCCGGCTGGGAGCCGGGCCCTGGGAGGCGGAGGCCGCCGTGCTGCGTGAGGCCTTCGCCGCCCCGCCCTCCCCCACGGCCACCGCGGGGGCACGGCGGTGGCGGGCCGCGCTCGACGCGGCGGTGCGCTCGCCGAGGGCACAGGGGGAACTGCGCCGGCTTCGCGAACGGCAGGACGGCGTCCCCGGCTCCCGGGAACGCCTGGACGCCCTGATCGACGCCTACCCCGGCGCCGGCCCCGAGGTACGCGCCGCGCTCGTCGACTGGATGACGGACGTCCAGCCCCTCGACGCGCCCTCCTGGACCATCGCCGAGACCGCCCGCGCCGCGGCGCCGCAACCCCGGACCGTGCACGTCGACGACCTCGACCAGCCCCGTTCGGCCGCGCAGCGGGAGCGCCTGCTGGACATGCTGGCGGGCCCCGCTCCCGACCGGCGGCAGGCCGCCGCCCTGGCGCTCGCGAAGTGGCCCGAGCCCGAGGTCCGGCTCGCCGTGCTCCGCGCGTACCTGCGGGGCCGCGTCGACGTACCCATCGATACCCTCCCGGCCCGCGCGCTGACCGCCATCGGCGAGGCGGAACTACGCGCGGACGAGGTCCTGCACGACCGGGTGGCCCTCGTGGCGACCCGGCTCGACACCTGGCAGCCGGGACCGCTGGTCCCGCTGCTGCTCGAATGGTGGGAGCACGACCCGCCCGCCGGCAGTTCCGCGGCCGGGCGGGCGCTGGGCGCCGTCCCCGCCGACGTACTGGCGGAGCACCTCGGCGAGCGCCTCGACGCCGGGGCGTGGGGGTTCCTCGACCTGCTCCACGGACGCTCCCTGCTGCGCACCCCCGCGCTGACCCGGGCCCGTCGTCGGCTGCGGGCCGAAGGGCGCGACGACCAGGCCGACCGGCTGCTGCTCGTCGAGGGTCCGCTACGCCGCCCGGACGCGGCGGAGCAGGACGCCGCCGCGCTGGCGGTGCTCCGGCACCGCGCCCCGGCCGCGCCGGCGGAGGCGTCGGCGCCGCCGTCGCGGCAGGAGCTGCTGGACCTGGCCCGCAGCGGCGACCCGGTGCGGGTGCGCCAGGCGCTCACGTGGCTGGCCGCCGGACACCGCGGTCCGAACGCGGACCGGGACCCCGGGCTGCGGGAGCTGATCGCCGAGCTGCTGCGCCATCCCAGGGCCGGGGTCCGCCTGCACGCCCACCGGACCTCGCGGGCCATGCTGGACCGCCCGGCCCATCTGCACCACACGTCGATGCTGCTGGACGACCCCCAGCCGGACCTGGTGCGCACGGCGGTCCGGACGCTCTGCCACGCGACCTGGATCCCCGCGGCCCCCGCGGTGACCGGATTGCTGGAGCACCCCCATCCCGCCGTCCGCAAGGCGGCGGCCGAGGGGCTCGTGGGCATGGGTGCGGCGGCGGTCCCCGCCCTCCGGCATGCCGCCGTGCACGCCCGGCCGGACAAGCGGTCCCTGTACACGGCGGTCCTCGAACGGATCGAGAGCGCCGGAGCCGGGTAGTTCCGTCACGGCCGGCGGTTCACCGGTCCGCCGCCGGCCCGGCGCTGACATCGGCGTCCGGTGTCAGCGGACCGGTCCCTACGCGCCCACGCGTACGGCGCCAGTACCAGCGGGTCGCCGCCAGCAGGGCCACACCGTATCCGGAGAAGGCCGCGTACCCGATCCATCCGACCAGCAGGGTGTCGTCGGCCGAGTCGAAGCTCCCGGTCGGGATGTCGATCACACCCGTCTGGGCCAGCGCCAGGTACCCCAGCCCCAGCAGCCCGTAGGGCACCAGGGTGGCCGTCCCGATCAGCGCCGGGGTCAACGGCAGCCAGCGCGGCAGGCGCAGGCCCCACGGCCGGATCAGGCAGAACAGCAGCAGGATCCCGGCGAGGGCCATCAGTACGGTGGCGTCCAGCCCCCACCGTTCCAGGGTCAGCCACACCCCGGAGGCCCCGTTGCGCTCGGACTCCGCCAGCACCTCGGCCCCGCTCACCCCCGCGAAGGTGCCGCCCAGGGCCCAGTGGAGCTTCATCGCGATGTACGGCAGGAAGGTCGCCACCCCGACGTACGGGATCCATCGCCCCGGCGGTCCCGGCCGGGCCGCCACGACCGCGTCCCGCCTCGCGCCGGCGGCCACGGCGGCAGCGCCCGTGAGCAGTGCTCCCACCAGGCCCAGCGCATGCGTCACCGCGCCCGTCACGCTGTCCACGCCCTGCCCGAACAGCAGCGCGAGCACGTCCATCAGCAGCGTGCAGCCGGCCGCCACGGACAGCCCGCAGGCCGCCCACAGCAGTACGCGCGCTCGCGCGGCGAGGCCCGCTCCCGCCGCTGCCACCGCCGCCGCGAGGGCCCACACGGCAACCGGCGGCCGGGCCTCGTACAGCCCGGCCCCGGCCGCGAGGGCACCCGCGGCACCCACCCACCAGCCACAGGCCACCGATACCGTCGGCGTCAGCATCTTCGAAGTCATGGCAGAAGCCTGGCCCCGGCAGGCCGGCCCGCACATCACTTCCCGGGTTGATCCCGCTCCCCCGCCCGGGGGAGGGAGCAGGTCGGGCCGGAGCGCCGCAGACCGGGCAGGGATCGCCGCCGGTTGCGCGGGCATGCGAAAACGCCCGGCGGGGTGGTCCCTGCCGGGCGTTTTCGGATGTCCGCGGTCCGCTGTCCGCCGGCCACCGGTGGTTTAGTACCAGTGGTTGTTCTGCCAGAAGTTCCAGGCGCCGACGGGGCTGCCGTAGCGGGAGTTCATGTAGTCCAGACCCCACTT
>NZ_JBVIKC010000091.1:0-8630 GCF_055581065.1 Streptomyces sp. NPDC031479
CGCGAGGACATCGAACTCCCTCAGATCTACTTCGCCCACGAACGCGAGGTCTTCCAGCGCAACGGCATGTGGCTGACGGCCGGCGAATGGGGCGGGCCGAAGGACACCGAGCCGGTCCACAAGCGCCTCGTGCGCTACCGCACCGTCGGCGACATGTCCTGCACCGGCGCCGTCGACTCCGACGCCACCACCCTCGACACGGTGATCGCCGAGATCGCCGTCTCCCGCCTCACCGAGCGGGGCGCCACCCGCGCCGACGACAAGCTCTCCGAAGCCGCGATGGAAGACCGCAAGCGCGAAGGGTACTTCTAACCATGACGACCACCACGCTGTTGCGCTTCGCGACCGCCGGCTCCGTCGACGACGGCAAGTCCACCCTGGTCGGCCGTCTGCTGCACGACTCGAAGTCGGTCCTGACCGACCAGCTGGAGGCCGTCCGGCGGGTGTCGGCCGACCGTGGCCAGGAGGCCCCGGACCTTGCCCTGCTCACCGACGGCCTGCGCGCGGAGCGCGAGCAGGGCATCACCATCGACGTGGCCTACCGCTACTTCGCCACCGCCCGCCGCCGGTTCATCCTCGCCGACACCCCCGGGCACGTGCAGTACACCCGCAACATGGTCACCGGCGCCTCCACCGCCGACCTGGCCGTGGTCCTCGTCGACGCCCGCAACGGCGTCATCGAGCAGACCCGCCGCCACGCCGCCGTCGCCGCCCTCCTGCGCGTCCCCCACGTCGTCCTCGCCGTCAACAAGATGGACCTCGTCGACTACCGCGAGACCGTCTTCGCCAAGATCGCCGAAGAGTTCACCGCCTACGCCTCCGAGCTGGGGATCCTCGACGTCTCCGCCATCCCGATCTCGGCCCTGGCCGGGGACAACGTCGTCGAGCCCTCCGCGCACATGGACTGGTACGGCGGACCCACCGCCCTCGAACACCTCGAAACCGTGCCCGTCACCGACGAGTTCACCGCCGCCCACGCCCGCTTCCCCGTCCAGTACGTGATCCGCCCCCGGTCCGCCGCCCACCCCGACTACCGCGGCTACGCGGGCCAGATCGCCTCCGGCGTCCTGCGCGTCGGCGAGGCCGTCACCGTCCTGCCGTCGGGCCGTACCAGCACCATCGAGGGGATCGACGCCCTCGGCGAGTCCGTGGACACCGCCTGGGCGCCGCAGTCGGTGACGGTCCGCCTCAAGGACGACATCGACATCTCGCGCGGCGACCTGATCGCCCCCACCGCCCTGGCCCCCACCACCACGCAGGACGTCGTCGCCACCGTCTGCCACGTCGCCGACCGGCCCCTCACGGTCGGCCAGCGCGTCCTGCTCAAGCACACCACCCGCACGGTCAAGGCGATCGTCAAGGAGATCCCCTCGCGGCTGACCCTCGACGACCTCTCCCAGCACCCGGCCCCCGGCCGGCTGGTGGCCAACGACATCGGCCGCGTCGTCGTCCGCACCGCCGAGCCGCTCGCGCTCGACGCGTACGCAGCCTCCCGCCGCACCGGGTCCTTCCTCCTCATCGACCCGGCCGACGGCACCACCCTGACCGCGGGCATGGCCGGCGATGCCTTCACGGAACACGAATGGACCGCCTGACCATGTCCCCCACGCGCCGCCTCCGCCCCGCCGCGGCCCTCCTGCTGCTGATCGCCGCCGCCCTCACCTCCTGCGGCTACGGCTCCCGGGCCGACCAGGTACCCGCCGCCGCCCAGGCCCCCGCGGACGGGACGGGCGCGAAGCTCTCGGCGGGCTCCGTGACCCTCGGCTACTTCCCGAACCTGACCCACGCCACCGCCCTGGTCGGCGTACGGGAAGGGCTGATCCAGCGGGAACTGGGCGGGACCGCCCTGAAGACCACCACCTTCAACGCCGGCCCGGCCGAGATCGAGGCCCTCAACGCCGGCTCCGTCGACATCGCCTTCATCGGCCCCTCGCCCGCCGTCAACGGCTACGTGAAGTCCAAGGGCCGCAACCTGCGGATCATCTCCGGCTCCGCGTCCGGCGGGGTCAAGCTCGTCGTGAACCCGGAGAGGATCAAGACCCTCGACGACCTCAAGGGCAAGCGGATCGCCACCCCGCAGCTCGGCAACACCCAGGACGTGGCCTTCCTCAACTGGGCCGCCACGCGCGGCTGGAAGGTCGACGCGGCCAGCGGAAAGGGCGACGTGTCCGTCGTCCGCACCAACAACACCATCACCCCCGACGCCTACCGGTCCGGTTCCGTCGACGGCGCCTGGGTGCCCGAGCCGACCGCGTCCAAGCTGGTCGCCGAGGGCGCGACCGTCCTCCTCGACGAGAGCGGCCTGTGGCCCGACGGGAAGTTCGTGATCACGAACGTCGTCGTGTCGCAGGAGTTCCTCAAAGGCCACGCGGACGTGGTGGAGGCCGTGCTCCGCGGCACGGTGAAGACCAACGAGTGGATCAACGCCCACCGGGACGAGGCCAAGACCTCCGCCAACGCCGCCCTGAAGACGCTCAGCGGCAAGGAGCTGGAGCCCGAGGTCATCGACCGGGCCTGGCCGGGCATCGTCGTCACCGACGACCCCCTGGCCGCCACCCTGCGGGCCCAGGCCGACCACGCCGTCGCCGCGGGCCTGCTGGAGCGGCCCGACCTGGCCGGCATCTACGACCTCGGGCCGCTCGACAAGGTCCTCGGTTCCCTGCACAGGCCCCCCGTCACCCCGCCGGGTCCGGGCACCGACGACCAACGGAGCTGACCGCGATGGCGACCGCCCTGATCAACGCGGAGCACACCACGGCCCTCACACGGGCCGTCCGCATCGAGCACGTCTCCAAGTCCTTTCCCGGCCCGGCCGGCCCCCAGCCCGTGCTGGACGACATCAGCCTCGACGTCGCTCCCGGGGAGTTCGTCACCCTCCTCGGCGCCTCCGGCTGCGGCAAGTCCACCCTGCTCAACCTGGTCGCGGGACTGGACACCCCGACCGCCGGGACCGTCGCCACCGAGGGCCGCGCGGCCCTGATGTTCCAGGAGCACGCCCTCTTCCCGTGGCTCACCGCGGGCAGGAACATCGAACTCGCCCTGCGCCTGCGCGGGGTGCCCAAGAACGACCGCAAGCCGGAGGCCGAACGGCTGCTGGAGCTGGTGCGCCTCGGCGGGGCGTACGGCAAGCGCGTCCACGAACTGTCCGGCGGCATGCGCCAGCGCGTGGCCCTGGCCCGCGCCCTCGCCCAGGACAGCCGCCTGCTGCTGATGGACGAGCCCTTCGCGGCCCTCGACGCCATCACCCGCGACGTCCTGCACGGCGAACTCACCCGCATCTGGGCCGCCGCGAACCTCAGCGGCTCCGCCGCGGGGGGACTCTCCGTCCTCTTCGTCACGCACAACGTCCGCGAGGCCGTCCGCCTCGCCGAGCGCGTGGTCCTGCTCTCCTCCCGGCCCGGCCGCGTGGCCCGCGAATGGAGGGTGGACATCCCGCAGCCGCGCCGCATCGAGGACGCCGCGGTCGCGGACCTGTCCGTCGAGATCACCGAACACCTGCGTGGGGAGATCCGCCGCCATGGCCAGCACTGACCTCAGGCCCCCCGGGCCCCGACCGTCCCGAGAGTTCCCCGCCGCCTCCAACGAGCTGGCCGGACTCGACGCCCTCGACACCCACCAGACGGCCCGCACCTCCCTGCGCCGGGTGCTGTGGGGCAAGGCACTGCCGCCCGCCGTGGCCGTCGCCCTGGTGCTGACGGTGTGGCAGGGGCTCACCTGGGCCCGGGTCGCCGACGACTACGTGCTCCCGCCGCCCTCCGCCGTCTGGCACAGCCTGACCGACCTCTGGTTCAGGGGCACCCTCCTCGACGTCGTGTGGACCAGCGTCTGGCGCGGCCTGTCGGGCTTCCTGCTGGCCCTGGCCATCGGCACCCCGCTCGGCCTGCTCGTCGCCCGCGTCAGGTGCGTGCGCGCCGCGATCGGGCCCGTCCTCCAGGGCCTGCAGTCCCTGCCCTCGGTCGCCTGGGTCCCCCCGGCGGTCCTGTGGCTGGGCCTGGACGACTCGATGATGTACGCCGTGATCCTGCTCGGGGCCACCCCCTCCATCGCGGGCGGCCTCGTCTCCGGCATCGACCAGGTCCCGCCGCTGTTCCTGCGGGCCGGCCGCTCCCTGGGCGCCACCGGTCTGCGCGGCGCCCGGCACGTGGTGATGCCCGCCGCGCTGCCCGGCTACCTGGCCGGCCTCAAGCAGGGCTGGGCCTTCTCCTGGCGCTCCCTGATGGCCGCCGAGATCATCGCCAGCTCCCCCGATCTGGGCCTGGGGCTCGGCCAGTTGCTGGAGTCGGGGCGCGAGACCTCCGACATGGCGCGGATCTTCCTCGCCATCGTGCTGATCCTGCTGGTCGGCGTCGTCGTCGACCTGCTGGTCTTCGGCCCGCTGGAGCGCCGGATGCTGCGCCGGCGGGGCTTGCGCCCGTGAGGGCCCCGGCCCGGGGCGGCCCGCCGGGCACCGTCCGGTGTCAGCCCGTCAGGGCCGGTACGCGGACGGCCGCGTCGTACCGGAGCAGGACGAGGCGCACCAGTTCCGGGGCGGCGCCGAGCACCGCGCCCAGGACGTCCGCCCCCGCGCCGCGGGCGCCCTCGGCGATCCGGTCCGGGAGCCTTCCCGGCGCCAGGACGTACGGGGCGACCGCGATCCGCCGGGCGCCCCCGGCGCGCAGCGCCCGTACGGCGTCCCCGGTGCGGGGGCCGTGGGAGGCGCAGGCGAAGCGTACGGAGTGCCAGCCGCCGGTGCGCTGCCACCGCCGGGCGATCCCGGCGAGCGCGGCGGCCGCCTCCGGGTCGGAGCTGCCGGCGGCCGCGAGGACCACGCCGGTCGTGGCGCGTTCGTCCGGGGCGAGTCCGGCCTGGTACAGCCGGCGTTCCAGTGCGGCGGTCAGCAGCGGATCCGGTCCCAGGACGGGGGTCTGGCGCACCGTGAGGGAGGCCGGTGCCCGGCTCAGGATGCCGGGCAGGTCCGTCTTGGCGTGGAAGGCCCGGGTCAGGAGCAGCGGCTGGACCACCAGCCGAGCGGCTCCGTGACGGGCCGCCCGCGCCAGCTCCTGCGGTACGGAGGGGGCGTCGAAGTCGAGGAAGGCCGTGCTCACGCGCAGTCCGGGCCTCGTAGACCGGATCCCGCGGGTGAGGGCGCGGACCGTGGTCGCGTGGCGCGGATCGCGGCTGCCGTGCGCGACCAGCAGCAGGGCGTCGCCCATGTCCGGGCTCTTCCCTAGCTCGCGACGAGGGCCGGCACCGGCCAGTAGGGCTCGTTCTGGAGCAGCATCGGGTCGTGGGTGAGGATCGCCCGCTCGTACTGGCTGAGTACGGGGGAGGGCTCGATGCCCTGCGACTCGATCATGTTGTGGCGGCACTGGCGGTAGACCGTCAGGGCGTCGAGCTGGCGGCCGCACCGGTACAGGGCCCGCATGAGGAGCATGCAGAACTGCTCGTGGTTCGGGTTGCGGGAGTAGAGCTCGGTCAGCTCCGGAAGGATCCGTTCGTGGCCGCCGGTGCGCAGTTCGAGATCGTAAAGAAGAATGAGCGCCGAATTCCGCGCCTCCATATATCTCGTGGAGGCGGTCTGGCAGATCGGTCCGCCGGCCAGTCCGCCGAATACGGGACCTCTCCAGCGGGAGAGTCCGGCGCGGAGGTCGGCGACGTTCTGGCGGTGCTCGGACAGGGTGTCCGTGCCGGTTCTCGCGTGGATCGCGTCCACGGTGTCGAGGAACAGGTAGGCGTCGAGTTCCCACCGGTCGAAGAGGAACATGTAGCCGGAGGTGCTCGTCACCACCCGCGATCCCTCCCGGTCGGGCTCCACCGCGGCCAGGGTTCTGCGTACTCGGCTGACCTGCGCCTGGAGGGCGTTCTCGACCTTGTTGGGGGGTGTGGTTCCCCAGAGTTCGAGGATGAGGGAGTCGACCGTGACGAGCGATCCGCCGGCCGCGAGCAGGGTCGCCAGGAGCGTCTGCTGCATGGCGCCGCCGAGCCGCACGGCGACCCGCTGTTTCATTATTTCAATGGAGCCTAGGACTGAGAACAGCAACACAAACATCTCCCCGCGAGATGGAAAGAGAACGGTGTCGTGTGCACTGGCGTCGGGTGATCGATTCGGTGCCGGAAGCGGTACTCATGCGGTACTGAATTCCTAGTGGACCGATCGGTCCCGACCGTACTTGGTCAGGTAGGAGCGTGTCAATGAAGCCAATGGGCCCCCGCCTCCCGCCCGGAGGCCCCGCCCGGGAGTGAACGCGACAAAGGCCGTGCAACACGTCCGGCGCCGGATGCGGGGGATCCAATGGGTGCGCCAGACGGGTTGCACGGCCGATCGGGGGGAGGGCGTCGCCGCCGGGGCGGCGACGCCCTCCGGTCAGGCCGCGGCCTTCTGGCGGTAGCGGGCGGCGCCCGCCAGGGCCACGAGGGTGACGGCGAGGGTGATGACCGTGACGGTCCACAGACCCGCCCGGTACGGGGCGATCCCGCCGGTGGAGAGCGAGAAGGCGGTGGCGGTGACGGCGATGACCACACCGTTGCCGATCTGCGCGCCGGCGTTGAACAGGCCCGAGACCAGGCCCTGCTCGTCGGGCTCGGCGGTGCCGACGGCCGCGATGTTCAGCGCCGGGTAGACCGCGGCGAAGCCGAGGCCGCCGAGGAGCTGCTGCGCGAACAGCGTGACCAGCGGGTCGACCTGACCCATGAGCAGGACCCAGCCGAGGTAGCCGATGCTCAGCAGGACCAGGCCGCCGGTGGCGACGGGCCAGGCGCCGTACTTGGTGACCAGGGCCGCGCCGTAGCGGGCGGTGCCCGCGGTCAGCACGCCGCCGAGGAGGAAGGCGAGGCCGGCCTCCAGCGGGCTCCAGCCCAGCTGCTCCTGGTAGTAGAGGGTGAGCACGAACTGGAAGGAGACGTAGGCGCCGAAGAAGAGCATCGAGACCAGGGCGCGGGTCAGCTGGCCCTTGCGGAAGACGGAGAGCGGGACCAGCGGCGCCGGGTGCCGGCTCTCGACCACGGCGAACAGCGGGAAGAGGACCGCGGCGGCGATGAGCGAACCGATCGTCTGCGCGTCGCTCCAGCCGTCGCTCGCGGCCCGGCTGAGCCCGTACACGAGGGCCACCGCGCCGGCCGTCACCGTGACGGCGCCGAGGATGTCGATGCTTCCGCTCTTGCCCTTCTCCTGCTGGGCGGGTACCACGGAGGCGGCGAGCAGGGCGACCAGGACACCGGCCACGGCCGGGGCGAAGAGGACCAGGCGCCAGGAGACGCCCGCCATCAGGCCGCCGAGGATCAGGCCGAGCGAGTAGCCGGCCGAGGCCACGGCGAGGAAGGTGCCGAGCGCGCGGTTGCGTGACTGCTCGTCACGGAAGGCGTCGAGCAGGATGGCCATGGCGGCGGGTGCGGTGATGCCGGCGCTGACGCCCTTGAGGAGACGGGCGACGACCAGGAGCACTCCGTTGTCGGCGATGCCGCCGAGGATGCTCGCCACCACGAAGACGGCGAGGAAGCCGATCAGCAGCTTCTTGCGGTTGTAGAGGTCGGCCAGCCGGCCGCCCAGCAGCAGGAACCCGCCGAATCCGAGGGCGTAGGCGGAGACGACCCACTGGAGTGCGGAGGTCGACATGCCCAGGTCCGCCTGGACGAGGGGGAGGGCCGGTCCCATGCTCGCGATGTCCATCGCGTCCAGGAACTGCACCGCGCACACGACCAGGAGCAGCAGGGGCAGGCTCTTGACCACGGGTGCGGACGGTAACGCCGTCCGTGCGATGGGGGGAGAGGTCGGTGATGCCTCGGTCATGATCAGACTCCGATCGGAGGGTCGTCGGAAGCAGTGGGCCGCAACATGGTGAAGAATGACGGACCGATCAGTCCGGGACTGATCGGTCCATTTCTAGCGCTCACAAACCCCGCTGTCAAACGTATGCTGGGATCCGCGGGGGAGAGGGGAAGGAGTTCAGACATGGCGCGTACACCGGCACCAGGTACGAGGCGGCGGATTCTGGAGGCCTCGGCCAAACTCTTCGGTGAGCAGGGGGTCCGGGCCGTCGGCATGCAGCAGGTGATCGACGCGACCGGAGTGGGCAAGAGCCTGCTCTACCGCGAGTTCGCCAGCAAGGACGAGCTCATCGCCGCCTGGCTGCGGGAGAGCGACGCGCAGTGGTGGGAGCGGGCCGAAGAGGTCACGGCCCCCCACAGCGGCGACCCGGCCCGGCAGATCCTGGCGCTGATGGAGTTCTTCCAGGCCAGCGTCAGCGAACCGGACTTCCACGGCTGCATCTACTACAACACCTCCAGCGAGTTCCGCGACCCGGCGCACCCGGGCCGCCAGGAGGCGACGCTGCACCTCAAGGGCCTGCGCAACTGGCTGCGGGACATGGGCGCCCAGGCCGGCGCCGAGGACCCCGACGCCCTGGCCGACACGCTGATGCTCGTCATCGGCGGCCTGCTGGCCAACGGCGAGGTGCTCGGGGTCGACGGGCCCGCCCGGATGGCCTTGTCCGCCACCGAGCTCGTGCTGCGCCAGCACTGCCCCAACGCGCTGGCGGGCGCCGTCCTCTGACCCGCGGCACCCCACGGGACCGGGGGGGGGGGGGAGAGGGGGGGGGGGGGGGGGGGGGGGGGGGAGGGGGGGAAGAAGAGGGGGGGGGGGGGAAAGGGGGCGA
>NZ_JBVIKC010000092.1:0-8429 GCF_055581065.1 Streptomyces sp. NPDC031479
GGGTCTTTTTTCGGGTTCTGGTGTTTTTGGGGTGGGGTGCGAGGGGGGGCCTCCCCTGCGGGGGGGGGGGGGGGGTCCCCTCCCCCCCCCCCCCCCCCCCCCCCCACCCCCCCCCCCCCCCCCCCCCCCCCCCCGGGGCCGGTCCGTCCGCGCACGGGGCCCCCGTCAGGGGCTCGGGACACCGGTGCGCCGGGGCTGGGCCGCGCGGACGGCGACCCCGTGCTCCTCGTAGCCGTCGTTGTAGACGAACGACGAGGGCATCCGGTCGTGGAACTGGTAGTCGGCTTGAATTCGCCCGTCCTCGGCGAGCACGACGATGTCCTGGCCGGACATCTCCATCTCGCCCGTGGCCGCCGAGACCATCACCCAGTTGAACCGGACGACGTCGTGGTGGCCGGTCGCGTTGTTCGAGGACCGGAACTCGTACCCCATCGGGCCGTACACCTCGTGCGTGTAGGCCAGTTGCTCCAGGAGCGCCGCGTGCCCCCGGATCGGGTCCTTGCGGTAGAAGACGTAGGTGCAGTCGGGCGCGTACAGGGCGTGCACCATGTCGCGCCGGCGCTGCGCGTCGGTCTCGTTCCACAACGCGACGTAGCGCGCGAGGAGTTCGTTGGGTCGGGGCAGCATGACGATGTACCTCCGGTTCTGCGGGGACGCCGCCCGGTCAGGGCCCCGCGGCGTACCGCGGCAGCAGCTGGGCCAGGTCGGCCGTGATGGCGCGGGCGTGGGTCCGCAGGTAGAAGTGGTCCCCGGGGAAGGTCCGGCACCCCAGGAAGTCACGGGTCCGACCGGCCCACGACCGCATGGCCCCGGGCGCGAGGAGCGGATCCCCGCGCCCGGAGTACGCGACGACGGGACAGCCCACGGCCGCCCCGTCGTCCGGGAAGTCCGCGCACACCGCGCCGTCGGCACCCATGGCCCGGACCGCCGCCGCCAGCAGCTCCGCGTCGGCCTCGACCGCAGCCGGCAGCCCGCCCAGCAGGCGCAGCGCTTCGAGGGGGTCCCGGGACAGCGCCGCCGGCGCCGAGAACCCCTCGGGAGCCCACCCCGACACGGCGAGCAGCGCCGGGGCCGGAAGGCCCCGCCGCTCCATCTCCACCGTCAGCCGGTAGCCCAGCAGTGCCCCCATCGAGTGCCCGAACACCGCGTACGCGCGCCCGTCCAGCTCGTCCGAGACCACCCGAGCGAGGGCCTCCACCAGCGGACCGAGCCGCGTGTACGGGGCCTCGCGCCGCCGCTCCTGACGGCCGGGCAGCTGCACGGCCTGGCAGGACACCGACCCGGGGAGCCGCGCGGGCCACTCCCGGTACATGGAGGCGCCGCCCCCGCTGTGGTGCAGCAGGAACAACCGCAGCTCCGCGTCCGGTTCCGCGTCGGCCGGATGCAGCCACCGCGACGCGCCCTGCACCTCGGGCAGCGGGCCCAGGGTCTCCATCGCGCTCTACGCCGCCGTGGCCGGGGCGGGCGAGGCGGCGGCGGCCGTGTGCCGTTGGCGCAGCACCCGCCGCAGCACCTTCCCGGTGGGGTTGCGCGGCAGCGCGGCCACGATGTCGTACCCCGTCGGGATCTTGAACCCGGCGATCCGCCCGTTCATGAACCGCAGGAACTCGCGCGGGGTGGCCTCGGCTCCCGGGCGCAGCACCACCGCGGCCCGTACGGCCTCGCCCCAGTCGGGGTGCGGGACTCCGTACACGGAGACCTCGGCGACCGCCGGGTGGGCCCGCAGGGCATTCTCGACCTCCGTCGGATAGATGTTCTGACCTGCGACGATGATGGTGTCGTTGACCCGGTCGACGAGGAACAGGTAGCCGTCGGCGTCGAGGTGCCCCATGTCGCCCATGGACAGCCACTCGCCCGACGCGCCCGAAAGGGCCTGCGCCGTCACCTCCGGCAGCCGCCAGTACCCGAGGAAGCGCGCCGGGCTCTTGATGACCACCCGGCCCACCTCGCCCGCCGGCAGCTCCCGGCCCTCCCCGTCCAGGATCCGCACCTCGTTGCCGGGGCAGACCCGGCCCGCCGAGCCGAGGACCCGGCTGTCCGGGGTGTGGTCCTCCGGCGCAAGGCAGGTCACGAAACTGCCCGCCTCCGCCGAGGAGTAGCCCTGCGCCAGCTCGCAGCCCAGCACGTCGATGCAGGTCAGCAGGAGTTCGCGGTCGATGGGGGAGCCGCTGTAGACCACCTTGCGCAGCGAACGGAAGGTGTCACGGGTCGTGCCCCGCTCGGTCAGCATCATCCGCAGCATCGCGGGCGCCGCCCACAGCGTCGTGATCCCGTGGTGCTCGATCAGCCGGGTGGCCTCGTCGGCGATGAACTGACGCATGATCACCGTGGTCGCGCCGGCGTTGAACGAGTGCATGAACCAGCCGAAGCCCGAGGTGTGCAGACCGGGGAAGCAGCTCAGCCCCCGGTCCTCGGGCCGCCAGTCGATCCAGTCGACCCCCGCCGCCCGGGTGTCGGCGATGAAGGTGAAGAAGGTCCGCTGCGCCAGCACCACCCCCTTGGGCAGCCCGGTCGTCCCGCTCGTGTACAGCTGCGCGACCGGGTCGTCGAAACCGGCCGCGGCGGCCGGGTCCGGCTCCGTGTCCGGCCGCCCCCGCTTCCAGTCGAGGAACCCGCCCGCCACATGGCCGTCGGAGTCCATCTCCACGATGCGGACCAGCCGGGGCAGCACCGGCCGCAGCCGGTCCACGACCGGCCTGAACTGTCTTTCCACGAAGAGGAGTTCGGCCTGCGAGTCTTTCAGGACGTGCTCGACCTCGCCGGCCGTGAGCCGCGAGTTCACCGGCACCAGCACCGCCCCGCTCTTCGCGCAGCCCAGCGCCAGGTCGTAGTAGTGCTCCGATTCCCGGCCCAGGTAGCCGACCCGCGCGCCCGCCGCCAGACCCGAGTCCAGCAGCGCGTGCGCCGTGCGGTTGCTCTCCCGGTGCAGCTGCCCGTAGGTCAGCGTGCGGTCCTCGCAGATCACCGCCGGCCGGTCGGGCCGGGTCCGGGCGTGCAGCGCGGCGCGGGCGGCGAGGGTCCGGTCCTCCGTACGGTTGTCCATGGGGTTCCCTTGTGTCGTTGGCTGTTGCTCAGGGGGCCGACGCCGCCACCACGGGCGCGGGTGCGAGCCGGTGGGACAGGACCTCGGCGAGCTCCTCCACCGAGGGGTGGTCGAAGACCGCCGACGAGACCAGGGGGACGCGCAGCCGCGTCTGGAGCCGGGTCCTGAGCACGATCGCGGTCAGCGAGTCCACGCCGAGTTCCAGGAAGCTCGCCCGGGTGTCGACGTACTCCGGGTCGTCGACCGCGAGGAGCGCGGCGACGGTGGCCCGCACCAGCGTGACCAGCGCGGCCCGCCGCTCCTCGGGCGGCGCGGCCGTCAGCGCCTCCACGTCGACCGGCGCGGACGCGGCCGGTTCCGCGGCCCCGGCGGCCACCTCCACCGGCCGGTCCGGCAGCCGGGTGAAGCCCATCCCGGACAGTTCCGCCACCGGCCGGCCGGCGCCCTCGGGGCCGTCCTCCAGCAGCAGCAGGTCCAGCGTGAAGGCCGGGCCGTCGCCCGCCGCGGTGTCCGGACGGTCGGCCCACGTGACCCGCACGGCGGAGCGCAACGCCTCCCCGCGCGGCTTCTTGAAGGTCCGCAGCCGGCCCACGCTCGTGGCCACGTAGTGGCGGCCGTCGTCGGCGAGGGCGGCCAGGGCGTGCGTCGCCCCGTCCAGCAACGGCGGCGGGAGGTGCTCGGCACGGGAGACGTCCGCGCCGGACAGCTCCGTCACCGCGAAGTTCGGCCCGTACGCCGTCACCGAGCGGGCCCGCCGGAACTGCGGCCCGTACTCCAGCCCGGCCTCGGCGTAGGCGGCCCGCACGTCCTCGGCGTCCAGTGCCTTCGAGGAACGCACCCCCCGCACCGCGCCCAGCAGGCCCACCAGGGCCCGGCCCTGATCGGACAGCGAGCCCGCGCCGGCGGCCTCCGAAGCGATCGCGGCCGTCGCGTGCAGCCGTTCCACGCCCCCGGGCTCGTCCCCGGACCGGCTGGAGACCTCGACGGACAGCCGCCCGCCCGGCTCGGTGCGCACCCGGGTCAGCAGCAGCGTCGGCCGGTCCGAGAGGAACAGCGCCTCGTGGAAGCGGACGTCCTCCACCGCCCGGCCGGCGTCCCCGTGGACCTCGTCCTGGACCGCCAGCAGCAGTTCCAGGTACGCGGCCGCGGGCAGGAAGGCCTGGCCGCCGATGGTGTGGTCCGCCAGGTACGCGGGGGCCGCCGCACTGATCCGGGCCGTGAACTCCCGCCGGTCGCCGGCCGGCGCGCCCTCGCGGCCCAGCAGGGGGTGGCCGGCGCCGACGGCCCCGGCGCGCGCCGCGGGGCGGGCCGGGAGCCGGTAGGCGCGCCGGTCGAAGGCGTAGCCGGGCAGCGGGATCCGCCGCCCCGGACCGTCCGCGTGGACCTCGTTCCAGGCGATGGTCAGCCCCGCCGTGTACGCGCCGGCCAGCGCGGCGTCCAGGGTGGCACCCGTGGTGTCCTTGCGGCGCAGGCAGCTCAGCCACCGGTGCTGCTCCTGCGGCACGGCCTGCCGGGCCAGCGAGGTCAGGGCCGTGGACGGACCCAGCTCCAGGAACACGTGCCGGCCGCGCTCGGCGATGGTCCGCACCCCGGCCGCGAACTCCACCGACCGCGTCATGTGCCGCACCCAGTACTCCGGCGTCGCCAGTTCCCGCGGCGCCGCGACCCGGCCGGTCAGGTTGGACACGATCGGCAGCCGCGGCTCCTGGAAGGCGATCCCCCGCAGCACCTCGGCCAGCGGCTCGGCGACCTCCTCCATCAGCGGCGAGTGGAACGCCGCCGTCACGTGCAGCGGGGTCACCGTCCAGTCCCGCGCGCGCAGCGCCTCCACCGCCTCCGCCAGCGCCCCGGCGCCGCCCGATACCACGCACTGCTCCGGCGCGTTGACGGCGGCGACGGCCAGCTCGGGCCACCGCAGGAGCAGCGGGCGCACCTCCTCTGCGGGCGCGGCCACGGCGGCCATCCCGCCCGGCGCCGACACCGACTCGATCAGCCGGGAACGCGCGGCGAGGAAGGTCACCCCGTCGGCGAGCGTGAACAGACCGGCGACCGTGGCCGCGACGATCTCGCCCACGCTGTGCCCGATCAGGACGCTGGGCCGCACCCCCCACGACAGCCACAGCCGGGCGAGTGCGTACTCCAGGGTGAACAGCGCCGCGTGCGTGAAGGACGTACGGGCCAGGGTCTCCTCGGCGTCCCCGGCGTCGCCGAACATCACGGCGGCCACCGAGCGCCCGAGCAGCGGGGCGAAGAGCGCGTCGCACTCGTCGACGCAGCGCGTGAACACGGCGTGGCGCCCGTACAGGGCCCGGCCCATGCCCACGTACTGCGAACCGGAACCGGTGAACAGGAAGGCCACCTTGCGGAACGCGTCGGGCTTCTCCTCGTCCCTGGGCGGCGCGCTCCACCGCTCCAGCCGCGAGCCGAGCTCCGCGAGGGAGGAGACGGCCGCCGCCGCCCGGAAGCGGAAGTGCGAGCGGGCGGTGGCCCGGGTGCGGCACAGGTCGGCGAGGGAGGTGCCGGGGTGCTCCGCGAGGAACCGCGCGTACCGTTCGGCCTGGAGCCGCAGCGCGGGCCGGGACTTGGCGGACAGCGTGAAGACCTGCCCGTACGCCTCCTCGCGCGCGGCCGGCGGCGCGGTGCCGGCCGGCGGAGCGGTGTCCGGGGCGGGCGCCTCCTCCAGTACCGCGACCGCGATGGCACCGGCGACGCCGAAGCCGTTGACGGTGGCCCGGCGCACCGGGGCCTTCCAGGGCCGCTCCTTCGTCGCCACCTCGATGGGGTACGTGTCCCACGGGATCCGCCCGGATAGGTTCCGCCACACGTGCGGGAAGAAGGTGCCGGCCCGCATCTGCGTGATCACCTTGATCAGTCCGCCCAGCCCGGCCGCGGGCTCCATGTGTCCCAGGTTGGCCTTCAGCGAGCCGATGACCAGCGGGTCGTCCTTGTCGTGGGAGGCGCCGAACACCCCGTTCACCGACCCCAGCTCGATCGGATCGCCGAGCGGGGTCCCCGTCCCGTGCGCCTCCACGTACTGGATGTCACCCGGCTCCAGCCGCGCGTTGGCCAGCGCCGCCCGCATCACGGCCTCCTGCGCCGTGCCGTTGGGCGCGCTCAGGCCCGCGCTCTCGCCGTCCTGTCCGATCGCGGTGCCCCGTACGAGGGCCAGCACCCGGTCGCCCGCGGCCACCGCGTCCGACAGCCGCTTCAGGACCAGCACCCCGCAGCCCTCGGCGCGCGCGTAACCGTCCGCGCTCTCGTCGAAGGTCTTGCAGTGCCCGTCCGGGGCCAGCATCTGGGCGTGCGAGAGGATCACGTACGAACGCGGGTTGTGCAGGGTGTTCACCCCGGCGCACAGCGCGATCCCGCACTCGCGCCGCCGCAGCCCCTCCACCGCCAGGTGCAGGGCGGTCAGCGAGGCCGCGCACGCGGTGTCGGTCGTCAGGCTCGGGCCGCGCCAGCCCAGGAAGTACGAGAGCCGCCCCGACAGGGAGTACGCCCCGAGCCCGGTCGCCAGGTTCCCGTCGAGCTGCTCGTCCGTGAGCCCCTCCAGCTCCAGGGGGAAGTCCAGGGGGGAGGCGCCCACGTAGACACCGCCGTCGCCGTGCCGCAGCACGGCCGGATCGATGCCGGAGTCCTCCAGGGCCTCCCACACCGTCTCCAGCAGCAGCCGCTGCCCCGGATCGATGAAGGGGGCCTGCTTCGGGGGAATGTTGAAGAACTGTGCGTCGAATTCGTCTATGTGGTCGAGGAAACCGCCCGCGCGAGCGGTGATGTCGCCGTCGGCCACCTCCGGCACCCAGCGGTCGCGCGGCAGTGGACCGATACCGGAACGCCCGTCCCGCAGAAAGGAATCGAGATCAGAAAGGGAATTGTTCCGACCGGGCAGGCGCATTCCCACGCCGACCACGGCGATCGGCTCGTGCTTTTCGAGAAGGAATTCTCCGAGGGTCCTCTTCTGTCGCCGGACCGTTTCCTCCGCGACGTCGAGCCTTTCCTTTATCTCCTTGATCCCCTGCATGATGTACGGATCCCGCGGGTCCGGCGTTCCCGGCATGGCGGCGGCCTCCCTCTCAATTCGCGTCGAAGATGTCGGCCAGCACGTCCGAGGCCAGATGGTCGGTCAGCCGCTCGACGGTGGGCTGGTTGAACAGGGCCGTGCTGCTGATGCCCCGCCCCAGCCGGTCTTCGAGCCGCTGCTTGACCTGGGTCAGCAGCAGGGACGTCATACCGAGCTCGAAGAAGCTGTCCTCCAGCGGCAGCTCTTCGTCGTCGGGCATGAGCAGTGCCGTCTTGAATTCCGCCACGACGATTTCTTCCAGAACCGTCCGGCGTTCCGATCGGGGCGAGGACACTAATTGTTCTGTCATACCGGTCGAGTGAAGCACAGGTGCCGTGACGACCGGCTGACGTCCTCCTGACCTGTCGGCCCTGTCAGTTCAGCGTCAGTACGGCTGTGGGAACCTCTGGATGCACGAGTGCGTGAGATCCGGCGTGGAGGAGCGAATCATGCAGACCGAAGCACGAGAAGAACTGCGGGCCAATGGATATTCGTTGCTGCCGGCCGACCGGCTCGTCATCGATGCCGAATTGAGGCAGCACGTCAAGGAATTGGCCGCCGAGTGGGAACACCTGGAGACGGACCGGTACCTGAAGGGCGGGTCCCGCTTCCGCGAGCGCCGCTACGACCGGTTCTACTTCGTGCCCCGCACCGGAGAGGTCCGGCTGCGCCCGCACCGTCCCTACTTCCAGTCGATGAACGCCAACGACTACGCCGGCGGCATCGACCGCGACGTGGCCCCCCTCAGCCGGGCCACCCTGGACAACCCGCTCCTGACGCGGCTCCTGCGCGCCGACTTCGAGAAGTTCCCGGTCCCCGCGGACTCCTGGCTCGACGACCCCTGGGACGTCCAGTGCCACCAGTTCCGGATCATCAGCACCCCGGACGAGACGGGGGAGCCTACCCCCGAGGGCCCGCACCGCGACGAGGTCGACTTCGGAGCCATCCACCTGATGGGCCGCTTCAACGCCCGGGGCGGGGAATCCCAGGTCTACAGCCTGGAGAGGGAGCTCGTGGCCGAGTTCACCCTGACCGAGCAGATGGACACCATGTTCTGGGCCGACGCCCGGATCCTCCACGCGGTGCGCCCGATCATCGCGCAGGACCCGGCGAAGCCGGCCGTCCGCGACGTCCTGATCCTGGGCTACCGGCACGCGCCGGAGCTGCGCCGCGACGAGCAGAGCGGCTGACATGGCGACCGGAGCCGAGATCCGCCGCGTGGACCGTGTGGTCATCCGTTTCGCGGGTGATTCGGGTGACGGTATGCAGCTGACGGGTGACCGTTTCACGTCGGAGACGGCGTCGTTCGGGAACGATCTTTCGACG
>NZ_JBVIKC010000093.1:0-4887 GCF_055581065.1 Streptomyces sp. NPDC031479
GACGGGATCTGGGGCACGATCCGTGGCCTGGGAACGCTCATCGGTGTCGACGGGTGGGACAAGGCCGGTCAGGCCTGGACGGGGCTGGCGAAGCTCGCCACAGGCCTGGCCCTGACCACCTACCCGGGAGTGGGCACCGCGTTCTGGATGGCCGACGACAAGCAGCTCCCGTCGTGGCTGCGTGACTCGCGTAATGCGATGAAGGAGACGGGCAAGGCGCTGGTCGCCTGGGACGAGTGGGGCAAGAACCCGGCCCGCGCGGCCGGTGCGGTCACCTTCAACGTCCTGACCACCGTGTTCACCGGCGGTGGCGGTACGGCCGCGAAGGCGGGCACGGTGGCGAAGGTCATCAGCGTGGCCGGGAAGGCGGGCCGCCTCATCGATCCGATCACCTACATCGGCAAGGCCGGCTCGCTGGCGAAGATGAAGATCGGTGACCTGTTCGCGAACCTGGGCAAGGCCGACGGGGCGTTCCCGAAGATCGACGACGTGATCTGGAAGGACCTCCCGAAGGCCGACGCGCCCGGGATCACGTTCCCGCACCCCGAGGACACCGTCCGTCTCCCCGACGACGCGCTGGGCCGTCCGCAGTACTTCGACAAGACCTCGAACCAGCTCCTGGACCACAACGGGCTGCCCAAGCAGGACCTCACCGCGGTCCCCAAGGGCGTCGACCACCCGCTGGCCGAGGTCCCCAAGCACGAGAACGTCCCGGTCGGCGTCGGCGCCCACACCGCCGACGTCACCTCCCACACCCCCGGCGCCACGCCCTCCCGCACCCCCGGCGGCGCAGCCGACAACACCGCCCACAACAGCCACACCGAACCCGGCGGGGGCACAAGCACAGGCGGCCAAGACACCACCCCCACCGGCGGCACCCACCACAACGACACCCCGTCCACCGGCGACCACGACAACGGCCACGGCCCGGCCGTCCCCCACCAGGGCGCTGACCCGATCGGCGGTGGCGATCTTCCTTCGGGTGGCCATGGCCACCCGAACGAGACGAACGGGCCCGCAGGCTGGGAGCGGGCGCAAGGATCAGGCCCCCTCGAACGCGGAGGGACGCTGGAGCGGCAAATCCGGGAGCAGATTCGGGGCACCACGACCAAACACAGCGATCTTCCCGCAATCCTGGAAACGCTGGAAAATAACCCCGCCGGCCGCGAGATGGCGGACACCATCGCCTCGGGCCGCTTCAAGGACTCCGAAGGATTCGGGTACGTGGTCTCGAACCTCTCTCGCCCGGACGAAGCGTCCGGCTGTCTTGAGCAGATCCGCCTGGCCAACAGACTGCACGAACAGGGATTCACCGACCTCTCATTCGAAATCAAGCAGGGTGGACATGAGATCAAGCCCGGGGTGTTCACAGGCCCGAAGACCGACCTTGACCTGATGGTGCGAGAGGCAGACGGCACAGTTCACGGTTGGCAGTTCAAAGACATGACGGGACCCAAGTCGCCAGATGCGCCGGCCACGGTCGTCCGCAACATTTTCAAGAGCATGCATCAGCTCATCGACTCCCGTGCGGATGTCCAGACCTTCGTCGTCGAAACGAAGGCGTCGAAGGCTGAGATACTGACGCAGATCGACCGAATTCAGGAACGCTTCGACGCGAAGAACGTTCAGTTCGTCATCCGCACGCCGGACGGGGTCATCTTCGTGCCTCGTGATGGTCACTTCACACCGGAGGTAACGCCGTGATCGCCAGTACGCCCGTTGCCCGGTGGACCTGGGGCAGGGATACAGAGACCGCCGATTCCGTCCTGAGCTGCATCACCGACCTCGTGGCCGCCTACTCGGTCCTTGCCGATCACCGGTTGGCCGTGGGCGGGACAACCGTACATCTGGCCGTTCCGGAGTGGGGAAGTCCGCAGAGCTACCTCTTCGAGGGCGACCTCACGCTGTCTGCGGGGCGGGAAGAGGAGCAGTCCGCCGAACGCCTCGCCAGGCAGATCCAGCAGGCGCTTCGCCCCGGTCGCATCGGATCCGTCGACGCCCAGGCGATCTGCTCGGGAATGCGCGACGGTAAGACGGGCGGGCTGGAGAAGGGCATGTTCCTCCTGGGGGCCTCCGCGTTCGACGGGTTCGTCACCGTTGAGCTGATCACGTACTCGGACATCTGGATGAGCCATGACCTCAAGGGCCGCGCTCAGCCGACCCTCCACGACGCGAACGCACCGAGGCTGTCAGCAGCCCTCCGAGGCCTTGCCGAGGTGCTCGACTCGGAGACGGACCCGGAAGAGCCCACCTACTTCGCCAAGGCCACGGAGACGGGCGTCGAGAACTTCTTCGGCAGTGACGGGCGCGCCTCCGACGTGTGGGCCAGCTACGAAATTCCCTACAGGAAGCGAGCCTTCCGCAATGCCCCCGCCTTCGATGCCGCGTACAAGCGCTCTGCTGCTGGCCCGGTGCAGTGCATCCCCGTTTCAAACGCGCACGAAGTGGTCGTGGGGTACGCATGGGCCTCTGATGGCGAGGGGGCAGCGAGCTTCGAACCGCGAGACGCCGTCGGCGAGGAGGGGATCGAGGCGGGTCACCTCTGGTTGGAGCGCTTGGGCGCCGCCTATGAGCGTGGTCTATCCCCTTCACAGGCTCTCGCCGAATTCGCTGGGCGGACGGCGGGCGACGAGCCCTGGACTCTGGATCTGACTGCTCTTCGGGAGCTTGCGAGCGAGGGCCCGCCCGGTAATCACGTACGAACCGTGGGCGACTGATTCCCAGAGCCACCCTTCCAGCTCCCATCTCAGGCGGGAGCATTTACGGCGGGCGGCACTCTGGGTTTCACGAACTCCGCTCTTCGACCTCGTCGCCAGTCGCGTCCGACTGGACCCCTGGGAGGCACATACGGCGGCGGAGCCGCTGGTGTGGCTCGACAGAACAGCCTTCGACGCCATTGATCAGGCAGGAATTCGACACGAGCCGCGCCGAGCGCGACCCTTGAAGTCGGGACCAGGCGGTGGGCCGGGGACCGCGTGCCCGTCAGTTCGCGGACCAGAAGGTCCCAGCGGAGGCTGTGAACATAGGGCAGGCAGTCGAGGAACGCGCGCAGCAACTCCATGCCGCCCGGCTCCCACCTCGCCGTGACATCTACTACACCTCCCGACCCCTTCGCCCTGTTTTGCGCCATGCGGCGTGAGCGCCCGGTCTATGCGGATGAACACGCACGCCAGCGGGGGAAGAATCATTGCCGTGTACACCGAGATGCGTACGTCCGTACGAGATGGCTGGGGCCGGTGGTGCTGGGCAACAGCGGTGATGGGTGCACAAAGGAGTCACAGCGACTGATTCCACCCTTCATGCGACGCGTGGGCTTCGAAAGGATGGTCCCGACAATCCGGGCCGCCCGCACGGACGGGCGGCCTCCGGTCGCCGACCCAGAGGGGAACCACCATGTCAGCGCGCAAGACCCTGGCGATCACCGCCGCCACCGCGGCCCTGATCGCGGGGCCCGTCCTGTCCGCCCACGCCTCGACCACCACCCCGACCGACCAGCAGACCGTCTACGCCGGGCAGGCACGGGCCGCCGGCCTCTCCGGCCGGCAGGCCGGGCAGCTCCAGCGGCGGGTCGACGCCGTCCTCGCGAAGGACCCGCAGGCCCGCCAGGTCTCCGCGAACACACTCGCCACCGCCGGCGGCACCGTGACCGTCGCCGTCCCCGGCCGCGCCGAAACCCGCGACCTCGCCTCCCCCGACACCGCCCTGGCCTGCGGCAACGGCCACCTGTGCATCGTCGACGGGCGGGGCTACGCCTACGACTTCTACCGCTGCGGCTACTACGACTTCGACGGCGTCGGCGACGGCACCTTCAACAACAACCAGACCTCCGGCACCCGGGCCCGCTTCTACAACTCCGACGGCAGCGAACGCTGGTCGAACGTGGCCAAGTCCACCGGCACGGCCTCCTGGACCCCCGTCTACCACATCCGCCCCTGCTGACCGGACCCTCCGAAGGCGCCCCCGCCCCACCCCGGGCGGGGGCGCCTCCCCGCGCCACGGGCCTCACTCCCGCGCCTCGGTCACGAAGCCGAACCAGACGACCTTGACGCAGTCCCCCTGGGACACCGCCGCCCAGTCATCGGCACAGGCGGCGACGAGCCCGAGCCCGCGACCGCGGGTGTCGAGGAGCCCGGGGCTGCCGCCCCGGGGCCGCCGCTCGGGCGCGCAGTCGTAGACGTGGACGGTGACCCGCCGGCCCCCCAGTACGACCTCGACGGCGATCTCGGCGCTGTCGGTGTGCCGGTAGGCGTTGGTCACCACCTCGGACGCACACAGCCGCGCCCGCTCCTCCAACTCCCGGTACCCGGCCGCGCGCAGCACGGACACCACCCAGTCCCGCGCGATCCGGGGCGTATCGGCCCGGCCGGGCGCGGTCATCCGGTAGATCAGCGGCCGCCCGGGGGCGGTTTCGGCCTGACGTAAAGCACTCGTGTTCATCGCAGCTGTCTCCCAACGCGGTACGAGTTCGCGCCGTACGAGCCGTGCGTGGCATTGGCCGCCCCCAGGTGACACAGGTCAAGACGCGTGTCAGCGGCTGCACTTCGGTCCTACTGGCGTGCGACGCGGTACTGCCCAGGACCATAGGGGCAACTATGTACCGGTGCAACCTTGCCAGGACAGATCCACCCGACCGGTGGACCCATGGCAGGCTTACCGGCAGACTCGTGCCGAACGAGGGGAAGGGACACATGCCGCCGAGGGACAACCCGACCGCGCGCCAAGCGCGACTTGGTGCCGAGTTGCGGAAACTGCGCGAGTCAGCGGGCACGACAGCCCGGCAAGCGGCCGGACTACTGTCGGTCGACCAGGCAAAGATCAGCCACATCGAAGCAGGCCGTCTGGGCGTCAGCGAAGAGCGGGTCAGACGGCTCGCCACCTTCTACTCAC
>NZ_JBVIKC010000093.1:4981-8349 GCF_055581065.1 Streptomyces sp. NPDC031479
CGGACTACTGTCGGTCGACCAGGCAAAGATCAGCCACATCGAAGCAGGCCGTCTGGGCGTCAGCGAAGAGCGGGTCAGACGGCTCGCCACCTTCTACTCACGCGACGACGAGTCACTCATCGACGCCCTGTGCGCCATCTCCAGGGAGCATCGCGGACAGTATTGGTTTGACGAGTATCGGGGCATCCTTGCCCCCGGCTTCCTCGACATCGCCGAGCTTGAGCACCACGCCACAGCCCTTCGCTGCACGCAGAGCATGACTCTCCCCGGCCTGTTCCAGACGGAGAACTACGCCCGAGCACTGTTCTCCGGGGTCACCCCGAAGCTCCCGGCCGACGAGATCGAAGCCCGCGTCGAGCACCGCATGCGGCGGGTCGCACTCCTCGACAGGCCGACCCCTCCGCCGTTCGACGCGGTCATCCACGAAGCCGCTTTGCGCATGCGCTTCGGAGGGCGCGCCGTCGCGCGGGAGCAACTCGAACACCTCCTGGCGATGTCCACACGCCCCGCGGTGACGATTCGAGTCATCCCTTTCACCAGCGAGGACTTCATCGAGGTGACGCAGCCGGTGCTCTACGCCTGTGGGGTCGTCCCCCAGCTGGACACCGTCCAGATCGACAGCGCCTTCGGCGGCCGATTCCTGGACTCCGACGCCGAACTGCGGAAGTACCGGGCGCTGTTCGAGATCGCGGAGAAGGCCTCGCTCGACCCGGAAGGGTCCCGGCAGATCATCCACCACATCGCACGAGAACTGTGAGAGACAGCGGCATGAGTGCATCCATCAGCTGGCAGAAGGCCTCCTTCTCCGGCGGCAACGGCGAGAACTGCATCGAGGTCGGCCGGCAGGACGACAGCATCGTGCTGCGCGAGAGCGACGACCCCGGGTCGGTCATCACCACCAGTCCGGCCAAACTCGCCGCGTTCATCCGCGGCGTGAAGGCCGGGGAGTTCGACCACTTCATGAACTGACCGCCCGTCGTCACCGACGCCCTCCACCCCCCGCCTCACTCCGGTGGGGGGTTTTGCGTACCAGTCGGCAACCATGCACCGGTGCATGGTTGCCACATTCTTCCGCCGCGCGCTACGGTCACGCCAAGGCCGCGCAGACCACAGGTCGAGACGCTCAACCTCACTCGCCTGCCCTCGAATTAAACGCGCCCTTGGCCTTCGACAACCCGTAGCACCTCGCCACGGAAGGGCGGGCAACGATGCCTGGCATGAACGACTTCACGCCTCCGCAGGGGGCAAGGTTGGTACAACACCTCGACCACTCGATGGCCATCCTCACGGGCTACTGGTTCGAGGCCCTCTGCCACCGGGACGCCTACGACGGGCCGCCCGAACTGCTCTACCGCGTCATGCTGGACGCCCCCGCGGACGCCGTCCGCCTGATCCGCCTCCAGATCCGCACCACACACCCCTTCGCCCTGACCCCCGCCGAGGTCGAACGGGCCCTCGCCTGGGCCGACGGCGACGGCCGGATCCAGGCCCTGGCCGCCCTCCACCGCGGCGAACCCGCCGGCTTCAGCATCGTCCTGCGCGACGGCACCCGCCCCGAATGGCGCGTACGCCCCGTCAGACACCTCTCCCTCACTGCCCCACACCGCGCCGCCCGCTGACGCCGTGCCCGTCGGCGGTGGGTCGACGGCGGCCGGGAGCACGGGTGCGCACCTGATGGCCGGGCCCGCCTAACGTGGCCCCCATGGCAGAGCTGAGAGGAACCGCGTACGGGTTCCTGGTCGCCGGGCGGCCGGGAGCCGGGGAGTTGGCCCGGGTGCTCGGAGCGGTGCTGGGGGTGGGCGCCGCCGGGGTGGAGGTCGGGCCCGAGGGGGAAAGCGACGGCTGGCGGTGGGACACCCCCGTCCAGTGCGGGATCCGGTGGCACGCGCGGGGCGACGTCCCCTGCTCCCTGGAGGTGTACGCGGGCCCCGCCGTCCTCGGGGCGCCCGGCACCACCGAGGTGGGCCGGGCCCTGGCGTCCGGGCTGGGCATGACCGTGCTGACCGGCTTCGGCGACGTCCTGCCCTGGATCGCCCGGGTGCTGACCCCCACCGGCGGGGAGACCTTCGCCCGCGTCGAGGAGCCCGACGACCCCGGGGAGGACGGGGAGGACTGGGCGGGTCGGGTGACGGCCACGCAGGCCCGGGTCGACGCCTTCCGGCACGCCGAGGTGCGCGGGCTGCCCGAGCTGGTCCGGGCGGCGCCGGCCGCACCGGCCGGTACCGACCGGCGGCTGTGGGGCTGGGCCGACCTGATCTGCCGCATGGAGGCCGACTGGCCGCCCCTGCGCTGGTACGGGCTGGACGAGTACCGCGAGGACCTGGCGGGCCGGGACGGGCTGGCGGATCTGGAAGGGAATCCGGAGCTGGGCGCGCTCGACGCGCGGTTCCGGGCCGTGACCGTGGAGGACGGCGGCGAGGAGATCGGCCCCGGGCCGGCGGACGGCGCCTGGTACTGGCACCGGCGCCCCGCGGTCCTGCCCTGGCGGGTGCTGCCGCCCGCCGACCCGGAGGCCGCCGACCGGCTGTGGGAGTGGGTCCGGGAGGGCGCCGGGGCCCACGGCGGCACCGACATGGCGGGGCTCGACCTCGGCGGGGCGGTCCTGGACGGCGCCGACTTCGCGGAGTCCTGGTTCGCCGGGACCCGACTCGCCGGCGCGCGGCTGGTCGGCACCGAGTTCTACCGCGCCCACCTCGCCGGGGCCGACCTCAGCGGCGCCGACGCCACCGGGGCCTGTTTCGTACGGGCCGACCTGGACGGCGCCGACCTGCGCGGAGCCGTCCTCGACGGGGCCGACCTCGTCCGGGCGGAGCTCTACGGCACCGACGCCCGCGGGGCCCGCCTGCGCGGCGCCCGCATCCTCGGCGCCTCGCTGCTGGACACCGACCTGCGCGGCGCGGACCTCAGCGGCGCGGAGCTACGGGAGAACTCCTTCCGCGCGCTCCTGGACGACTCCACCCACGTGACGGGCCTGACGGGAACGGTGTTCGGCCCGGCCACCCTCGTGACCCCGGACGGCAGCCGGAACTCCCTGGGCGGGCGGGACTTGGAGGACTGGCTCCGCGCCCGCGGCGCCGACGTACGGGTCATCGCCCCCTGTTGACCGCCCGACGGCGACGGTGGTACGCGTAGGTGAGGGCGACCACCATCGGGCCCCACGGCCTCGGCTGTCGCCCCGAGCTTTCGGCTGCACGTTGCCACCGACCCGTTTCCCCTTTGGCGTTCGCCGGGTCCGGGAGGTAGACATGAGAGTGCGGCAACAGGATCGATCTTCCGGGGGGCGGGGCAGAAGTGACGGATCACGTACCGATCAATCCGTGCACGATTCCGCAGTTCACGGGTGACCTGGACGCGTTGGAGCAGGACAA
>NZ_JBVIKC010000094.1:0-6676 GCF_055581065.1 Streptomyces sp. NPDC031479
TTCTCAAGGAACGGACGCTTCCTTTGTACTCACCCTCAGTAACACTTACTGGGGCTTTCCTCCGGGCTTTCGTTCTGTTGTTCTTGCGTTTCCGATTCTATCAGACTTTTTCGTGTCCGATTTTCCTCGGTGCTTTCGAGGTCCTGCGCTTTCGCGCTTTCCCTTTCCGGCGGTTCCGACTCTATCAGATCCTTTCGGGCCTGACTCCCAGTCAGCGGGTTTTGCGTTCCGGGCTGTTGGGCCCTTCCGGCGAGTGAGACAGTAGCGGATTCCCTGCCCCCGAAGCCAATCGGGGGCCGCGTCCTGGGACGCAGATTCCTCATTCGCAAATACGCATGAAAACGAGACGACAACATGCGTCGTTCGTTCGAATGTGTAGTGCGGGATGGCTGTCCGGGGACCGACCGGGGTCGGCGCTCACTTCGGACAACTCGAAGAACCTTACGGATCGGGCACAGACGTGTCAACCCCCGGCAGGTTGTCCGGAAACCTCACACGCTCCTCATACCTCCCGGGCTACGCTGCCTCCCATGACTACGCATGCGCTCGTGCCCAGCCTTCGCTGGTGGGCCGCCTGACGGCGGCCGACCGACACGCGAGCACGCATGCGCTCACGGCCGCCGCTTCCGGCGGCCGTTTCTGTTTCTCCCCTCCCGGGAGTGGCTCGGTCGCCCGACGCGGCGGTCCCGACACCGACACACCAGCCACGAACAGGGAGACAGGAACATGACGAGGATCTTCAGCGGGATCAAGCCGACCGGGCACCTGACGCTGGGGAACTACCTGGGGGCCCTCCGGCAGTGGGTCGCGGCCGACCAGCAGCCGGACGAGGCGCTGTTCTGCGTCGTGGACCTCCACGCGCTGACCGTCGAGCACGACCCCGCGCGGGTGCGCCGGCTCAGCAGGCAGGTGGCGACGCTGTTCCTCGCCTCCGGGCTGGACCCGCAGAAGTGCACCCTGTTCATGCAGAGCCACGTCGACGAGCACACCCGTCTCTCGTACGTCCTGGAATGCACCGCCACCGACGGCGAGATGCGCCGGATGATCCAGTACAAGGAGAAGTCCGCGCAGGCGCAGGCGTCCGGGGAGGGCGTACGGCTGTCGCTCCTGACGTATCCCGTGCTGATGGCCGCCGACATCCTCGCGTACGGGACCGAGGAGGTCCCGGTGGGTGAGGACCAGCGGCAGCACGTGGAGCTGGCCCGGGATCTGGCGGTGCGGTTCAACCAGCGGTACGGGCACACGTTCACGGTGCCGGAGGTGACGCTGCCGAAGGTGGCCGCGCGGGTCATGGACCTTCAGGAGCCCACGTCGAAGATGGGGAAGTCCGGCGGGGCGGGGCCCGGGGTGGTGTTCATGCTGGACGAGCCCGAGGTGATCCGTAAGAAGGTCATGCGGGCGGTGACCGACAGCGGGGACGGCGGTGTCGTCTACGACCGGGAGGCGCGGCCGGGGGTCGCGAACCTGCTGGACGTGCTGGCCGCCTGTACCGACGGGGATCCGGCCGCGCTCGCGGAGGGGTACAGCGGGTACGGGGCGCTCAAGCGGGACGTCGCCGACGCGGTGGTGGAGCTGCTGCGGCCGGTGCAGGAGCGGCACGCCGAGCTCGCGGCCGATCCGGCGGCGGTGGAGAAGGTGCTGCGGGAGGGGGCCGGGCGGGCGCGGGCCCTGGCGCGGCCGGTCGTGGACCGGGCGTACCGGGCCATCGGGCTGCTGGAGGCCTGAGGGGGGACCGGGTCGTAGGGGCCGCGCTCGCGCGGGCCCCTACGACCCGTGTCTCCGGACGTCTGCGTCAGCTGTTGCCGGAGGCCAGTTCGCGACTGCGGTCGCGGGCCGCTTCGAGGGCCGCGATCAGGGCGGCCCGTACGCCGTGCCGTTCGAGCTCGACGATCGCGTTGATGGTCGTACCGGCCGGGGAGGTGACGGCCTCACGGAGCTTGACCGGGTGCTCGCCGCTGTCGCGGAGCATCACGGCGGCGCCGATGGCGGCCTGGACGATGAGGTCGTGGGCCTGGGCGCGGGGCAGTCCGAGGAGGATGCCGGCATCGGTCATGGCCTCGACCAGGAAGTAGAAGTAAGCGGGGCCGGAGCCGGAGAGGGCGGTGGCCGCGTCCTGCTGGGACTCGGGGACGCGCAGGGTCTTGCCGACGCCGCCGAAGATCTCCTCGGTGTGGGCGAGGTGGGCGGCGGTGGCGTGGCTGCCGGCCGAGATGACGGACATGGCCTCGTCGACGAGGGCGGGGGTGTTCGTCATGACGCGGACGACGGGGGTGCCGGGGGCGAGCCGCTCCTCGAAGAAGGAGGTCGGGATGCCGGCCGCGCCGCTGATGACCAGGCGGCCGGCGGGGACGTGCGGGGCGAGCTCTTCGAGGAGCTTGCCCATGTCCTGCGGCTTCACGGTGAGGATGAGGGTGTCGGCGCGCTTGGCGGCCTCGGCGTTGGTGACGGCCTCGACGCCGTAGCGGGTGCGGAGCTCCTCCGCGCGTTCGGGGCGGCGGGCGGTGACGAGGAGTTTCGCCGCGGGCCAGCCGCCGCGGATCATCCCGCTGAGCAGGGCCTCGCCGATCTTGCCGGTACCGAGGACTGCGACTGTCTGGGTCATGCCCGATTCACCTCGCCGAACGAACGTAAGGACGTACGCGCTCATCCTTGCACCCGGCTGCGCGGTCGGGCCGGGTGTGTCCGGTCCGTGGGCGGTCTACGGGGTGCGGCGGCGGAGGGTGGCGGCGCCGAGGGCGAGGACGAGGAGGGCGCAGGCGGCGACGACGACGGTGTCGCGGACGAAGTCGGCCGTCATGTCGGTGTGGGTGAGGACCTGGGTCATGCCGTCGACGGCGTAGGACATGGGCAGGACGTCGGAGATGCCCGAGAGGACCGGCTGCATGGTGTCGCGGGCGGCGAAGAGTCCGCACAGGAGCAGCTGCGGGAAGATCACGGCCGGCATGAACTGGACGGCCTGGAACTCGGACGCGGCGAAGGCGGAGACGAAGAGGCCGAGGGCGGTGCCGAGGAGGGCGTCGAGGAGGGCGACGAGCAGGAGCAGCCAGGGGGAGCCGACGACGTCGAGGCCGAGGAGCCAGAGGGCGAGGCCGGTGGCGAGGAGGGACTGGACGACGGCGACGGCGCCGAAGGCGAGGGCGTAGCCGGCGATGAGGTCGCCCTTGCCCAGGGGCATGGCGAGGAGGCGTTCGAGGGTGCCGGAGGTGCGTTCGCGCAGGGTGGCGATGGAGGTGACGAGGAACATCGTGATGAGGGGGAAGATCCCGAGGAGGGACGCGCCGATGGTGTCGAAGGTGCGCGGGCTGCCGTCGAAGACGTAGCGGAGCAGGGTCAGCATCAGGACGGGGACCAGCAGCATCAGGGCGATGGAGCGCGGGTCGTGACGGAGCTGGCGCAGGACGCGGGCGGCCGTGGCGGTGGTGCGGGCGGCGCTCATCGCGGTCATGGCGGTCATCGCTGGATCTGCTCCTGGGTCGGGAGGGCGGGGGAGGTCGTGCGGGCGGCCGCGGCGGCGGCTTCGTCGACGAGGCGGAGGAAGCCCTCCTCGACGGTGGTGGCGTGGGTGCGGGTGCGCAGCGCGTCGGGGGTGTCCTGGGCGAGGATGCGGCCCTCGCGCATGAGGAGGAGGTCGTGGCAGCGCTCGGCCTCGTCCATGACGTGGGAGGAGACGAGGATCGTGGCGCCGCGGGTGGCGGTGATGTCGTGGAAGAGGTTCCACAGGTCGCGGCGCAGGACGGGGTCGAGGCCGACGGTGGGTTCGTCGAGGACGAGCAGCTCGGGGGTGCCGAGCAGGGCGACGGCCAGGGAGACCCGGCTGCGCTGGCCGCCGGAGAGGTTGCCGGCGAGGGCGTCGGCGCGGGTGGTGAGGTCGACGTCGGTGATGGCGCGGGTGACGGCTTCGCGGCGGCGGTCGGCGGCGGCACGGCCGGGGTCGAGGACGGCGGCGAAGTAGTCGAGGTTCTGCCGGACGGTGAGGTCGTCGTAGACGGAGGGGGCCTGGGTGACGTAGCCGATGCGGGACCGGAGCGCGGGGTGGCCGGCGGGGCGGCCGAGGACGTCGAGGGTGCCGGTGACGTGGGCCTGGGTGCCGACGACGGCGCGCATGAGGGTGGATTTGCCGCAGCCGGAGGGGCCGAGGAGGCCGGTGATGCGGCCGCGGGGGACTTCGAAGGCGAGGTCGTCGAGGACGGTGCGCGGGGTGCGGCCGGTGCCGCGGCGGACGGTGAGGCGGTGGGCGTGGACGGCGGGGGGTGCGGTGGACGACGGCCTCTCGGACCCGTTATTCATCATGTGATGAATAATGCTCCTGGCGGTGCCGGCCGTCAATCGGCGGGAGGGGTGAACGTCGCCGGCCCCGGTCGCCGCCCGGCCCGGTCGCCGTCCGGCGCGGGGGCGGCCACCGGGTGGCGCGGGGTGCGCCCGGGCTACTTCTTGCGCTTGGGGCGGCGGGCGGCCGGGTTGCCGGTACGGGTGCTGCGGCGGCGGGCGTACTCGGCCTCGGCCCGCTCGTACTCGGCGCGGCGGAGCTTCTCGCCGGGGGCTTCGACGAGGCAGCGCAGGAAGTACGCGATGAGGGAGCCGATGAAACCGATCGCCTTCAGGCCCTTGAGGGCGGCCTCGTCGGAGGACGGGGCGGGGCGGCGGCCGAAGGACTCCCAGGTCTTGACGAAGGCGATGGAACTGGCGATCGCGAAGAGCACGACCACGGAGATGCTGAGGAACGGGCCGACGTTGCCGATCTCCAGGCCCTCGTAGGCGAAGCGCAGGAGGTACGCGGAGGCGAAGGCCCCGAGCAGCGAACCGGCCGCGACGGCGACGCGGCGCAGGACGTAGCCGTTGTCGTGCTCCACCCAGGTGGTGCCGAAGAACTTGATCGGCTCGGGCCGGGGCCCGGGGGCCGGCCGGTCCGCGTCCGCTTCCCGGCCGTGGGTCTGGTCTCGTCGGTCGTCGTCGCTCACAGCAGCGATTATCCCCCGGCGGGGTGCGGGTGCCGGGGGCGTCTCGCGTGGCGGAACGGGTGACCCCGGGTCGGCCGGCGGTCGTCGGGCGGCCATGGAGGGGGCCGGCCCCACCTCCGGCACAGGGGGCTGTCCCCACCCCCCGTCGGCCGGGCAGCCGGATGGCCGGGGGAACCCCGGGGCGGCGACGGTGGGGCGGTCCCGGCAAAACCGTCCACAGACAAGGAACAACGTGCGCATCATCACGGCCACCGCCGTCGCCCTGGCCCTCGCCGCGGGAGCCGCGCCGGCCACCGCGGCCCAGGCGCCGTCCACCGACGGAATCTGGCGCACGGACGGCTACGGCACCGTGCTGTCCATCCGGAACGGAACTTTCCAGGAGTACCAGACCACCGCCGTCAGCTGCCTGCCGGGCGACTCCGCGCGGCGGACCGGCCCCGGTGCCTACACCAGGAGCGACGGCGTCGTCCTCACGGTGCGCACCCGGGGAGACGGCGACAGCGGGTCCGTACGGGCGGACGGCGACGTCGGCGCGCGGAACCTGCACAGGATCGCGGCGCTGCCCGACGCCTGTACGGGTCGGGCCGCCAAGGGGTCGCCGGCCGCCTTCGACGTCTTCTGGCAGACCTTCGAGGAGAACTACCCCTTCTTCGCCGCCAAGGGCGTCGACTGGCACGCCGTCCGCGACCGCTACCGGCCCGGGGTCCACGAGGACACGTCCCCGGACGAACTCTTCGCCGTCTTCAGCGAGATGGTCGGTCCGCTCAACGACGCCCACGTCGCCGTCCAGGACGGCAGGCGGTTCTTCTCACAGGGGCGCCCCGGCACCGTCCAGCCCGATGGCACGCTGGACGCCAGGGTCAAGGAGTTCGTCGTGGGGCGCGACCTCAAGGACGCCCGCAACGTCCGGGACTTCGCCAACGGGCGGATCACCTACGCCGACCTCCCCGGCGGGCAGGGCTACGTGCGGATCTCCGGATTCGCCGGGTACGCGGCCGACGGGGCCCCGTACGCCGCCGAGCTGGCCGAGCTCGACAGGGCCCTGGACACGGCCCTCGGGCGGAACGGCGGCCGGCCGCCGAAGGGCCTGGTCATCGACCTGCGGATCAACGGCGGCGGTTCCGACGCCCTGGGCGTGCACCTCGCCGGGCGGCTCACCGACACGCCCTACCTCGCCTACTCCAAGCGGGCCCGCAACGACCCCGCCGACCCCACCCGGCACACCCTCCCCCAGCCCGTGTACGTCACGCCGGCGCAGGGCGTCCGTTACACCGGCCCGGTCGCCGTCCTGACCGGCGGATCGACCGTCAGCGCGGGAGAAACGTTCGTCCAGGCCCTCATGGACCGGCCGGGCCGGACGGTCCGCATCGGGCAGCCCACGCAGGGCGTCTTCTCGGACGTCATGGTGCGCGGCCTCCCCAACGGCATGGCGGCCTGGCTGCCGAACGAGGAGTACCTGACCCGGTCGGGCGGGACCTTCGACGGCACGGGCATTGCGCCGCACCTCACCGAGCCGGTCTTCACCGACGAGGAGTTCGCCGCCGGGAGGGACTCGGCCTTCGACAGGGCCGTGGACGTCCTGCGGAAGCAGACCGCCCGCTAGGCCGTCCCTTCCGCACGGCGGCGGGGGGGGGGGGGGGGGGGGGGGGGGGGGGGGGGGGGGGGGGGGGGGGGGGGGGGGGGGGGGGGGGGGGGGGGGGGGGGGGGGGGGGGGGGGG
>NZ_JBVIKC010000095.1:0-6609 GCF_055581065.1 Streptomyces sp. NPDC031479
AGGTGCAGCATGACGATGGAGTCCTTGCCGCCGGAGAACAGGATCACCGGCTTCTCGAACTCGCCCGCCACCTCACGGAAGATGTGCACCGCCTCGGACTCCATCGAGTCCAGGTGGTGCAAGGTCCTGGCCGCCTTGTGCAGGGGAACGACGGTGGTCACACGAGACCCCTCTGGTCGAGCAGCGCGAAGAGCTCCGCTGCGGATTGGTGGACGGTCTGGTGGTGCGACTCGATGCGCAGGTCCGGGGTTTGCGGTGCCTCGTACGGGTCGTCGACTCCGGTGAGACCGGAGATCTCGCCCGCGGCCTGCCTGGCGTACAGGCCCTTCACGTCCCGCTCGGAGCACACTTCGACCGGGGTGGCCACGTGGACCTCCAGGTACGTGGTGCCCGCGGCGGCGTGCCGCTCGCGGACGGCCTCGCGGCTGTCGGCGAACGGCGCGATCACCGGGACCAGGGCCTTGACCCCGTTGCTCGCCAGGAGCTCGGCGACGAAACCGATCCGCTGCACGTTGGTGTGCCGGTCCTCACGGCCGAAACCCAGGCCCGCGGAGAGGAACTCGCGGATCTCGTCCCCGTCCAGGACCTCCACCCGGTGTCCCCCGGCACGCAGCCGCTCCGCCAGCGCGTAGGCGATGGTGGTCTTGCCCGCGCTGGGCAGACCGGTCAGCCACACCGTGGCTCCCTGGTCGCTCACGCTCATCCGCTTCTTCTCCGTAAGGTCTTCGCTGGTCGTCGTCATCAGCCGTGCAGTCCGCACTCGGTCTTGCCGCGCCCGGCCCACCGGCCGGCCCGCGCGTCCTCGCCCTCCGCCACCCGGCGGGTGCAGGGGGCACAGCCCACCGAGGCGTAACCGTCCATCAGCAGCGGGTTGGTGAGCACACCGTGCTCGGCGACGTACGCGTCCACGTCGTCCCGGCTCCAGCGGGCGATCGGGGAGACCTTCACCTTCCGCCGCTTCCCGTCCCAGCCCACCACCGGCGTGTTCGCCCGGGTCGGGGACTCGTCACGGCGCAGCCCCGTCGCCCACGCCTCGTATCCGGTCAGACCCTCTTCCAACGGCCTGACCTTCCGCAGCGCGCAGCACAGGTCCGGATCGCGGTCGTGGAGCCTCGGCCCGTACTCCGCGTCCTGCTCGGCGACCGACTGACGCGGGGTGAGGGTGATGACGTTCACGTCCATCACCGCCTCCACCGCGTCACGGGTCCCGATGGTCTCCTCGAAGTGGTAACCGGTGTCCAGGAACACCACGTCCACGCCGGGAAAGGCACGCGAGGCGAGGTGCGCGACCACCGCGTCCTCCATCGACGAGGTCACGCAGAACTTCCTCCCGAAGGTCTCGGCGGCCCACCGCAGGATTTCCGGAGCCGGCGCATCCTCCAGGTCCCGGCCCGCCCGCTCGGCCAGCTTTTCGAGATCGGTCATCCGGCGGCTCCTTCACTGGGAAACGCAGCGCACGGGCAGGAATTCGCTCCGCCGAGATTAGCAATGCGGACACGTAAAGCACTGACGGTTCGCTGATCGCGGGCATTTTCGACCCGAAGGAGCCCGCCTGGGCCTCTCACCTGGGATTTCAAGGATTTAAGGGGATTTGCGGAGCGCGGTCAGGGAGCGGTAAGGCCGTTATCAGCGGACCGCCAGCACCCCTGTGTCATCCTGGGCCGAAAATTGCGTCGAATCCCGTGCTGGCCGACGGGCCAGAATGTGCGGATCCAGCGAATAAAGCCACCCACTGGCCGGTTTATGCATTCTGGCCGACATCCCCCGGAGAGGGCACGCGGAGAAATGACCCTGCAAGGACTGCGCCGAGGAAGGCTGATACGCCGCCTCGCACTCTGTCTCTCGGCGGTGGGACTCACCGCCTCCATGCTCACCGGAGCGGAACCCGCCGCCGCCGGCACGCCGGTCACCTGGACGTCCACCTTCCAGGGCACCGACGGCGTCACCTACTCGGCGACCAACCACCTGGTGCCGGCCTCGGGCGGCCCCGGCCGGCAGTGGATGCTCGTCTGGGCCGGACCTGCCAAGCAGCCCGCGCCCGACTTCCTGACCGTCATCGACGCCACCCCGGGCTCCCCCACGTACGGCAAGGTCGCCAACACCGTCACCGTCGGCCCGAACAACGGCAACGAGCCGCACCACATGCAGTACGTGTGGCACAAGGGCGACCGGATCTACGCCGGCGGCATCATGAGCGACACCACCTTCGTCTTCGACGCGAAGGCGCTGCCCGCGCTGACCATCGCCGGGGTCAACTCCACCGTCGACACCCCCTGCGGGACCCTGCCCGACGCCTACCAGGTGCTCAGCGACGGCACCGCGTACGGCACGTACATGGGCGGCCCGAACGTGACCGGCCCCTGCACCTACACGAACGGCCAGGTGCGGGTCGGCAACGGCGCCGCCGGCTCCCCCGGGGAGATCGTGCGGATCGGCCGGGACGGAAAGACCCTCGCCGAGATCCCGGCGGCCACCGAGGCCGGCGAGGACCCGGCCCAGTGCGGCAACGTCCCGGCGCTGCCCGCCGCGACCTGCGCGAACCCGCACGGGGTCGCCGTGCGCGAGGACCTCAACCTGATGGTGGCGAGCGACTTCGCCGAGGCCCGCAACTTCATGACGCCCGACTCGGAGCTCAAGGAGAACCTGGCCCGCCAGACCGTCCGCGTCTTCGACATCACCGACCGGAACAACCCGGCGCTGCGCTCGGTGTCCAAGGTCGCCGACGGACCGCGCGGGGCCCAGGAGCCGCGTGCCTTCTTCCGCGAGTCCCGGGTGGTCATGGAGACCGCGCTGACCAACCGGCCCGGCCACAAGGGCGCGTTCGTCTCCTCCATGGCCGGCGGGGCCGTCTTCTACACCCCGGACATCACCGCGCCCGCACCGCAGTGGAAGGAGGTCTTCGACGACACGACCGCCTACCGCGGATTCCAGCGCGACACGGGCGTCACCGGCAGCGGGGACAACGGCAGCTGGCTGGCCGTCAGCCCCGACGACCGGTTCCTCTTCCACACCGTGATGGGCCAGTCGGTGCCCTTCGGCAAGCCCCTCGACCAGACCACCGGCATGATCTACGTCCTCGACATCCAGAAGCTCCTCGCCGCCGGTGACGGGGCCACGTGCTCCGTCGACGAGCTGGCCGAGGCGAGCCGGGGCGGGCACGAGCGGGACTGCCCGGAGCTGGTCAGCACCGTGCCGATCCGCGACGTCAGCTCGGGCGGCCCCCACTGGGGCGCCATGGACAACTTCAGGCGGGGCGCGGACGGCGTCTACCGCGAGACGCAGAACGTCAGCCGGATCGCGGTCGCCAACTACTTCGTCGCCGGGTCCTTCGGCGGCGGCGGCGACCACCGCGTGTGCATGTTCGACCTCGACCGGCGCGGCCAGGTCTCCCTGGACCGGTCCTTCCGCGACGAGAACACCGGCAAGCCCTGCGTGGGCTTCAACCGGACGTCCTGGCCGCACGGCGACACCGGGGACGCCCAGCCGCACGGCGTCCTGTTCGTGGTCAGCGACAGCGTCGTACGACGGTGAGCGCTGTCCTCGCGGCGGCGGTCGTCCTGACCGCCGCCCTGGCGCTCGGCCTGGCGCTGCTCCTGCGCACCCGGCTGCTGCGCCGCCGCACCACCGCCTCGGCGTACTTCGCCGCGGCGGTGGCGTGCGCGGTGGCGGCCGGGCTGTGGTTCCCCGCGGGATCCGGCGGCCCGGCGGAGCCGGTGGCCGGGGGACCGCTGCTGGGCTCGCTCGCGCTGGGTGCCCGGCAGGTCCCGGTGCTGGTGGTGCCGAACCGGCCCGGGTACAACCTGGTGGCCGTCGCCGCCGACGACGCCTCCGCCGGGACCGGCCGCGACCGGCTCACCCGGGGCGAGCGGCGGCCCGGTTCCACCCTGACCTGGGTGCCGGTCGAACTGCCCGCCGGGCCCGCGCGGGTGTGGGTCTCCGCCGGCGGGGTCCTCGCGCCGCTGGCGGTGGACACGGGCCGGGCGGGCGGCGGGGGCCCGCGCGCCGACGTGCGGGGCGCCGACGGTCCGGAGTGCGCGAGCGCCGCCGCCGGGGCCGTCGTCGGCGGCAGCCCCGCGCCGCTGGCCGGCTGCCCGGCGGACCGGCTCACGGAGGCGGACGCCGCCGCGCTGCGCGAGACCGTCGGCTTCCTCGCCGGGCGCGGGGCCCGCTCCCTGGCCCTCGCCGAGGACGACTCCCCGCGCGGCCGGGCCGCCGCCGCCGAGGTGCGCGCCGCGGCCGCCCGCGCGGGCGTCTCCGTAGGGCGGCCGGACTCGACCCGGCAGCCGCTGGTCGTCACCGCCGGCTGGGCGGGCGCGGACACCGCCGTGCACGACGTCGAGGCGGGCCGGACCACTTCCGAGGGCACCTACCTGGCGCCCTGGCTGTTCACCGCGCCGCTGCTCTCCCCCGGCGCGGGCCAGCTGATCCCCCTGCGGTACGCGCCGAACAGCCCGGCCGCCGTGGAGTACCTGACGGCGCTCGGCGCCCGCCTGCCGGGCGAGCCGCCCACCGCCTCCGGGTACGAGGCCTGGCGCCTGGCCCGCGGGACGTCGGGCCCGGCGCCCGCCCGGCTGTACGCCACCGCCGTGCTCTACGTGCCCGGCAGCGGCGGCTCCGGCGGCCACCACCACGAGGGCGCGACGAGCTGGCTGCCCAGCGGAATGATCGTCCCGGTGGCGTCCCTCGGCACGGCCTGACCCCCTCCCCCCTCCCCGTAGGAGCACGGACTCATGACGGAAACAGTCGCGCCGCCGGTCCGCACCGCACGGACCGCACGGCCCGCCGCCAAACGCCCCGAAGGCCAGTGGGCGCTGGGCGAGCGGGAACCGCTCAACGCCAACGAGGAGTTCAAGCAGGCCGAGGACCCGCTGCTGGTGCGCGAACGCATCGAGCGGATCTACTCCCGCGAGGGCTTCGCCAGCATCGACCCCGACGACCTGCGCGGCCGGATGCGCTGGTGGGGGCTGTACACGCAGCGCAAACCCGGCATCGACGGCGGCAGGACCGGCTCCCTGGCCCCGGAGGAGCTGGAGGACGAGCACTTCATGATGCGGGTGCGCAGCGACGGCGGCACCCTCGACGCCGCCCAGCTGCGGGCGATCGCCGACGTCTCCGTGCGCTTCGCCCGCAACACCGCGGACGTCACCGACCGGCAGAACATCCAGCTGCACTGGGTGCGGATCGAGGACGTACCCGCGATCTGGCGGCGGCTGGAGGAGGTCGGCCTGTCGACGACGGAGGCCTGCGGGGACTGCCCGCGCGTCATCGTCGGCAGTCCGGTGGCCGGGGTGGGCGCCGACGAGGTCCTCGACGCGACCCCGGCCGTACGGGAGATCGCCGCCCGGTACATCGGCGACCCTTCGCTGTCGAACCTGCCGCGCAAGTACAAGTCGGCGGTGTCCTGGCTGCCGGACATCCCGTACGAGATCAACGACCTGGCCTTCCTGGGCGCGGTCCACCCGGAGCACGGGCCGGGCTTCGGCATGTGGGTGGGCGGCGGCCTGTCGACGGTGCCGGTCCTGGCGCGGCACGTGGGCGTGTGGGTGCCCCTCGACGAGGTCCCCGACGTGTGGGTGGCGGTGGCGCGGCTGTTCCGCGACTACGGCTACCGGCGACTGCGCGGGCGGGCCCGGCTGAAGTTCCTGATCGCCGACTGGGGCGTGGAGAGGTTCCGCCGGGTCCTGGAGGAGGAGTACCTGGGCCGGCCCCTGCTCGACGGACCGGCCCCCTCGCTCCCCCCTGTCCCGATCGACCACATCGGCGTACACCCGCAGAACGACGGCCTGTCGTACGTGGGCGCGGCGCCGGTCGCCGGACGCCTCTCGGGTACGAGGCTGGCGGCGCTGGCCGACCTGGCGGAGGCCCACGGCAGCGGCCGGGTCCGGCTGACCCCGTACCAGAAGCTGCTGGTGCTGGACGTGGCCGACCCCGAGCCCCTGGTCGCGGAGCTGGCGGAGATCGGCCTCCAGGCCCGCCCCTCCCCGTGGCGGCGGAACACGATGGCCTGCACCGGGATCGAGTACTGCAAGCTGGCGATCGTGGAGACCAAGGAGCGGGCGGCGACCCTGGTCGCGGAGCTGGAGAAGCGCCTGGCGGGAGAGGACGTGGGCCTGACCGTCAACGTCAACGGCTGCCCCAACTCCTGCGCCCGTACGCAGGTCGCGGACATCGGTCTCAAGGGCCAGCTGGTCGCCGACGAGGACGGGCGGCAGGTGGAGGGCTTCCAGGTCCACCTGGGCGGCAGCCTGTCGCTGGCGGCGGACCAGGAGGGCGGCTTCGGGAAGAAGCTCCGCGGCCTGAAGACGACGGCCGCGGACCTCCCGGACTACGTGGAACGCCTGACCCGCGCCTACCTGGCGGGCCGTACCGACGCCTCGGAGCCCTTCGCGACGTGGGCCGCCCGCTGCGAGGAATCCGCCCTGACGTAGGTCGTGTCTCTCAACTCCGTAACCAGGTGATGATCGCCGCCAGCACGGCTGCGGAGCGGTAGACGATCGCGAGTTTGATGCCCCTGTGGATGTCAAGCGGCGATCGCGGCGGGTCCTGTCTGGTCAGCCGGAGGGTTCGCTGGGACGAGAAGTCGGTAGATCTCTCGTGCGACGTAGCGTT
>NZ_JBVIKC010000096.1:0-5874 GCF_055581065.1 Streptomyces sp. NPDC031479
AGGGGCCGATGGCGTCGGTTTCGGTGGCGATGAGGTGCCAGAGGTCTTCGGGGGTGGTGACTCCGCCGGGGTAGCGGCAGGCCATGGAGACGATGGCGATCGGGTCGTCGTCCCCGGTGCCCGCGGGTGTGGTGGTGGCGGGTTCGACAGGGCTGGTGGTTCCGGTGAGCTGTTCGCGCAGGTGTGCGGCGAGGGCGTGCGGGGTGGGGTGGTCGAAGGCGACGGTGCTGGACAGACGGAGTCCGGTGGCCGCGTTCAGGCGGTTGCGCAGTTCCACGACCATCAGCGAATCGAAACCGAGCTTCTTGAAGGACTGGTTCGCCGCGATGCCCTCGGTGCCGTCGTGGCCGAGGACGGTGGCCACCTGGCGGCGTGCGAAGTCGAGCAGCTCGCGTTCGCGTTCGTCCTCCGGGAGCACGGCCATCCGCTGGGCCCAGCCACCGCCGGCCGCACCACCGTCCGCCAGGTGCGCGGCACGCCGCGCGGGAGCCCGTACCAGATCGCGGAAGACGGCCGGCACTCCGTCGGAGGCCGCGCGGGACCTCAGCCCGGCGAGGTCCAGCCGGGCCGGTACGAGCACCGCCTCCTCGCGCGTCAGCGCGGCGTCGAAGAGGGCCAGACCCTCGTCGGACGGCAGCGGGGCCACCCCCGCGCGGGCCATGCGGGCGATGTCCGCGGCGGCCAGGTGCCCGGTCAGCCCACTGGCCTCCTCCCACAGCCCCCAGGCGAGGGAGGTGGCGGGCAGGCCCTGGGCGCGCCGGTGGGCGGCCAGGCCGTCGAGGTAGGCGTTGGCCGCCGCGTAGTTGGCCTGCCCCGCGTAGCCGATGGTGGCGACGACGGACGAGAAGAGTACGAACGCGGCGAGACCGTGGTCCCGCGTCAGCTCGTGCAGGTGCCGTGCGGCGTCCGCCTTGGCGCCCAGCGTGGCGGCCAGGCGTTCCGGAGTCAGGCTCTCGAAGGTGCCGTCGTCCAGGGCCCCCGCCGTGTGCACGACCGCCGTGAGGGGGTGGTCCGCGGGGACGGTGGCGAGCAGGGCGCCGAGTGCCTCGCGGTCCGAGACGTCGCACGCGGCGACCGTGACCCGGGCCCCGAGCGCGGTGAGTTCGGTGGTGAGCCCGTCGGCGCCTTCGGCGGCGGGTCCGCGCCGGCTGGTGAGGACCAGGTGGCGCACTCCGTGCTCGGTGACCAGGTGGCGGGCGAGGAGGGCACCGAGCGTTCCGGTCCCGCCGGTGATCAGTACCGTCCCCTCCGGATCCAGGGCCGGATCCAGGGCCGGATCCCGGCCCTCGACGCTCCCGGCCCGGACCAGACGCGGCACCAGCAGCTCGCCGCCACGCACCGCGAGCTGGGGTTCGCCGCAGGCCAGGGCGGCCGGGAGGGCTTCGGCGGTGGTCCCGGCCGGGTCCGCGTCGAGCAGGACGATACGACCCGGCTGTTCGGACTGGGCCGTGCGCAGCAGACCCCAGACGGCCGCAGCGGCGAGGTCGGTGACGTCCTCGCCGGACCGGGCCGCGACGGCGCCCCGGGTGGTGACGACGAGCCGCGCGTGGGCGGAACCCGGGTCGCCCAGCCAGTCCTGGACCCGCCGCAGCACCTCTCCGAGCGTGGCGTCGAGGTCTCCACCGGCACAGTGCAGCACCGCGTCGGCTCCTCCCTCGCCGCCGACCCCGACCCCGGCCCCCTCCCCGTCCGCGCCGAGCACGACCGGCGTGGGACGGGCCGCCCCGTCGGCGGGCGCCGCGACCCCCGCCGCGACCCAGTCCAGCCGGTACAGCGACCGGCCGGGCCCCGACGCATGCCCGGCGGCGGCCAGCTGCTCGACGGATACGGGCCGCAGCGCCAGCAGCCCGGCCTCCGCGACACGGGCACCCGTCGGGTCGAAGGCCGTCACCGACACCGCGTCCGGACCGACGGGTGCGAACGCCACCCGCAGCTCCCGCGCCCCCGTGGCGTGCAGCCGCACCCCGTCCCAGGCGAACGGCAGCAGTGGCCCCTCCCAGGGACCGTCCCGCAGCACGACGGCGTGCAACGCCGCGTCGAGGAGCGCCGGATGCAGCCCGAACGCCTCGGCGTCCGCCCGCTGCGCCTCCGCGAGCCGCACCTCCGCGAACACCTCCTCACCGCGCCGCCACAGGGCGGTGAGCCCCTGGAAGGCGGGGCCGTACTCGTAGCCCCGCGCCGCCAGCTGCTCGTAGCGAGAGCCCAGGTCGACGGGCTCGGCACCCGTCGGCGGCCACACCCCGAGGGATTCCGGTTCCCCGGCCGTCGGCTCGTCGGGCGACAGGGACGCCGTCGCGTGGCGGGTCCACTCCCCGGCTTCCGCGCCGGGAGCGGTCGGCGCCGGCCGCGAGTGCACGCGCAACGGCCGCGCCCCCGCCGCGTCCGGAGCCCCCACGGTCAGCTGGAGCTGGACGTCGGCGTGCTCGCGCAGCACCAGGGGAGCTTCGAGGGTGAGGTCGTCGACGCGGTCGCAGCCGGCCTCGGCCGCCGCACGCAGCGCGAGGTCCACGAACCCGGTCCCGGGCAGGAGCACGGTGCCCGCCACGGCGTGGTCGGCCAGCCACGGGTGGGCGCGCAGCGACAGTCGGCCGGTGAGCAGCAGCCCGTCACCGTCGGCGAGGGAGACCAGGGCCCCGAGCAGCGGATGGTCCGCGGCGTCGAGCCCGGCACCGGCCACGTCCGCCCCGGCGGGCGGCGCCTCGATCCAGTACCGGCTGCGCTGGAACGCGTACGTGGGCAGGTCCACCGGCCGGGCCGGACCCGCCGTGCCGGGCACCGCCGCCCAGTCCACGTCGGCGCCGCCCGTGAACACGGTGGCCAGCGACCTCAGGAACGCCCGCCAGTCGCCCTTGTCACGGCGCAGCGATCCGACGACCAGGGCGGCGGCGTCGTGCCCGGCCGCGTGCGCGGACTCCGCCACGTCCTCCAGCGTGGCCTGCACCCCCGTCGTCAGGACGGGATGCGGGCTGCTCTCGATGAACGTCCGGTAGCCGTCGGCGGCCAGGGCGCGGATCGCCTTCTCGAACTGGACGGTGCCGCGGAGGTTGCGGTACCAGTAGTCGCCGTCCAGCACGGCCGTGTCCACCGGCTCGCCCAGCAGCGTCGAGTAGAACGCCACGCCCGACGAGCGGGGCGTCACGTCGGCGAGCGCCGTCAGCACCGCCTCGCGGATCTCCTCCACGTGCGCGGAGTGCGAGGCGTAGTCCACCGCGATCGTCCTGGCCTCGACGCCCTCGGACCGGCAGGACTCCACCAGCTCCGCCAACGCCCTCGGGTCACCGGACACCACCGTCGCGGACGGTCCGTTGGCGGCCGCGACCGACAGCCGGTCCCCCCAGGGCTCCAGCCGGGCCCGGGTCTCCTCCAGCGGCAGGGGGACGGAGCCCATGCCGCCCTTCCCCGCGAGCGCGCGGATCGCCCGGCTGCGCAGCGCCACCACCTTCGCCGCGTCGTCGAGGGAGAGCGCGCCCGCGACGTACGCCGCCGCGATCTCACCCTGGGAGTGGCCCACCACGGCGGTGGGGACGACGCCCACGGAGCGCCACACCTCGGCCAGCGAGACCATCACCGCGAACAGCGCGGGCTGCACCACGTCCACCCGCTCCAGCCCCGGAGCGCCCGGGGCCGCGCGCAGGACCTCGGTCAGGGACCAGTCCACGTACGGGGCCAGGGCGCGTTCGCACGCGGCGATGGAATCGGCGAACACGGTGTGGGAATCGAGGAGGTCCACCGCCATCCCCGCCCACTGCGAACCCTGCCCGGGGAAGACCAGGACGGTCCGTCCCCCGCCGTCGGAGGCCCCCTCGACCACCGTGGCCGGGGACTCGCCGCGGGCCAGCGCCTCCAGGGCGTCGAGGAGGGACTGCCGGTCCTCACCGAGGACCACGGCACGGTGGTCGAGGAGGGCACGGCCGGCGACGAGGGCGTGGGCGACATCGGCGGGCTGGAGCTCGGGCCCCGCGAGGAGGTGCTCGTGCAGCCGGCCCGCCTGGGCGCGCAGCGCCGGTGCGTCCTTGGCCGACAGCACCCACGGGATCGCGGTGCCCTCGACGGGCGTGGTCCCCGAGACCTCCTCGGTGGGCGGTGCCTGTTCGAGGATGAGGTGGGCGTTGGTGCCGCTGATGCCGAAGGAGGAGACGGCGGCGCGGCGGGGGCGTTCGGTGTCGGGCTGCCAGGGGGTGGCTTCGGTGAGGAGGGTGACGGCTCCGGCGGTCCAGTCGATGTGGGGGCTGGGTTCGTCGGCGTGGAGGGTTTTGGGGAGGAGGCCGTGATGCATGGCCATGACCATTTTGATGACGCCGCCGACGCCTGCGGCGGCCTGGGTGTGGCCGATGTTGGATTTGAGGGAGCCGAGGTGCAGGGGTCGGTCGGTGGGGCGGTTCTGGCCGTAGGTGGCGAGGAGGGCCTGGGCTTCGATGGGGTCGCCGAGGCGGGTGCCCGTGCCGTGGGCTTCCACGGCGTCGACGTCCGCCGGTTCCAGGCGGGCGCTCGCCAGGGCCTGGCGGATCACCCGCGCCTGCGACGGACCGTTCGGGGCGGACAGGCCGTTGCTGGCACCGTCCTGGTTGACGGCGCTGCCCCGGATGACGGCCAGGACCCGGTGGCCGTTGGCCTCCGCGTCCGACAGCCGCTCCAGCGCGAGCACGCCCACGCCCTCGCCCCACGCCGTGCCGTCGGCGTCCGCGGAGAAGGCCTTGCAACGGCCGTCCGCGGACAGCCCGCGCTGCCGGCTGAACTCCACGAACATGCCGGGCGACGCCATCACCGTCGCACCACCGGCCAGGGCGATCCCGCACTCTCCCTGCCGCAGCGACTGCGCGGCGAGGTGCAGGGCCACCAGGGAGGACGAGCACGCCGTGTCGACGGTCACCGCGGGCCCCTCCAGACCCAGCGTGTACGCCACCCGGCCCGAGGCCACGCTCGCCGTGTTGCCGGTGAGCAGGTACCCCTCGTACCCCTCCGCCGGCTCGTGCAGCCGGGGCCCGTAGTCCTGTGACATGGCGCCTACGAAGACACCCGTCGAGGAACCGCGCAGCGAGGTCGGGGCGATCCCCGCGCGCTCCAGCGCCTCCCACGAGGTCTCCAGCAGCAGCCGCTGCTGGGGGTCCATCGCGGCGGCCTCGCGCGGGGAGATGCCGAAGAACGCGGGATCGAACGCGTCGGCGTCATGGAGGAAGCCACCGTGCCGGGCATAGGTCTTGCCGGGCCGGCCGGGCACCGGATCGTACAGCTCCTCGATGTCCCAGCCGCGGTTGACGGGCAGACCGGAGATGGCGTCGCCGCCCGCCTCGACCAGCCGCCACAGGTCCTCCGGCGAACCGAGCCCGCCCGGGTAGCGGCAGGCCATGCCCACGATGGCGATCGGCTCGTCGGAGATCCGCGCGGCGGCCACGCCCCCGGCAGTGGTCCCGGCCGAACCGTCCGTGAGCTCCGTCAGCAGGTGGTCGGCCAGCGCGGAGGGGCTCGGGTAGTCGTAGATCAGCGTCGAGGAGAGGCTCAGCCCGGTGACGGCGTTCATCCGCCGCTGGAACTCCACCGCGCCCAGCGAGTCGAAGCCGAGCTCCTTGAACTTCTCCGTGGGATCGACCGAGTTCGGTGTCACATGCCCGAGCACGGTCGCCACGGCGGTACGGACCAGCTCCAGGAGGAGGCGTTCACCCTCGGCCCGCGACACCGCGCGGAGGCGCTCGGCGAGCGACAGCTCGACGGACGCCGGCTCTTCCCCGCCCGCCGTGGGACCCGTCGCGCGCGGGGCGGCGGTGGCGGTGGGAACGCTGTCGATCCAGTGGCGTTGGCGTTGGAAGGGGTAGGTGGGGAGGGGTGTGGTGGGGGTGTTGGGGTTGTAGAGGTTGTTCCAGTTGATGGGGTGGTTGG
>NZ_JBVIKC010000097.1:0-5206 GCF_055581065.1 Streptomyces sp. NPDC031479
GAGGGTGAGTACAAAGGAAGCGTCCGTTCCTTGAGAACTCAACAGCGTGCCAAAAATCAACGCCAGAAGTTGATACCCCGTCCACTTCGGTGGATGAGGTTCCTTTGAAAAAGACCTGTGAGGTCGCCTTCGGGTGATGCTTGCAGGCAACCAAACACAGCGAGGACGTTGTGGCGCGTCGGTCATATTCCGACATGACGTGCCCGCTCTAAGTGTGTGTTGACCCGATTACGGGTAAACATTCATGGAGAGTTTGATCCTGGCTCAGGACGAACGCTGGCGGCGTGCTTAACACATGCAAGTCGAACGATGAAGCCCTTCGGGGTGGATTAGTGGCGAACGGGTGAGTAACACGTGGGCAATCTGCCCTTCACTCTGGGACAAGCCCTGGAAACGGGGTCTAATACCGGATAACACTCCTGCCCGCATGGGCGGGGGTTAAAAGCTCCGGCGGTGAAGGATGAGCCCGCGGCCTATCAGCTTGTTGGTGGGGTAATGGCCCACCAAGGCGACGACGGGTAGCCGGCCTGAGAGGGCGACCGGCCACACTGGGACTGAGACACGGCCCAGACTCCTACGGGAGGCAGCAGTGGGGAATATTGCACAATGGGCGAAAGCCTGATGCAGCGACGCCGCGTGAGGGATGACGGCCTTCGGGTTGTAAACCTCTTTCAGCAGGGAAGAAGCGAAAGTGACGGTACCTGCAGAAGAAGCGCCGGCTAACTACGTGCCAGCAGCCGCGGTAATACGTAGGGCGCAAGCGTTGTCCGGAATTATTGGGCGTAAAGAGCTCGTAGGCGGCTTGTCACGTCGGATGTGAAAGCCCGAGGCTTAACCTCGGGTCTGCATTCGATACGGGCTAGCTAGAGTGTGGTAGGGGAGATCGGAATTCCTGGTGTAGCGGTGAAATGCGCAGATATCAGGAGGAACACCGGTGGCGAAGGCGGATCTCTGGGCCATTACTGACGCTGAGGAGCGAAAGCGTGGGGAGCGAACAGGATTAGATACCCTGGTAGTCCACGCCGTAAACGTTGGGAACTAGGTGTTGGCGACATTCCACGTCGTCGGTGCCGCAGCTAACGCATTAAGTTCCCCGCCTGGGGAGTACGGCCGCAAGGCTAAAACTCAAAGGAATTGACGGGGGCCCGCACAAGCGGCGGAGCATGTGGCTTAATTCGACGCAACGCGAAGAACCTTACCAAGGCTTGACATATACCGGAAAGCATTAGAGATAGTGCCCCCCTTGTGGTCGGTATACAGGTGGTGCATGGCTGTCGTCAGCTCGTGTCGTGAGATGTTGGGTTAAGTCCCGCAACGAGCGCAACCCTTGTCCTGTGTTGCCAGCATGCCCTTCGGGGTGATGGGGACTCACAGGAGACCGCCGGGGTCAACTCGGAGGAAGGTGGGGACGACGTCAAGTCATCATGCCCCTTATGTCTTGGGCTGCACACGTGCTACAATGGCCGGTACAATGAGCTGCGATACCGTGAGGTGGAGCGAATCTCAAAAAGCCGGTCTCAGTTCGGATTGGGGTCTGCAACTCGACCCCATGAAGTCGGAGTCGCTAGTAATCGCAGATCAGCATTGCTGCGGTGAATACGTTCCCGGGCCTTGTACACACCGCCCGTCACGTCACGAAAGTCGGTAACACCCGAAGCCGGTGGCCCAACCCGTAAGGGAGGGAGCTGTCGAAGGTGGGACTGGCGATTGGGACGAAGTCGTAACAAGGTAGCCGTACCGGAAGGTGCGGCTGGATCACCTCCTTTCTAAGGAGCACAGTACCGATTGCAGACAAATGTTCTGCACGGTCAGCTCATGGGTGGAACGTTGATTATTTGGCACGGTTTCCAGAACATCCTGTAAGTACTGCTTCGGCGTGGAAAACAGTGATAGTCGAGGGGATCGTGCCTGGCACGTTGTTGGGTATCTGAGGGTACGGCCGTAAGGTCTTATCTTCGCGATGCCGGCCCCAGTGAACCTGGTCCTTAGGGATGAGGGTGATGGGTGGCTGGTCGTTGCTTGAGAACTACACAGTGGACGCGAGCATCTGTGGCCAAGTTTTTAAGGGCGCACGGTGGATGCCTTGGCACCAGGAACCGATGAAGGACGTGAGAGGCCGCGATAGGCCCCGGGGAGCTGCCAACTGAGCTTTGATCCGGGGGTGTCCGAATGGGGAAACCCGGCAGTCGTCATGGGCTGTCACCCATGCCTGAACACATAGGGCATGTGGAGGGAACGAGGGGAAGTGAAACATCTCAGTACCCTCAGGAAGAGAAAACAACCGTGATTCCGGGAGTAGTGGCGAGCGAAACCGGATGAGGCCAAACCGTATGCGTGTGATACCCGGCAGGGGTTGCGCATACGGGGTTGTGGGAATTCTTTTGATCGGTCTGCCGGCCGGTCGGCGAGTCAGAAACCGTTGATGTAGTCGAAGGACATGCGAAAGGTCCGGCGTAGAGGGTAAGACCCCCGTAGACGAAACATCAGCGGCTTGCTTAAGAATCTCCCAAGTAGCACGGGGCCCGAGAAATCCCGTGTGAATCTGGCGGGACCACCCGCTAAGCCTAAATATTCCCTGGTGACCGATAGCGGATAGTACCGTGAGGGAATGGTGAAAAGTACCGCGGGAGCGGAGTGAAATAGTACCTGAAACCGTGTGCCTACAAGCCGTGGGAGCGTCGCTGTATGTGCTTGCACATACAGTCGTGACTGCGTGCCTTTTGAAGAATGAGCCTGCGAGTTAGCGGTGTGTAGCGAGGTTAACCCGTGTGGGGAAGCCGTAGCGAAAGCGAGTCCGAATAGGGCGATTGAGTTGCACGCTCTAGACCCGAAGCGGAGTGATCTAGCCATGGGCAGGTTGAAGCGGAGGTAAGACTTCGTGGAGGACCGAACCCACCAGGGTTGAAAACCTGGGGGATGACCTGTGGTTAGGGGTGAAAGGCCAATCAAACTCCGTGATAGCTGGTTCTCCCCGAAATGCATTTAGGTGCAGCGTCGTGTGTTTCTTGCCGGAGGTAGAGCACTGGATAGGCGATGGGCCCTACCGGGTTACTGACCTTAGCCAAACTCCGAATGCCGGTAAGTGAGAGCACGGCAGTGAGACTGTGGGGGATAAGCTCCATGGTCGAGAGGGAAACAGCCCAGAGCATCGACTAAGGCCCCTAAGCGTACGCTAAGTGGGAAAGGATGTGGAGTCGCAGAGACAACCAGGAGGTTGGCTTAGAAGCAGCCACCCTTGAAAGAGTGCGTAATAGCTCACTGGTCAAGTGATTCCGCGCCGACAATGTAGCGGGGCTCAAGCGTACCGCCGAAGTCGTGTCATTGCAGCAATAGGGCCAACGCCCGCTGTGATGGGTAGGGGAGCGTCGTGTGCCGGGTGAAGCAGCAGCGGAAGCTAGTTGTGGACGGTTCACGAGTGAGAATGCAGGCATGAGTAGCGATACACACGTGAGAAACGTGTGCGCCGATTGACTAAGGGTTCCTGGGTCAAGCTGATCTGCCCAGGGTAAGTCGGGACCTAAGGCGAGGCCGACAGGCGTAGTCGATGGACAACCGGTTGATATTCCGGTACCCGCTTTGAAACGCCCAATATCGAATCAGGCGATGCTAAGTCCGTGAAGCCGTTCCGGACCCTTCGGGGAAAGGAAAGTGGTGGAGCCGACGAACCAGACTTGTAGTAGGTAAGCGATGGGGTGACGCAGGAAGGTAGTCCAGCCCGGGCGGTGGTTGTCCCGGGGTAAGGGTGTAGGCCGAGGGGTAGGCAAATCCGTCCCTCATTAAGGCTGAGACCTGATGCCGAGCCGATTGTGGTGAAGTGGATGATCCTATGCTGTCGAGAAAAGCCTCTAGCGAGTTTCATGGCGGCCCGTACCCTAAACCGACTCAGGTGGTCAGGTAGAGAATACCGAGGCGTTCGGGTGAACTATGGTTAAGGAACTCGGCAAAATGCCCCCGTAACTTCGGGAGAAGGGGGGCCATCACTGGTGATCGGACTTGCTCCGTGAGCTGGGGGTGGCCGCAGAGACCAGCGAGAAGCGACTGTTTACTAAAAACACAGGTCCGTGCGAAGCCGTAAGGCGATGTATACGGACTGACGCCTGCCCGGTGCTGGAACGTTAAGGGGACCGGTTAGTGACCTTTCGGGGTTGCGAAGCTGAGAACTTAAGCGCCAGTAAACGGCGGTGGTAACTATAACCATCCTAAGGTAGCGAAATTCCTTGTCGGGTAAGTTCCGACCTGCACGAATGGCGTAACGACTTCTCGACTGTCTCAACCATAGGCCCGGTGAAATTGCACTACGAGTAAAGATGCTCGTTTCGCGCAGCAGGACGGAAAGACCCCGGGACCTTTACTACAGTTTGATATTGGTGTTCGGTTCGGCTTGTGTAGGATAGGTGGGAGACTTTGAAGCCGTGACGCCAGTCATGGTGGAGTCGCCGTTGAAATACCACTCTGGTCGTGCTGGATGTCTAACCTCGGTCCGTGATCCGGATCAGGGACAGTGTCTGATGGGTAGTTTAACTGGGGCGGTTGCCTCCCAAAGGGTAACGGAGGCGCCCAAAGGTTCCCTCAGCCTGGTTGGCAATCAGGTGTTGAGTGTAAGTGCACAAGGGAGCTTGACTGTGAGACCGACGGGTCGAGCAGGGACGAAAGTCGGGACTAGTGATCCGGCGGTGGCTTGTGGAAGCGCCGTCGCTCAACGGATAAAAGGTACCCCGGGGATAACAGGCTGATCTTCCCCAAGAGTCCATATCGACGGGATGGTTTGGCACCTCGATGTCGGCTCGTCGCATCCTGGGGCTGGAGTCGGTCCCAAGGGTTGGGCTGTTCGCCCATTAAAGCGGTACGCGAGCTGGGTTTAGAACGTCGTGAGACAGTTCGGTCCCTATCCGCTGTGCGCGTAGGAATATTGAGAAGGGCTGTCCCTAGTACGAGAGGACCGGGACGGACGAACCTCTGGTGTGCCAGTTGTCCTGCCAAGGGCATGGCTGGTTGGCTACGTTCGGGAGGGATAACCGCTGAAAGCATCTAAGCGGGAAGCCTGCTTCAAGATGAGTATTCCCACCTCCTTGAGAGGGTAAGGCTCCCAGTAGACGACTGGGTTGATAGGCCAGATGTGGAAGCCCGGTAACGGGTGGAGCTGACTGGTACTAATAGGCCGAGGGCTTGTCCTCAGTTGCTCGCGTCCACTGTGTTAGTTCTGAAG
>NZ_JBVIKC010000098.1:0-4340 GCF_055581065.1 Streptomyces sp. NPDC031479
CCCCCCTCCACGACCAGCCGCCACAGATCCTCCGGAGACCGCACCCCACCCGGATAACGGCAGCTCATCCCCACGATCGCGATCGGCTCATCAGCGGAAACGACCGGTGCCGGAGCGTGTTCCGGGGCTCCGGGCCGCGTGCCGACGAGTTCGGTGAGCAGGTGGCGGGTGAGCGCCTCGGGCGTGGGGTGGTCGAAGACGAGGGTCGCGGGCAGCCGCAGGCCGGTGGCCGTGTTGAGGGAGTTGCGGAGTTCGACGGCGGTGAGCGAGTCGAAACCGAGGTCCCTGAACTGCCGGTCCACCGCGACCGACCGGACGGATGCGTGGCCGAGCACCGCGGCCGCCTGGGTCCGGACGATGCCGAGGACGACGTCGTACCGCTCGGCGGGCGGCAGGGCCGCGATGCGGTCGGCCGGTGAGGAACCCGTCGCGTTCTGCCGCGCGTCGTGCAGCGTACGCCGTACGGAGCCCCGTACGAGCTGCCGGAACAGCGGGGGCAGGGCGCCGGCGCGGGCCTGTGCCCGGAGCGCGGTGGTGTCCAGGCGGACGGGGACCACCGTGGCGAGGGCGGAGCGGCAGGCGGCGTCGAACAGCGCGAGGCCCTCCTGTGCCTCCAGCGCGATCAGCCCCGACCGGCTGATCCTGCGCCGGTCCGCGGCGGCCAGGTCGGCCGTGAGCGCGCTGGTCTCCGCCCACAGGCCCCAGGCGATCGACACGGCGGGCAGCCCGGCGGCCTGACGGGCTTCGGCCAGGGCGTCGAGGTAGGAGTTCGCGGCGGCGTAGTTGGCCTGTCCCGCGCTGCCGAGGGTGCCCGCGGCGGAGGAGAAGAGGACGAAGGCGGTGAGGTCGGCGTCGCGGGTCAGCTCGTGCAGGTTGAGGGCGGCATCGGCCTTGGGGCGGAAGACGCGGTCGACGCGCTCGGGGGTGAGCGCGGGGACGATCCCGTCATCGGTGACGCCCGCAGCGTGGACCACTCCGGTCAGCGGCCGGTCGGCCGGTACCGACGCCAGCAGCTCGGCCAGCGCCGTGCGGTCCGCCACGTCGCAGCGGACGGTCCGTGCCTCGGCGCCCAGCGTCGCCAGCTCCTCGGCGAACTCCGCCGCGCCCTCGGCGTCCGGGCCCCGCCGGCTCGCCAGCAGCAGGTGCCGCACCCCGTACTCGGTGACCAGGTGGCGTGCGACGAGGCGCCCCAGCGCACCGGAGGCTCCGGTCACCAGGACCGTTCCGCCGGCCGAGAAGGCGGGACGGCGACCCGTGCCGTCGGCATCGGCATCGGCATCGGCATCGGCGGGAGGTTCGGTGGACGTGGCGTCGACCCGGGTCAGCCGCGGAGCGAGCAGCGCGCCGTCCCGGACCGCCACCTGAGGCTCGCCCGAGGCCACCGCGGCGACGAGCGGGGCGGTGGCGAGGGCGTCCGTGTCGGTGTCGGTGTCGCCCGTGACGTCCACCAGCACGAACCGGCCGGGGTTCTCCGACTGCGCCGAGCGCACCAGTCCCCATACCGAGGCCTGCGCCGCGTCCACGCCGGCGGCTTCGGTGCCGGTGTTCACCGCCCCTCGCGTCACGATGACCAGGCGCGATGCGGCGAAGCGGGGTTCCGCCAGCCACTCCTGGAGCAGGGCCAGCACCCGCTGCGCGGTTGCGGCGGCCGATGTGTCCGCACTGCCGTCGGTGTCGCCCGGGACCACGACGGCCACCGCCTGCGGCGTCGGGGCCTGCGCCCCGTCCGGAGCCGGCAGGCTCGCGCGCACCACCACGTCCACGGGCTCCGCACCCGGGGCCGGATCGCAGCGCTCCCAGTCCACCCGGAAGAGTGAATCCCGGAGCGTCGAAGCCCCCTGCCCACCACTCGCTTCGGCGAGTTGCCCGGGTGTCACCGCCCGCAGCGTCAGTGAGTCGACCGATGCCACGGGCCGGCCCAGACCGTCGGTGACCTCCAGGCAGACCGAGTCCGCCGCGGAGCCGGCACGGGTCAGACGGACCCGCAGCGTCTCGGCGCCGGTTCCGTGCACGCTCACACCGCTCCAGGCGAACGGCAACCGTCCGTCGTGCCCGGCCGCGGGGAAGTCGCCCACGATCATGGCGTGCAGCGCGGCGTCGAGGAGGGCGGGATGCACGGCGAACCCGTCGACGGAGGTGTCGTCGGGCAGCCCGACCTCGGCGAAGAGCTCGTCCTCCCCCCGCCGCCACACCGCGCGCAGGCCCTGGAACACGGGCCCGTACGCGAAGCCGGCGTCGGCCAGCCGCCCGTAGCAGTCGTGGATGTCGACGGCGGTGGTGTCGGCCGGCGGCCATGCCCCGGCCGTCCCCGGCGTGCCCGGGACGTCGGGCGCGTACGTCGCGCCGGTGTCGGGGACGAGGAAGCCCGTGGCGTGACGGGTCCAGGGCAGCTCCGCGGCGGCCCCGTCGATCGCATCGGCACGCGAGTAGATCCGCACCGTACGCCGGTCCGCCTCGTCGGCGGCTCCGACCACCACCCGTACCTGGACCGCACCGTGGTCCGGGAGCACCAGGGGCGCCGCCAGGGTGAGTTCGTCGACGCGACCGCAGTCGAGCTCGTCGCCGGCCCGTACGGCCATCTCCAGGAAGGCGGTTCCGGGCAGCAGCGTCACACCGGAGACCGCGTGGTCCGCCAGCCAGGGGTGCGTGGCCAGCGACAGCCGACCGGTCAGCAGCGAGCCGGCGCCGTCCGGCAGCAGGGCCGCCGCGCCGAACAGGGCGTGTCCGGCGGCGGTCAGGCCGGCCGCGGCGACATCGCCGGGGGCGGTGGGCGCGTCGAGCCAGAAGTGCTCGTACTGGAAGGCGTAGGTGGGCAGTTCGACACTGCGGGTGCTTCGCCCGGCGTAGACGGCCGTCCAATCGACGGGTACGCCGTGGACGTGGAGGTGGGCGAGGGCGGTGGTGACGGCCAGGTCCTCGGCGCGGTCGGCCCGCAGGAGCGGAACCGTGACCGCTTGCTCGTCGAGGGAATCCTGGGCCATGGCCGTCAGGACACCGCCCGGACCGACCTCCAGGAAGGTACGGACGCCCAGGCCGGCGAGGCAGGTCACCGCGTCGGCGAAGCGGACGGCCTCGCGGACGTGGCGCACCCAGTAGTCGGTCGAGGAGAGCTCTTCCGCCGTGGCCGGAGCGCCGGTGAGGGTGGAGACGAGCGGCAGGCGCGGCGCTCCGAAGGAAACACCGTCCACGACGGCCCGGAACTCGGCGAGCATCGGGTCCATCAGCGGGGAGTGGAAGGCGTGGGACACGGAGAGCGCCTTGGACTTGCGGCCGTCGGCCGCGAGACGGTCCACGACCGCCGCCACCGCGTCCCGGTCACCCGAAACCACCACGGCGGAGGGGCCGTTGACCGCCGCGATGCCGGCACGGTCCTCGTACCCGGCCAGCAGGTCCCGTACCTCGGCCTCCGAGGCCTGTACCGCCACCATCGCTCCACCGTCGGGAAGCGCCTCCATGAGGCGCCCGCGCGCGGCCACCAGCGCCGCGGCGTCTTCGAGCGAGAGCACGCCCGCCACGTGGGCCGCCGCGAACTCGCCCACCGAATGGCCCGCCAGGAAGTCCGGACGGACGCCCCACGACTCCACGAGCCGGAACAGGGCCACTTCGACGGCGAAGAGCGCCGGCTGCGCCTGAGCCGTCCGGTGCAGGAGTTCGGGGTCCTCGCCGAACACCACGTCCTTGACCGGCTGTTCGAGGTGTGCGTCGAGTGCGGAGCAGGCGGCGTCGAAGGCCTCGGCGAAGGCCGGGAAGGCCGCGTACAGTTCGCGTCCGGCTCCGAGCCGCTGGCTCCCCTGCCCCGAGAACAGGAACGCGGTCCGGGGTCCGCCCGCGGGCGTGCCGGTCGACGTCTCGCCGCGCACGAGCGCGCCGGGCGCCGGGCGGCCCTCGGCGAGGGCACCCAGGGCGGCCATCAGCTCTTCGCGGCCGGTGCCGACGACCGCGGACCGGAGGTCCAGTGCTGCTCTGGAGGACGCAAGGGACAGGCCGATGTCGGCGGGGCCGAGGTCCGGGTGTTCGGTCAGGTGCGTCAGGAGGCGTCCGGCCTGCCGGCGCAGGGCCGCCGGGTCCTTGGCGGACAGCGGCCACGCGACCGCCGTGGCGGTGGTCGCCGTACCCTCAGCCGGCGAGGCCGCCGGCTCGCCGGTCGGCGGCTGCGGTTGCTCCGGCTGCTCGATGACCACGTGCGCGTTGGTGCCGCTGACGCCGAAGGAGGAGACGCCCGCCCGTCGCGGCCGTCCGTGCTCCGCCCATTCCACCGGTTCGGTGAGGAGTTTGACCGCGCCGGCCGACCAGTCGACGTGCGGCGAGGGCTCGTCGGCGTGCAGGGTCCGGGGCAGGAC
>NZ_JBVIKC010000099.1:0-3997 GCF_055581065.1 Streptomyces sp. NPDC031479
TTCTCTTCGTTCGCGGGTACGGTCGGTGGTGCCGGTCAGGGCAATTACGCGGCGGCCAACGCCTGTCTGGACGCCCTCGCCGAGCAGCGCCGCGGTGACGGACTGCCCGCCACCTCCATCGCCTGGGGCCCCTGGGCCGACAACGGCATGGCCGCGGACGAGACCGTCGCCGAACGCATGCGCCTCGCCGGCATGACCGGACTGGCCACCGACACGGCCTTCGCCGCGGTCGACCGCGCCCTCGGCCGGGGCGACGCCACCCTGACCGTCATCGACATCGACTGGGAGCGCTTCGCGCCGGGCTTCACCGCGGCCCGCCCGAGCCCGCTCCTCGCCGGCATCCCGGAAGCCGTCCGTCCCGTCGAACCGGACGGCGCCGACGCCGGCCTCGCCGCACGACTGGCGGCCCTGCCGGCCGCCGCCGAGCGCAGCGACGTACTGCTCGACCTGGTCCGTACCCAGGTGGCCGCCGTACTCGGCCACGGATCACCGCAGCGCGTGGACGCCGAACAGCCCTTCAAGGGCATCGGCTTCGACTCCCTGACGGCGGTCGAACTGCGCAACCGGCTCGGCCGGGTCACCGGCCTGACCCTGCCCGCCACCGTCGTCTTCGACCACCCCAACCCGGCCGCCCTCGCCTCCTACCTGCTCACCGAAATGTGCGGGGACCTCGGCGGGGCCGACCCGGAGGAGGACCGGATCCGCCGGGCGCTCGCCTCGATGCCGCTCTCCCGGATCAGAGAGGCCGGCCTGCTGGAGGTGCTCCTGGACCTCGCGGGCCTCGAAGGGGCCGCCGCGCAGGACGCGGCGGCCGACCCGGACGACACGGCCCCGGAGGACATCGACGCGATGGACACCGACGCCCTGATCCGTCTCGCCATGGACAACACGGACTCCTGACGGTCCGGGAAGTGAGGAGCTGACACATGGTTACGCCCGAAGCAGTGACGACATCCGGCACGGCGACGCCCGACGCGAAGCTCGTGGCCGCGCTCCGGAACTCCCTCAAGGAGGCCGAGCGGCTGCGCGAACAGAACCGGCGGCTCGCCGAAGCGGCCCGCGAGCCCATCGCCATCGTCGCGATGAGCTGCCGCTTCCCCGGTGGCGTCCGCTCCCCCGAGGGCCTGTGGGACCTGGTCGCCGCCGGCCGTGACGCGGTGTCGCCGTTCCCCACCGACCGGGGCTGGGACCTGGAGGAGCTGTTCGACGAGGACCCGGACCGGCCCGGCTCCTCGTACGTCCGCGAAGGCGCGTTCGTCGACGGCGCCGCCGACTTCGACGCCGGCTTCTTCGCCATCTCCCCGCGCGAGGCCCTCGCCATGGACCCCCAGCAGCGCCTGCTGCTGGAGACCTCCTGGGAGGCCCTGGAGCGCGCCGCGATCGCGCCGGACACCCTGCGCGGCAGCCGCACGGGCGTGTTCGTCGGCACCAACGGCACCGACTACGGCACGGTCCTCGTGGGCGGTCCCGAGGAGGTCGACGGCTACCTGGCCACCGGGAACGCCACCAGCGTGCTGTCCGGCCGGATCTCGTACGAGTTCGGTTTCGAAGGGCCCGCCGTCACCGTCGACACCGCCTGCTCCTCCTCCCTCGTCGCCCTGCACCTCGCCGCCCAGGCCCTGCGCCAGCAGGAGTGCACGCTCGCGCTCGCCGCCGGAGTGACGGTCATGGCCAGCCCGACCACCTTCACCGAGTTCAGCCGCCAGCGGGGCCTGGCCCCCGACGGCCGCTGCAAGCCCTTCGCCGCCGCCGCCGACGGCACCGGCTGGGGCGAGGGCGCGGGAGTCCTCGTACTGGAACGGCTCTCCGACGCCCGCCGCAACGGCCACCGGGTCCTCGCGGTGGTCCGCGGCTCCGCGGTCAACCAGGACGGCGCCTCCAACGGCCTCACCGCCCCCAACGGCCCCTCCCAGCGCCGCGTGCTGCGCCAGGCCCTCGCCAACGCCCGCCTGACGGCCGACCAGGTCGACGCCGTGGAGGCCCACGGCACCGGCACCACCCTCGGCGACCCGATCGAGGCGCAGGCGCTGCTGGCCACGTACGGGCAGAACCGGCCGGCCGACCGGCCGCTGCGCCTCGGCTCCGTCAAATCCAACATCGGCCACACCCAGGCGGCGGCCGGCGTCGCCGGCATCATCAAAATGGTCCAGGCCATCCGCAACGGCGTCCTGCCCCGCACCCTCCATGTCGACGGGCCCACGCCCCAGGTCGACTGGTCGGCCGGCGCCGTACGACTGCTCACGGAGAACCTCGACTGGCAGCCGGCCGACGGGCAGCCGCGCCGCGCCGGAGTGTCCTCGTTCGGCATGAGCGGCACCAACGCCCACGTCATCCTTGAGGAACCCGCCGCCGAGCCCGCCCCCGCCGCCGAGCCCACTCCGGCCGTCCCGGCAACCCCCGCGGCCTCCACCGCCCTGCCGTGGGTGCTGTCCGGCAAGTCCGCCGACGCCCTGCGGGCCCAGGCCGGCGAACTGCGCGCCTTCCTGGCCGCCCGCCCCGGCCACGACCCGGCCGGGATCGGCCGGTCCCTGGCCCTCACGCGCGCCACCTTCGACCACCGCGCCGTCCTCGTCGCCGACGGCCCCGTCGCCTTCGACACCGCACTGGCGGCGCTGGCCGACGGCGCGGCGGCCGCCGGTCTCGTCGAGGGCCGGGCACCGGACGGACGGACCAAGGCCGTCTTCGTCTTCCCCGGCCAGGGCTCCCAGTGGACGGGCATGGCCACGGAGCTGCTCGCCACCAGCCCCGTCTTCGCCGACCGGATGGACCAGTGCGAGCAGGCCCTGTCCGCCTTCGTCGACTGGTCGCTGCGCGACGTCCTCACCGACGAGGCCGCCCTCGCCCGCGTCGACGTGGTACAGCCCGCGCTGTGGGCCGTGATGGTCTCCCTCGCCGCGCTCTGGCGCTCCTACGGAGTCGAACCGGCGGCCGTCCTCGGACACTCGCAGGGCGAGATCGCCGCGGCCTGCGTCGCGGGCGGCCTCTCCCTCGACGACGGGGCACGGGTGGTGGCCCTGCGCAGCAAGGCCCTGCTCGCACTCTCCGGCCGAGGCGGCATGGTGTCCGTCCCGCTGCCCCGCGAGGAGGTGGCGGCCGGCCTCGACGAGCGCCTGTCCATCGCCGCCGAGAACGGCCCCCGCTCGGTCGTCGTCTCGGGCGACCCCGAAGCCCTCGACGCGCTGCTCGCCGGGACCGAGGGAGCCCGTCGCATCGCCGTCGACTACGCCTCCCACTCCGCCCACGTCGAGGAGATCCGCGACGAACTCCTCACCCTCCTCGCGGACCTCGCCCCGCGCCCGGCGGACGTGCCCTTCTTCTCCACGGTCACCGCCGACTGGCAGGACACCGCCGGACTGGACGCCGAGTACTGGTACCGCAACGCCCGCCGGACCGTGCGCTTCGAGGAGTCCACGCACGCCCTGCGCGAGCAGGGATTCGGCGTGTTCGTCGAGAGCAGCCCCCACCCGGTGCTGATCCAGGGCCTCGGGGACTGCGCCGTCGGCTCGCTGCGCCGCCGGGACGGCGGACCGGGACGCTTCCTGCTCTCCCTGGCCGAGGCCCACGTGCGCGGCGTCGCCGTCGACTGGTCGCCCGCCTTCGCCGACGCCGGCCCCGCCCACGTCGACCTGCCCACCTACGCCTTCCAGCGCCGCCGGTACTGGCCGCGCCCCGGCACCGGGCGGAACGCCGGGTCCGACCCGGCCGAGTCGGCCTTCTGGGAGGCCGTCGAACGCGCCGACCTGCCGGCCCTCTCCGGGGAACTCGGCGCCGAGGGAGCGGCGCTGACCGCCCTGGAAACCACCCTGCCCGTCCTCACGGCCTGGCGGTCGGGACGCCGGCAGCGCTCCACCGTCGACTCCTGGCGCTACCGGGCGGTCTGGGAACCCACCCCCGTGGACGCCGCCGTCCTGTCGGGGCGGTGGTTGGTGGTGTCGGCGGTGGCGGGTGCGGACTTGGTGGGTGTGTTGTCGGCGTCGGGTGTGGAGGTGGTGGAGCT
>NZ_JBVIKC010000100.1:0-3232 GCF_055581065.1 Streptomyces sp. NPDC031479
TCGGCGTCAAGCTCACCACCCTGCGCCCGGAGCAGGCCGCCTACATCGGCGTCGAGGTCGAGGGCCCGTACAAGCCCGACCACTACCGCTACTGATCCCCACGGATCCACAGCACCGAGCCAGGCCCCCGGCACTCCGCCGGGGGCCTGCCCCGTACCTCCGTACGCATCCTCCGTACGCACGCAAGGACCCAGCCCCATGCCCCGCGGCCGCTACTCGCTCCACGACCCGCACGACCACACCCCCCTCGGCGAGGAGCACTTCCACTGCGCCCCCGGCCCCTCGGGATGGCGCTACGTCGCCCAGCTGACCCACCCGGACGGCGGCCACCGCGGCTCGGTCGACCTGGCCGTGGACGCCCTGGGCCGCCCCATCCGCCTCGAACTGAACGCGGCCGGCTGGCAGGTCCGCGGCGCCGCCGTCGACGGCGTCACCTGGGTCCGCACCGACCCCACCGGCACCGAGGCCACCGAGGGCAACGTCCGGGCCCCCGGATTCACCGGCACCTCCCCGGCCTTCCTCATCGCCACGGCCCGCCTGCTGCGGCTCGCGCCCGGCGCCCCCGCGACCCGCGTCCGCCTGCTCGCCCTCACCGACCCGGTGCTCGCGGCCCGTACGGTCGACCAGGCCTGGGCCCTGGTGTCCCGCGCGGAGCACCCGACGGACAGCGGCCCGCTCGTGGTGGACGAGTACCGGGTCACCGCGCTCGACACCGGCGAGGTGCACACGGTCCACATCGCCGGGGACGTCGTCCTCGCGGCGCCCGGCATCGAACTCGAACACCTGGAGACCCCGCCGTCCGCCTTCCCCGAGGGCGACGACGCCGACCCGGACCCGGGGTTCTAGCCGGGCGGAGCGAACCCGGTCCGCCGTACGGGAGCCTCGGCGGGAGCGGGAGCGGGAGCGGGAGCCGGCGTCGGCGCGGGGGCCAGGGGAACGGCGGGCGGCGCCACGGGGCCGGCCACCGGCGCGGGCATCGGCCCGGAGACCGGACCGGCCACCGGCGCGGCCACCGGCCCGGGCCCATGCGGGACCTGGACGGCGAAGGCCCTCGCCGCGTCGCGGGTCTGCCGCTCGTGCACCACCGCCATCAGGAACGCGGCGGCCGTCACCCCGGCCGGCGGCGGAGTCCCGGTCCGGGCCACCACGTCGTCCGCGAGCCGGGCCGCCATCGCGGCACCCGTGTGCGGGTCCAGCTGGTTCATCCGGGTCAGGTACTGCCGGATCGCCAGCCACAGCCCCTCCGGCACCGCCGACAGGTCCAGCCCGGTGAACCGCCCGGCCAGCCAGGGCGGTGGAGGCGGCACCGGCATGACCCGGGCGCCGGGCACCCGTTCCCGGATCACCAGCGTCCCCGCGAACACGTCACCGAGCCGCCGCCCGCGCTCCGAGACCAGCGAGGCGATGCAGGCGATGGTCCCGAAGGTCATCAGCAGTTCCACGACCCCCATGGCCCCCCGCACGAGCGCGTGCCGGAAGCGGATCGGACCGCCGTCCTCGCGGACCACCCGCAGTCCGCAGGCCAGCTTCCCCAGCGACCGCCCGTGGCTCAGCGTCTCGACCGCGATCGGCACACCGACCAGCACCAGCAGGAGGCTCGCCACCGACACCGCCGCCTGCGCGGCGTCGTCCAGCGAGGCCGTCGCGAAGAACAGCGCGAACGTGACGAGCAGGTAGCCGCCGACGTACACGAACAGGTCCAGCAGGACGGCCAGGGCCCGGCTCGGCAACCGCGCCGACCGCAGACCCAGGACGACCGCGTCCCCCGTCACGAGATCGCTCACCGCTGCACCTTTCCCCGACCTGACCCGCCCCTGTGCGCTCCAGTCTGCCAAGCTGGCCGCAGGAGCAGTAGGCCGAACCGTGTGGTCAGGGGCAGGGGAGCGGAAACCGGATGGATCTCGACGTCTTCGTGGCCGCCCACCAGGCGCAATGGGCCCGCCTGGAGCAGCTCCTCGGCCGTGGCCGGCACCTCACGGGAGCGGAGGCGGACGAGCTCGTCGCGCTCTACCAGCGCACCTCCACCCACCTCTCCCTGATCCAGTCGAGCGCCCCCGACCCGATGCTGACGGGCCGGCTCACCCAGCTCGTCGCGCGCGCCCGCGCCACCGTGACCGGCACCCGCCGCGCGAGCTGGCGCGACGCGGCCCGCTTCTTCACCGCGGGCTTCCCGGCTGCCGTGTACCGCAGCCGCCGCTGGTGGATACCAACGGCGCTGCTCTCCACGGCGCTCGGGATCCTCATCGGCTGGTGGATAGCGACCCACCCCGAGGTCCAGGGCGCGATCGCCGCCCCCGACCACCTCAAGGAGCTGACCAGGCCGGGCGGCGGGTACGAGACGTACTACTCCAGCCACCCGGCGGCCTCGTTCGCCGCCCAGGTCTGGACGAACAACGCCCAGGCCGCCGCGGTCTGCCTGGTCCTGGGAGCCTTCCTGGGGCTGCCGGTCCTCTGGATCCTCTTCCTGAACATGGCGAACCTGGGCGTCGGCATCGGCCTGATGAGCTCGGCCGGCCGCCTCGACGTCTTCCTCGGCCTGATCCTCCCGCACGGCCTCCTCGAACTGACCGCGGTCTTCGTCGCCGCGGGCACGGGGCTCCGGCTGGGCTGGACGGTCATCGACCCGGGCCCCCGCACACGGCGCACTGCCCTGGCCGAACAGGGCCGGGCGGCCCTGGGCATGGCCATCGGCCTGGCGGTGGTCCTCTTCCTGTCGGGCCTGATCGAGGGCTTCGTGACCCCGTCGGGCCTCCCGACCTGGGCCCGCATCGGCATCGGCGTCGCAGCCGAGGCGGCCTTCCTGGTCTACGTCTTCGTCCTGGGCGGGCGAGCCTCCCGCGAGGGCGACGCGGGCGATGTAGAGGAAGCGGACCGTACGGCGACCCTGCCCACTGCGGCGTGATGTGCGTACGAGCCCGCTGAGCTGCTAGTCTCCTCGTCGTCCCGCAAACACTGTTGACACGGTGGCTGTGGGGAGGTAGATTCGAACGGTTGCCTCGAACTGGACAAGTTCGGCAGTGATGGTTTAAAATCTCTCTCGCCCCCAAGGAATGCAATTCCAATGGGGCGCAATCGACTCTCCGATCAGGAATCTGAAGCCGGGAAATCCGGTGGAAAACTTCTGATAGAGTCGGAACCGCCGGAAAGGGAAAGCGCGAAAGCGCAGAACCTCGAAAGCACCGAGGAAAATCGGACACGAAAGAGTCTGATAGAGTCGGAAACGCAAGAACAG
>NZ_JBVIKC010000101.1:0-2901 GCF_055581065.1 Streptomyces sp. NPDC031479
CGGTGCTTTCGAGGTTCTGCGCTTTCGCGCTTTCCCTTTCCGGCGGTTCCGACTCTATCAGAAGTTTTCCACCGGATTTCCCGGCTTCAGATTCCGAATGAAGAATCGAGTGCACCCGACAGGTGTTTGATGCCTTGTTGGGTGGGAGTCGCCGAACCTGTCCGGTTCGAGGCAACCGTTTGACTCTACAACCCTGCCTGTGGGGTGTCAAAACGGCGGGCGAGGGGTAACGGGTGCCCTCGTCTGCACACGTGCCGGGCAGTCACCGTGCCTGTGGTCGCTCCACGGAACGGAGCGGTACTTCAGGTGCGCCGCGAGGACGATCCGCCCGCCCGTACCGCCGAGGCCAGGCCGGTGACCTGCCCGTGCTCGAACACCGCGTGCCGAGCCGCCAGGGGCCCGGGGACCAGGGGAAGGGCCGCGGCGTGTCCGAGCGGACCGGATACCGGCGCCGAAGCCGGCAACGCGCCCGGTGCCCGAACCCCCTCGGCGGCCGCGCCCGCACCCTCCAGCGGTCGACGAGCCGGTTACCGGCGGCGAACCCGTCGATTTCCCGGGCCGATCTCGGTAACCCGTCCCGGGCCCACCCCCGGCAGCACCACCGGCTGGGTAGCGGCAGTCGACGACCCGGCCGTCTCGGCCGCCCTCCACGCAGCCCACTGGGATCCGGCAGCGACCTGGACCGTCACGACACCCGCCGCAGAGGCGGGCGACCGGCCCCCGGTGCCTACCGGCGGAGTAGCTGAACCTGCCGCCGGAACCCCTGATCGAACAGCGGCTCGGCGCCGGCCCGGCATGCCGATCGGTGACCCTCCCCCACCCGCGCAGGACGATGAGGAACACCCCATGACCACCTCTCACGCCGACCCCGACCCGACCCTGGCCGCCATCGGCCAGGCCGTCACCGGAAGCCGGGCCGGTGACATTCCCTCCGCCCGCCGGAAGCTCCTGGCCCTGTGGTCCACGATCGGCGTGACCGGCGACCCCCTGCACCGCTTCTCCCTCGCGCACGACCTCGCAGACCTCTACGAAGGCCCCGCCCAACCCCTGGCCTGGGACATCCGGGCCCTGGACGCCGCCGACGCGGTGACCGAGCCACCCGCCCAGAAACACCACGCCGGTCTGCACAGCGCCGGCTTCCATCCCTCCCCGCACCTGAACCTCGCCGACGACTGCCGCCGGCTCGGGCTCCTACGGTGACCTGGTTCGCGGCGCCATCAAGGAGGTCGCCGCAGCCATCGCCGCGCAGGACCGCACACGACGGGCATCCGTACCCGGCTCCCCTGCATGACGCACACCCTTCCCCACCCCCAGCCGAGGGACGGGCCGGACCCGCCTGGCCGTCGCGGGGCCCGCGCGGGCGTCTTCAGAGGAGGTGTGCAGCCAGGTCAGCTCCAGATCGCGGGCGGTCAAGCCGGCGGCCTCGCAGAGTGGGTCCATTTCGGATCCGGGAGGCGGTTCGCCGGCGAGGGCAGTGCCGCCGCTGCCGCCTGCGGCCCGAGCCCCGAAGGTGGGAGGACCGGCGGAGCAGAGCGATGCCCAGCTCCCGGTACAGAAGGTGCCCCGCCCCGCCGGCCTCGCTTCGGCCCCGGCGGGGAACTCCTCACGAGCCCGCCGCGGATCTTCGGGTAGCGGTCCCAGACCGAACAGCGGCCGGGCGTAACGGAGTTGTGCGGTGGGGTACGAGCGCGGGGGCGGACGGCCGAAGCACGTCGATCGCCTCCTCGATCACCTCCTCGGCCGCCGCAGAACCGTCCAGCCCCCACGAGAACCGGTCCACCAGGACCTCGGCCCGCTCCCCGCCGCCGCGTCCGTCGGCAGGGCCGCGAGTCGCCTCGAGGTCGGAAGCGTCAACGGTGACGACCCGAGCGAGCCGCGCCGGGAGATGTTCCGCCAGCACCGGATCACCGAGCCGGCCGACCAGCGGCTCGCCGTGATCCGCGTCGACGGCCGCGATGGCCCGGGGCCTGCGCACCTGCACGTCGCCCCGAACGGTGAATACGCCCTGAGCCGGCTCGGCCGCGGTTGCTCCGCCGCGAGTCCACCCACTGACGGGGCCGTCCTGGTCCCCGGCTTCAGGGACAGCGACCCACCACCACGTCGTGGGGCCACGCGTCGTGCTCGATGAAGTGCTCCACGGCCCGGCAGGCCACGGGGAAGGGGACGGTCTCCCTGTCGGAGTACGTGTCGATCTGCCCGTTGGACAGCAAGTATCCGCCCGAGACGCCCTCGGCCCGCGGATCGACCAGGTGCTCCCCGGGATCGCCCTCTCCGTCCACCAGGGCGACCATCGCGCGCTCGCCGTTGGTGACCACGGACAGCAGGCGGCCCCGGCCGTCGTCGAACCACGTCTCCTGGCTCGCCCAGTCCAGCCTGCGTACGAGCAACGACCGGGCTTCCGCACCGGAGTAGCCGTCAGAGGCAGAGCCCAGCAGACGCCAGCGATGAGACATGGTCATGGGATTCTCCGGATCCTCCGGTCCTGGGTGCCCCGTGCCTGACCGGAGACAGGCTGATGGTCCCACCCGAACTGCCGGCGGTCGGTGCCCGGTGGAAATCGAGTACCCACAGCGGATACGGCCTGCAAGGCTCTCAGGGCGACTGAGACGACCCCTTACGACGGCGACCGTGCCGGATTCACCCGCCAGGCACTGGCACGCCTGCTCCTCTGCGATCACGCCGTGGACGTCGCCGACGGCGCCGCCGGCCTGGTCGCCACCGAGAACGACCCTGACACCGGTCCCGGGGGCCGGGTCGGAACATTGGGATCGATGCCGTGAGCGCCCGCCTGGAGCGAACGGACTACCGGCCCGTAAACGCAGAAAAGCCCCGCACCATAAGGTGCGGGGCTTTCCCACAATGATTGTTCGGCGGCGTCCTACTCTCCCACAGGGTCCCCCC
>NZ_JBVIKC010000102.1:0-2635 GCF_055581065.1 Streptomyces sp. NPDC031479
AACTCACCGCGGCCGGGTACGGCCGCACCAAGACCGAGTGGGTACCGGACAAGCTCCACACCGGCATCTTCACCCTCAACTCCACCACGTCCACCGCCCTCGCGATCACCGGCAAGGGCACCGACGTCCTGTGCAAGGGCGACACCGGCGGACCGCTCCTCAACGCCTCCGGCAAGCTCACCGCCATCAACTCCCGCTCCTGGCAGGGCGGCTGCCTCGGCACCCCCGCGACCGAGACCCGCACGGGCGCCACCTCCACCCGCACCGACGACCTCACCCAGTGGATACAGGACACGGTCCGCCCTGGCGTGCAGAACGATCTGAACGGTGACGGCCGGTCGGACGCCGTAATGACCTACTACCACGCCGACAGCTCGATTGGCTTCTACACGGCCCTCGGCAACACCGGTGGTGGTTTCGGCGACTTCACGGTCGGCTATACCGTCCCCGCCAGCAGCTGGGACCGTGCCTCCATGAAGGTCGTTTCGGGTGACTTCAACGGGGACCGCCGCACCGACCTCGCGATGATGTACCGCTTCGGCGACGGCTCGATCAAGATGTTCACCGGCCTCGCGGACGGCGCCGGTCACATCCAGCCCTTCACTTCCAGCACCACCGTCCCCGCCGGCGCAGGCTGGGACTGGAACGCCATCGAGCTCCACGCCGGCGACGCCAACGGTGACGGCCGAGCCGACGCGATCATGACCTATCACCACGCCGACAGCTCGATTGGCTTCTACACGGCTCTCGGCAACACCGGTGGTGGTTTCGGCGACTTCACGGTCGGCTATACCGTCCCCGCCAGCAGCTGGGACCGTGCCTCCATGAAGGTCGTTTCGGGTGACTTCAACGGGGACCGCCGCACCGACCTCGCGATGATGTACCGCTTCGGCGACGGCTCGATCAAGATGTTCACCGGCCTCGCGGACGGCGCCGGTCACATCCAGCCCTTCACTTCCAGCACCACCGTCCCCGCCGGCGCAGGCTGGGACTGGAACGCGATCCAGCTCCACGCCGGCGACGCCAACGGTGACGGCCGAGCCGACGCGATCATGACCTATCACCACGCCGACAGCTCGATTGGCTTCTACACGGCTCTCGGCAACACCGGTGGTGGTTTCGGCGACTTCACGGTCGGCTATACCGTCCCCGCCAGCAGCTGGGACCGTGCCTCCATGAAGGTCGTTTCGGGTGACTTCAACGGGGACCGCCGCACCGACCTCGCGATGATGTACCGCTTCGGCGACGGCTCGATCAAGATGTTCACCGGCCTCGCGGACGGCGCCGGTCACATCCAGCCCTTCACTTCCAGCACTACCGTCCCCGCCGGCGCAGGCTGGGACTGGAACGCGATCCAGCTTCCGTAGCACGTAGCGTCCCCTCGTTCGCGGTCGTACCGGAGGCCGCCCCTCGGCAAGCCGAGGGGCGGCCTCCTCATCGGTGTGTCGGTGTGCCAACTAGACGACCTTCACGCCGGTCTCAGCTGCCCAGCCACCCCAGGACAGGCCGGGAGCGTTGCAGGAGACGTTGAAGCTGCCGTCGCCCTTGGACATCGCGACGGGCAGGCAGTTCCAGTCCGGGCCGCCGGTGAGGGCGAGGTCGGTTTTGCCGTCGCCGTTGAGGTCACCGGACATGACCTTGACGTTCGGCGTCGCGGCCCAGCCACCCCAGTCCATGCCGGGAGCGTTGCAGGAGACGTTGAAGCTGCCGTCGCCCTTCGACATCGCCACCGGCAGGCAGGTCCAGCCCGGGCCGCCGGTGAGGGCGAGGTCGGTCTTGCCGTCGCCGTTGAGGTCACCGGAGACGACCTTCACGCCGGTCTCAGCTGCCCAGCCACCCCAGGACAGGCCGGGAGCGTTGCAGGAGACGTTGAAGCTGCCGTCGCCCTTGGACATCGCGACGGGCAGGCAGTTCCAGTCCGGGCCGCCGGTGAGGGCGAGGTCGGTCTTGCCGTCGCCGTTGAGGTCACCGGACATGACCTTGACGTTCGGCGTCGCGGCCCAGTAGCCCCAGTCCATGCCGGGAGCGTTGCAGGAGACGTTGAAGCTGCCGTCGCCCTTGGACATCGCCACCGGCAGGCAGTTCCAGTCCGGGCCGCCGCCGGTGAGGGCGAGGTCGGTCTTGCCGTCGCCGTTGAAGTCGCCCTTGACGACCTTCACGTTCGGCGTCGCCGCCCAGTTGCCCCAGTCCATGCCGGGAGCATTGCAGGAGACGTTGAACGTGGCGTCGCCCTTGGACATCGCCACCGGCAGGCAGGTCCAGCCCTGGCCGCCGGTGAGGGCGAGGTCGGTCTTGCCGTCACCGTTGAAGTCGCTGGACGTCGCCGGAGCGCGGTAGGTCGTGGTCCTGATCCATTGGGTGAGGTCGTCGGTGCGGGTGGAGGTGGCGCCCGTGCGGGTCTCGGTCGCGGGGGTGCCGAGGCAGCGGCCCTGCCAGGAGCGGGAGTTGATGGCGGTGAGCTGGCCGGAGGCGTTGAGGAGCGGTCCGCCGGTGTCGCCCTTGCACAGGACGTCGGTGCCCTTGCCGGTGATGGCGAGGGTGGTGGACGTGGTGGAGTTGAGGGTGAAGATGCCGGTGTGGAGCTTGTCCGGTACCCACTCGGTCTTGGTGCGGCCGTACCCGGCCGCGGTGAGTT
>NZ_JBVIKC010000103.1:0-2475 GCF_055581065.1 Streptomyces sp. NPDC031479
GGTGGTCGAAGGCGACGGTGCTGGACAGACGGAGTCCGGTGGCCGCGTTCAGGCGGTTGCGCAGTTCCACGACCATCAGCGAATCGAAACCGAGCCGGTGGAACTCGGCCTCCGCCTGCACGGATTGCCCCGCGCTGTAACCGAGTACGCCGCCGGCCGCGTCCCGGACCAGTTCCTCCAGCCTGGTCTGGCGCTGCTCCTCCGTGAGCCCGGCCAGGTCCCGCTCCAGCGAGGAGCCGGTTCGGCCGGTCGGCCGGACGGCCGGGGTCCGTACGAAGCCCCGTAGAACGGCCGGGGCGTGCTCCGCTTGACCGCGGAGCGAGACCGTGTCCAGCCGGGCGGGCACGAGTACCGCGTCCCGCGAACGGAGGGCCGCGTCGAAGAGGGCGAGTCCCTCCCGGGCGTCGAACGGCGCGATGCCCAGCCGCCCCAGCCGGGTGAGGTCACCCGCGTCCAGAGCGCTCGCCATGCCGCCGGCCACGTCCCAGAGTCCCCAGGCGAGGGAGGTGGCGGGGAGGCCTTGGGCGTGTCGGTGGGTGGCGAGGGCGTCGAGGTAGGTGTTGGCGGCGGCGTAGTTGGCCTGTCCGGGGGTGCCGAGGGTGCCGGCGATGGAGGAGTAGAGGACGAATGCGGTGAGGTTTGTGTTCCGGGTGAGTTCGTGGAGGTGGTGGGCGGCGTCGGTTTTGGGGTGGAGGACGGTGTGGAGGTCGTGGGGGGTGAGGGTTTCGATGGTGGTGTCGTGGGTGGTGCCCGCGGTGTGCACGACCGCCGTGAGGGGGTGGTCCGCGGGGACGGTGGCGAGCAGGGCGCTCAGCGCCTCCCGGTCCGAGACGTCGCACGCGGCCACCGTGACCCCGGCCCCGAGCGCGGTGAGTTCGGCCGTGAGGGTGTCGGCGCCTTGGGCGGCGGGGCCGCGGCGGCTGGTGAGGAGGAGGTGGCGTACGCCGTGTTCGGTGACGAGGTGGCGGGCCAGGAGGGCGCCGAGCGTTCCGGTGCCCCCGGTGATCAGCACCGTCCCCTCGGGGGCCAGGGCCGGGATCGAGCCCTCTGCTTCCCCGGCCTTCGTCAGGCGGGGAACCAGGAACTGACCTCCCCGCAAGGAGAGTTGGGTCTCGCCGGTGGTGACGGCACTGTGCAGGGCTTCGGGGGAGGGCTCGCAGTCGATGTCGTCGTCGCCGTCGATGTCGAGGAGGACGAACCGGCCGGGGTGTTCGGCCTGGGCCGAACGCACCAGACCCCACACCGCGGCGGCCACCGGGTCGACCGCGTCCGCCGTGGTCGCGTTCCTGGTGACCACGACCAGCCGCTGATCCGGGTCTGCAGCGGCGAGGTGGTCGTGGACCGCGCCGAGCGCCTCGCCGAGCACAGCCCGGAGCTGCTCCGGCCCGCCCGCGCCGACGGTCGCCGCCACGCGGTGCACCACGACCGGGGGCGCGGAGGCAGGAGCCGCGTCGAGGGCCGGGGCGGCCGCCGACCACTCCAGGCGGAACAGGGAGTCGTGCGGCCCGCGGCCGGCCCTGAGGGCACCGGCATCCACGTCCCGCACCGTCAGTGACGCGGCGGACAGCACCGGCCGGCCGGACACGTCGGTCACCGTCAGCACCACGTCGTCGTCCCCGGCCGCCGGAGCCAGCCGGGCCCGCAGGCGCGTGGCGCCGCCGCCGTGCAGGACGACATCGGACCAGACGAAGGGGAGCCGGACCAGCTGCGCCCCGCGAGCCGCTCCGAGGCCCGCCAGAGCGACGGTGTGCAGGGCGGAGTCGAGCAGCGCCGGGTGCAACGCGAAGTCGCCCGACCCTGCCTCCCCGGGGAGGGACAGCTCCGCGAAGGTCTCGTCGCCGAGCCGCCACGCGGCGCGCAGCCCCTGGAACGCGGGCCCGTACGCGTAGCCGTGATCAGCCAGGCGCTCGTACGCCCCGTCGAGGTCTAGGGCCACCGCGCCCGTGGGCGGCCACGTGGCCCCGATGCCCCCGCCCGCGGCGGTCCGGGTCGCGGGGGCGAGGGTGCCACTGGCGTGCCGGGACCATGCGGAGGCGCCCTCGCGGCGGGAGTACAGCCGCACCGGCCGCGTCCCCTCGGTGTCGGCGCTCCCCACCCTGAGCTGGATGTCCACTGCCACGCCGTCCGGCAGTGCGAGCGGCGCCTCCAGGGTCAGGTCCCGCACCACGGGCGCGTCGAGTCGTGAGCCCGCTACGAGTGCCAGCTCCAGCATCGCCGTGCCGGGGAGGAGCGGGGTGCCGAGGACGGCGTGGTCGGCGAGCCACGGCTGCCTCGTCGGCGTCAGCCGCCCGGTGAACAGGTGGCCCTCCTCGCCGGCGAGCTCCACGGCCGCACCCAGCAGCGGATGTTCGGCCGCGGAGAGGCCGGCCGACCCCAGGTTCCCCACCGTCACCGGGGTGTTGATCCAGTGGCGTTGGCGTTGGAAGGGGTAGGTGGGGAGGGGTGTGGTGGGGGTGTTGGGGTTGTAGAGGTTGT
>NZ_JBVIKC010000104.1:0-2196 GCF_055581065.1 Streptomyces sp. NPDC031479
CGCACGGGAGTCGGCCTCATCGCCGAGGTTGAGCTTCACGACGTTCGGGAGCTGGCCGGCGGCGGCCTCGGGGCCGGACACCGCCAGAGCGGGAGCCGAGGTGATCAGGCCTGCGGAGACCGCAATGGCGGTGACGAGCAGGCCGGAGATCCGCGCCGGGCGCGGGCGGGAAACGGGCATGGAGGTTCCTTCGGGTTGCACTGCGCGGCCGCAGGCGGCCCCCTGCGGCGCCGGAGGCGTCACGGGGGGTCGGCCCGGGTGTCAGAGGGTGCCAGCGAGGGAGATGGAGCCGAGGGTTCCGGTGACGCCTCGGGCGGTGACCGGCGCGGTCGGGCCCCAGGTGCGGTCGGTGTGGCGGATCGTGTGCACGATCCGGTTGTCGGTGGTGGTCACGGCTACCTGGAGCTCTCCGTCCACCGTGCCGGCGGCGACGGACTTGGCCGTCACGGCGCCGAGGTAGTCCCGCAGGTCACCGAACGGCGCCCACGTGCCGTTGCCGTAGCGGACGGAGTGGTACTGCCTGGTGCCGTTCTCGGTGGCGATGACGATGTGCGCGTCGCCGCCCGCACCGGCCATGGCCACGGAGCTGATGGAGCCGGTGGTACCGGCGACACCGGCCACGTCGCCCCAGCCGGTCCAGTGGCCGGTGGTGGCGCGGACGGTGTGGAAGGCCTTGCCGCCGCTGACGGCGACGAGCTGCAGCTGGCCCCCGGCGCTGGCGGTGGCCACCGACGTGACGGCGCCGATGGGACCGACCGCGCCGGCGAGGTCCCCGAACGGGGTCCAATTGCCGGCGGCGTTGCGCACGGTGTGGAACACCTTGCCGCCCGCGATGGCCACGACGTGGAGGTCGGTGCCGATGGACACCGTGGAGACCTGGGTGATGCCACTCAGGCTGCTGGCCGCGGCGTTGACGTCGCCGAAGACGCCCCACGTTCCGTCCGCCTTGCGGATGGTGTGATGAAGGCGTCCGTCGCCGCCCAGCGCCACCACGTGGGTGTCGCGGTCGATGCCGGCGACGGCAGCCGTGCGTACGCCGCCGATGTTCCCCGCTTTGGACTGGACGTCGGTGAAGCCGGTCCAGGAGCCGTCGTTCAGCCTGATGCCCTGGTACAGCGTCGAATCGGCCTGCACGAGGGTCTCGGCCTTCCAGCCGGACGTCAGAGCCCGCACCCCCTGCACCCAGTCGGTGAGGTCGTCGATGCGCGCGGTAATGGCGCCCGTACGGGTCTCCGTCGCCGGTGCGCCCAGGCAACCACCCTGCCAGGAGCGGGAGTTGATGCCGATGAGCTCGCCGGAGGCGTTGAGGAGCGGGCCGCCGGTGTCGCCCTTGCAGAGCGCGTCGGCGCCCTTGCCGGTGATGCTGTACGTGGCGGCGTCGGTGGTGTCGAGCGTGAAGGTGCCGGTGTGGAGTTTGCCCGGCACCCAGTCGGACTTCGTACGGCCGAACCCGGCCGCGGTCAGCTCCGCTCCGGCGGCCGGGGCGGCGGTGGCGCGCTTGATGCCCGCGATGCCGGCGGCCGGGGTCGCGAGGCGGGCGAGGACCAGGTCGCGGTCGGTACGGGGTGCCAGGTCGACGACCTCGACGGCCTTGCCGTCACTGAGGGTGGCGGTGCTCTTCAGCGCGGGCTTGCCGGCCGGAACCGGCGTACCGGGGGTGGCGGCGAAACAGCTGGCAGCGGTGGCGATCCATGTCTGGTCGACCAGGATTCCGGTGCAGGCGCGGGAGTTCGCCTCGTCGCCGATGTTCAGCTTCACCACGGAGGCGAGTTGTCCGGCCGCGGCTTCGGGACCGGTCACGGCGAAAGCGGGCACTGCGGTGATCAGGCCGGCCGAGACCGCGGTGGCGGAGAGGAGCAGGCTGCTGATTCGCGTGGTACGCGAACGAGAAAGGGACATGCATGTTCCTTCGGTTGAGCAGGTGGGTGGGAAACCGACCGAAACTCTGTCTCGATTGCTTCACCGGCCGTGTGGAACCGCCGTGCGCGCTGCCGGATTTCACGGTCGCCAAAAGACCGGAGACGAGGTGACGAAAGGGGCTTCATCTCGGCGAGGCATATGCACCTCGGTGTGGCGCGGATATTACTTTGCCGTGCGGATTTCCATGAGCATGAAGTCGCGGCCCTGCTCGTCGGCGCTCTCGCCGACCGGCGTCCAGGCGTTCTTGTTCACGTCGAACTTCTTCTGCTCGGTACC
>NZ_JBVIKC010000105.1:0-1869 GCF_055581065.1 Streptomyces sp. NPDC031479
GGTACCGAGCAGAAGAAGTTCGACGTGAACAAGAACGCCTGGACGCCGGTCGGCGAGAGCGCCGACGAGCAGGGCCGCGACTTCATGCTCATGGAGATCCGCACCACCAAGTAGCAGCGGAGCCGCCCGCGCTAGGCATCCGTCCTCATGCCGGCGCCCATGCCGGGCGACGGACCCGTCGCAAGGCGCCCGTACCGCCTATCTGGCAGCACTCCCGTGAACCCGTCGGCCGAGTGGCCGAACCGCGTTGCGGGCGTCCGCGAGGCCATGCCCGCGCACCCGCGCTCTGCCCGCGAAGGGAACTCGCATGTCCGCACTCCGTCCGCGCACCGCGCGGATCTCCAGCCTGCTGGCCACCTCCGCCGTGCTGTCGGCGGGCCTGATATCGGCGACCCCCGCCGCCGCGGCCTCCGGCCCCGAGGCCGCCACGGGCGCGCAACCCTACGCCGTCCGGCTCAACCTCGGCGACGAGGCCAACTCCCGTGCCTGCACCGGCACTCTGGTCGACCGCTTCTGGGTCCTCACCGCCGCGAGCTGCTTCGCCACCATCCCCGGCACCCCGGTCCCGGCCGGCGAGCCGGCCCTGAAGACCACCGCGACGCTCAGCGACGGCAAGGCGGTCGAGGTCATCGAGATCGCGCCGCGCACCGACCGGGACGCTGCCCTCGTACGACTTGCCACCGCGGTCACCGGAATCGCACCCGCCCCCCTCGCGACCGCCGCCCCGTCGGCCGGTACCGACCTGACCGCGGCCGGATTCGGCCGTACGAAGTCCGAGTGGCTGCCGGACAAGCTCCACACCGCCACCTTCACCGTCAACTCCGCGACATCCACGACGCTCTCCGTCACCGGTAAGGGCACGGACGTGCTCTGCAAGGGCGACACCGGCGGACCACTCCTGAACTCCGCGGGCCAGATCGTCGCCGTCAACTCCCGCTCCTGGCAGGGTGGCTGCCTCGGCGCCCCCGCTACCGAGACCCGTACGGGCGCCATCTCCACCCGCACCGACGACCTCGCCGGCTGGCTGCGGGACGTCCGCTTCACCACCGCCTCGATCCAGAACGCGCTGAGCAACCGCTGCGCGTACGTCGGTTGGCGCACCCCCGACAACGGCGCCCAGGCCCAGCAGGTCGACTGCGATCCGCAGTACGCCGACCAGCTCTGGAAGCTGGAGCCGGTCCCGGGCGGCTACCAGATCCGCAACCAGTACAACAACCGCTGCCTCCTGGTCTCGTGGCGCACCCCTGAGGACGGCGCGCCCGTGACGCAGTACGACTGCCACCCGGAGTACGCCGACCAGGTGTGGAAGCTGGAGCCGGTCGCCGGCGGCGGCTACTCCATCCGGAACTCGCTGACCGACAAGTGCATGTACGTCTCATGGCGCACGCCGGAGTGGGGAGCGCCCCTGACGCAGGTCGGTTGCGACTCCCGGTATGTCGACCAGGTCTGGAAGATCTGAACGGCCTGACCAACCGAAAGAAATGGAGGCTGCCCTCGGCGCCCCGCCGAGGGCAGCCTCCATTTTTCGTCTTCACCGTGCGGAATGAAACCTCGGGACGACCCGGCAGTGCAATCTGTCAGTTGTCACCGACTTGAAGCCGCTATCAAGCAAGGACTGGAATAGCAGCCAATGAAGGCACACAAGAAAATGCTCCGCGCTGTTGGCGCGGCCCTGGGCGCGGGCGCCCTGGCATGGATCGCGGTCGGTGGCGGAATCTCCGGAGCTCCTGCCCGAGTGAACGCCTCGGCGATGGGTTCCGTCGCGGATGAAGGCCCTGGTTACGCGATCGAGGACTTCGGTTATCCGAACGCCGACAAGATCCTGGCGGAGCGGGGCATCACCCTGAAGCGAGGTGACGGTCACATCGT
>NZ_JBVIKC010000106.1:0-1854 GCF_055581065.1 Streptomyces sp. NPDC031479
CCGTCGCCGGTGACGTCGCCGGGGCCGTCGGATCCGGGGCGGGGGCGGACGTAGAAGGTGTAGATGAAGGGGTCGGAGAGGTTGCCGGCCTTGTTGACGATGCGGACGTAGAAGAGGTTCGGTCCGGCGTTGTCGGGGTTGACGTCGACGGTGACGGTGTCCTGCCCGGTGGCGGGGACGGCCTTCTGGTCGTAGACGGGGTGGTTGAGGGACCACTGGAACTCGCGGATGTCGGCCGGGTTGGTGCCGCCCGCGATGACGGTGATCTTGCCGGGGCCGAGGGTGTTCTTGCTCCACTCGGCGCCGTCGGGGCCGGGTGCGGGGAAGTCCTCGGAGCGGATCGTGGGTTTGACCGGCTGGGAGTGGTCGACGGTGAACGTGCAGGGCTTGTCGGTGCCGGCGGGGCCGGCGGCGGAGGTGGAGCCGTCCCAGTCGTTGGCCGTGGCGGTCCAGGAGTAGGTGGTGTTGGCGGTGAAGGACTCCCAGCCGATGGTGGTGCGGGCGACGCCGTAGCTGTCGGGCCAGATCCACTGGTCGAAGACGGCCTGGCTGTCGGCAGTGCGCCAGACCTTGAACTGGATCTGCTTGAGGTTGCCGTCGCCGTCGCGGCCCTGGACCTCGAACATGACGTCGGACTTGCCGACCTTGTTGAAGGGGGCGTCGGTCACGCACAGGCCGCCGGGGACGGTGTCCATGCCGGCGACGGTGGGCTCGTCGGGGGCCTTGTTGTACTCGACCTCGATGTACGGGGCGCTCTCGCCGTTGGCCTGGAACTTCTTCCAGTAGCTCGCGTCGCTCTCGTTCGGGGAGCGCAGGCCCAGGGTGAGGTTCTGCCAGGCGCCGCGGGCGCCTTCCTCGACGGTGGGCTTGATGTCGATGCCGACCCAGGCGTCGGGGCAGGAGCTGTTGTAGCCGTGGCCGGTGGACGTGCCGGCGATGCGCTTGCCCCAGAACGTGTCGGTGTCGGTGTTGTTCCAGGTGCTGGAGCTGGTGATCAGCGGGGTGTGGTAGACGTCGAAGGCCCTTGGGTCACAGCCCCAGGAGTACGTCTGCAGCAGGCGCAGGTTCGCCGTGCGGATCTGGGAGCCGTAGAGCTGGCTGCCGAAGTCGAAGATGAACGCGGCGCGGGAGGTGCCGCCGGTGGTCGACTCGTAGCCGACGCGCGCCTCGGGGGTGCCGGAGCCGCTGTTGTAGTTCTGGCCGTTCCAGAAGCTGGAGCCGCCCTCGGTCTTGTAGAAGGTCGACCAGTTCTGCTTGTGGCCCTTGAACGACGGGTCGATGAAGACCGGGTACACGGTGTCGGCGTCGTTCAGCAGCTGCGCGTTCGGAGTCACCGTCAGCACGTTCTCCGCGGACAGCGCAGCCCCTGCGGCCTTGGCGTGGTTGCCCTCGGCGCCGTTGAGACCGGACAGGGCGAGGGTGGGATGGTCCTTGGCCTCGGGAGCGGGCTTCGCCTGCGGCTCACCTTCGGTGACCGCGGCCTTGCCCGCCGAGTCCCACATGAACGGGGTCGGGGAGGCGGCGATCTCCTGGCCCTGCGCGTCCTGCGCGCTGACCGACTTCGACGACTCGTCCAGATGGAACGTCAGATCCGGAGAGGAAAGCCGGTAGTTCAACTGGCGCAGCAAGGGGTCGGCTGCGGCCTGCTTGTCCTTCACGACCAGGACATGCGTGTAGCCGCCGTCCTGAGCGGTCATCACCAGGTCTATACCCGGGCGGACGTTCTCGTACAGGGCCCGCGGCCCGGAAATCACCGGCTGGGGCAGCGGTCCCGGCCAGGACACGACCAGATCGTGCCCATCGGTATACAGCCGTACGAGCTCACTCCACTCGGGGGCGGGCCCGTCCGCCTTC
>NZ_JBVIKC010000107.1:0-1422 GCF_055581065.1 Streptomyces sp. NPDC031479
TCCATTCCCTCGCAGATGGTGTCGAAGGTCCGGGCGTAGACGGGGTAGGTGGTGTAGAGCTCGTGGCCCATCCGGGGGCGTTGGCTGCCCTGCCCCGTGAACATGAAGGCCAGGCGGCCCTGATCGGTGGCCTTCGCCTGGACGAGGCGGGGGTGTGTGGCGCCGAGGGCGAGGGCGTCGAGCCCTTCGAGGAACCCGTCGATGTCCTCGGCCACGACCGCCGCACGGTGATCGAAGGAAGTCCGTGTGACCACCAGCGAGCGGCCCACTTCCGCCGGGCGCGGTGCCGGCCCGGTGGCGACCATGTCACGCAGTCGCGCCGCCTGTTCCCGTAGCGCCTCGGGGTGGGGCGCCGACAACACCCACGGCAGCGGGCCGCCGGTGTCGGGCCTGTCATCCTCCGGGCGGGCGCCCTCCGCGGCCGGCTCGGCCGCCTCCAGGATGAGGTGGGCGTTGGTGCCGCTGATGCCGAAGGAGGAGACAGCGGCACGGCGCGGGCGGCCGTCGGGAGTGGTCCAGGGTGCTGCACGGTCGAGGAGGGTGACGGCTCCGGCGGTCCAGTCGATGTGGGGGCTGGGTTCGTCGGCGTGGAGGGTTTTGGGGAGGAGGCCGTGGTGCATGGCCATGACCATTTTGATGATGCCGGCGACGCCTGCGGCGGCCTGGGTGTGGCCGATGTTGGATTTGAGGGAGCCCAGGCGCAGTGGCTGGTCGGTGGGGCGGTTCTGGCCGTAGGTGGCGAGGAGGGCCTGGGCTTCGATGGGGTCGCCGAGACGGGTGCCCGTGCCGTGCGCCTCCACGGCGTCCACGTCGGCCGGCTGGAGGCGGGCGGAGGCGAGGGCCTGGCGGATGACGCGTTCCTGGGCGGGGCCGTTGGGTGCGGTGAGGCCGTTGCTGGCGCCGTCCTGGTTGACGGCACTGCCCTTGATCACCGCGAGGACCTGGTGACCGTTGCGCCGAGCGTCGGAGAGCCTCTCCAGCAGCAGTAGCCCCGTACCTTCGGAGAATCCCGTTCCGTCCGCGTCCGCGGAGAAGGCCTTGCACCGGCCGTCCTCCGACAGGCCGCGCTGGCGGCTGAACTCGATGAGGGTGTTGGGTGTCGCCATGACGGTCACGCCGCCGGCCAGGGCCAGTCCGCACTCCCCGTTGCGCAGTGCCTGGGCCGCCAGGTGGACGGCCACGAGGGAGGAGGAGCAGGCCGTGTCGACGCTGATCGCGGGCCCTTCCAGCCCCAGCGTGTACGAGATCCGGCCCGAGGCCACGCTGCCGTAGCTGCCGTTGCGCAGGTACCCGTCCAGCTCCTCCGGGGCGGTGGTCAGCCGTGAACCGTAGTCGTTGTACATGATGCCGGTGAAGACGCCGGTGCGGGTGCCGCGGAGGGTGGTGGGGTCGATGCCGGCGCGTTCTACGGCTTCCCAGGCG
>NZ_JBVIKC010000108.1:0-1390 GCF_055581065.1 Streptomyces sp. NPDC031479
ACTAGTAGGGCTTTGTTAGGTGGTGTCGTAGGGCTGCCATGGGACGGTTTGCCGGCAGGTGGGGCAGGTTCCGGTCAAGGTGGCCAGCAGGTGTTGGAGGAGGTCCAGGGCCTGGTAGAGGGTCAGGCCCTGGCAGGGGCTTTTGGGCAGGTCCGCTGCTCGGTCAGGAACAGGTGGGCGGCGGTGACGAGGGTGACGTGCCTGTGCCAGCCGTTGAAAGAGCGGCCCTCGAAGTGGTCCAGCCCGAGGCAGGTTTTCAGTTCGCGGTAGTCGTGCTCGATCCGCCAGCGAGACTTCGCGAGCCGGACCAGGTCCTTCGCGGGAATGTCCGCGGGCAGGTTCGAGATCCAGTACTTCACCGGCTCGGCCTCACCCTCGGGCCACTGCGCGATCAGCCAGACCAGCGGGATCGTGCCGTCCTCGGCAGGCTTGGGCCGCCGCCCCGCGAGGCGGACCCGCAGCAGTACGAAGTGCGAGCTCATCGCCGCTTTCGAGCCCTTGCGCCAAGCCACGGCCCGGCCCTGGCGGCGTCCGGCGGCCAGCACGTGCTCGCGTAAGGAGAGCGGCCGGGTGCGGTAGCGGGGCAGAGGCCTGGGGCCGAGCCCCGAGTAGGTGGGCTGATGCGGCACCGCTTCCTCGCCATGCGCGGTCATCTCGGCCTTGACCTGCAAGACATAGGCCAGGCGGCGGTCTTCCAGGCCGTGGCGGAAGTCGGCGTTCGCGCCGTAGCCGGTGTCCGCGACCAGCACGGCGGGCCGCAGGCCGATCCCGGACAGCTCGTCCAGCATGTCCAGCGCCAGCTGCCACTTCGGGCGGTGGTGCTCGCTCTCGGGGATCCGGCAGGCGGTCCGGCGTGCCTCCGCTTCGGGTCCGTCCCACGACTGCGGCAGGAACAACCGCCAGGACAGCGGGCACGACGCCGTGTCCGTGGCGGCGTGGACACTGACTCCGATCTGGCAGTTGCCGACCTTGCCCAGGGTGCCCGAGTACTGCCGGGCCACCCCGGGTGAGGCGGTGCCGTCCTTGGGGAAGCCGGTATCGTCCACCACCCACACCTGCGGGCGGACCACCCGCACGGCCCGCCACGCCAGCCGGGCCCGCACCTGATCGACCGACCAGGTCGAGGACGTCATGAACTGCTGCAGCCGCTGGTGATCGACACCCAGGCGTTCAGCCATCGGCTGCATCGACTTACGTCGGCCGTCCAGCAACAGGCCCCGCAGATAGAGCCGGCCCTTCTCCAGCCAGTCCCGCCGTACCAATGGCACGAACACCTCGGAAGAGAACTCCTCCAACCGGCCCCGCACCATCGCAAGCTCCCCAGCCCTCATACCGCCAGCGAACTACCGAACACCCAAGGTGACAAGACCGGCTAACAAAGCACTACTAG
>NZ_JBVIKC010000109.1:0-1196 GCF_055581065.1 Streptomyces sp. NPDC031479
GGGGTTGGACCGGCGAGGGTTGGCGCAGTGGGGGAGGGCTCGGTGGACGAGGGCACACTGGCGGTGGGCGCAGCGGGCGAGGCAGCATCGGCCGTGGGCGCAGTGAGGGAGGCGGCGGGGGGTGGTGCGGGGTTCTGGTGGGGCTCCGGGCCACCGAGGGCCGTGGTCAGGGTGAACGCGAGGGCTGCGACCACTGCGACGGTGCCTCCCGCGAGGGCGGAGTGCCGGCGACGGCGCCGGGAAACGGCCCGGCGCCGGACCTCCGCACCCGTCGTGGGTGCGGGGCATGCGGCGTTGTCGGCCAGCTCGCGCAGGGCGGAGGACAGGTCATCGGCCACGGTCTTCCTCCTTCTCCTCGCCACTTCCGCCCACTACACCGACCTCACTGGCAGGCAGCAGCTTGGCGAGGGCTGCCCGGCCACGTGACAGGCGGGCCTTGACCGTACCGGTCGGTGCGCCGGTCTCGGAGGCTACCTGCTCCACACTGAGGTCACACAGGTGGTGCAGCACTATCGCCAGGCGCTGGGGCTCCGGGAGCTGCCGCAGCGCCGCGACAAGGGCGACGTGCTCGGGACCGGGTCCAGGGGCGTGATCGGGTGGCGGGGTGCGGCGTACCAGCTCCAGCCACCGCCGCGCCCGCCGCCAGTGGCTGACCGCGAGGCGCATCGCGACGGTGCGGATCCAGGCTTCGGGCGCCTCGGTGGCAAGGATGTCACGCCGCCGGTCCCAGGCACGTACGAAGGCTTCCTGAACAACGTCCTGGGCCTGACCGAGGTCACCGGTGAAGGAGTACACCTGGCCGACGATCCGTGGGAACGCCGACGCGTAGAACGCGTCGAACTCGTCCTCCGTCATACCGCCCCCGGTCCCAAAACTTTTCCGATCCGCATGCAACCCGCCGAATCCTGGCGTGCGTACAGGTCGTGTACAGCGAAGAACATCACACAGGGGGTTCTGTTGACCAGGGAAAGCAAGGTAATCAGGAAGGCGGCGGCCGCGGCCGTCCTCGGTGCGCTGATGCTCGCGTCCACGGCATGCGAGCCGAGCGGGGCCGACGTATCGGGCGCCTCCCAGACCTCGGTGCAGCCGAGCGCGACGAACTCGCCGAAGACGGGCGAGACGGCTTCGGCGGAGCCGGGCGAGGCTTCGGCGAAGCCCGGCGGTGGTTCGGCGAAGCCGAGCGCCGGTTCGGGCAA